>CANJLU010000077.1 GCA_947475085.1 Coxiellaceae bacterium
CGAACACCGTCAGCTTAATGACAAAGTCGATGCCGTGTGAACATTTTGCAACGACCTTCCAGAATCAGTTAGCGCTAGCACCTATCAGTAGTAAATTTACCGCTCCATGGCCGCTCGAACACCTATTAGCGGGAGTGTATGTCGCAGAGAACATGACTGAAGCCATGCAATATACCAAGCAATTGAAAAGTTATGAATCCATCATCACACGCGAAGGAATTTGTTTAGGAAATCATTGGATACACTTAACCGCCGGTCATGATCATAAAGCAGGCTTATTGCAACGGGAACGTGAAATCGCTCAGCTACAAAAAGCTCAACAGGATATTCAAGAACAACTTGAAAATAAACAAAATGATTATCAATGCGTGCAAAAGCAATTAAAAGAACTGGAAGATGCACAAGCGCTACAACAAAAGCATTCTGCTGAATTAATTGCCCAACAAGCGGATTTAAGCGCACGGCAAAAAGTACAACAAGCTCGGATATCCCAAGCTGAACAACGTCTGCAAGTGATACAACAAGAATTGCAGGAAACTAAACAAAATTATGCAAGTACACTTGAAAAATTACAGCAAACCTGCGAGGAGCAAAAGATAGCGGACGCACAGCTACAGCAAATGGAGAAACAACGGCTGATATATTTGCAAGATAAAGAAACATTACAAAATCTACGCAGTGAATCTATGCGTATCACCAAAGCTAATGAAACAGAACTTCATCAACATGAGTTACGTTTACAATCCACACATCATCAACTCAATACCGAGCTTGCCACTTTATCCAACGTAAAACAGCAACGTTTGCAGTTAGAGCAACGACTTGATCAATTGCATAAAGTACTTGACGTGGCTGAAAATCCGATAACTTCACTCCAGCAACAACTCAATCTACAACTCGATAAGAAAGATAAACTTGGCTTACAACTTAAAAACAGCCAAACACATTTAGAAACCATTGATGAAAGAATTAAACACGCCGAAGATCAACTACAAACACTGGAAACCAATCTTAATGTAGATCGTGATGGCTTAGAACAGCAACGTTTATTATCGCAAGAATTACGTATACGCGCTAAAACCTTAGAAGAGCAATTACAAGAACAAGGCTATGAACTGGAAACACTTTTATCAGAAATTCCCGCTGGGCAGATCGATATCGCTGAATGTGAAACGCAATTGACACAATTAACTCAGCGTATTGAACAAATGGGTGCAGTAAATCTCGCTGCTTTAGAAGAGCAGCAAATCGTTTCAGAACGTGAAAAATACTTAGACGATCAATATAAAGATTTAACCGCTGCTTTAGAAATGTTACAAACAGCCATACAAAAAATGGATAAAGAAACGCGTAACCGTTTTAAAGAAACCTTCGATAAAGTCAATCAGAATTTCACTCTTTTATTTCCACGATTGTTTTCAGGCGGTGTCGCTTCATTACAACTTCAAGATCCCGATTTACTGAGCAGTGGTATCTGCATCATGGCGCAACCGCCCGGAAAACGAAATAGCACCATACACCTGCTTTCAGGCGGAGAAAAAGCTTTGACTGCAACGGCTTTGGTTTTTTCGTTTTTCCAGTTAAATCCGGCTCCTTTCTGTATGTTAGATGAAGTTGATGCGCCCTTAGACGACACTAATGTTTTGAGATTTTGTAAGTTAGTGAAAGAGATGTCGAATGAAGTACAATTTATTTTTATCAGCCATAATAAAGTAGCCATAGAAATGGCACATCACTTAGCCGGAGTGACGATGCATGAGCCTGGCGTATCACGGATGGTCGCAGTCGATCTAGAAAAAGCCATAGCCATTGCTCAAGCGTAAGCTTACAATGAATCAGCTACTTTAGATGATGGGGAGGCACATGGAAACTTTAATAGCTCAAACGTTTTCTTTCTTTGGCCAAAATGGTTATTTCCTGCAAGAGGCATCAATGTAATGGACATTGACTACTTACTCATTATTTTACCCAGTATTATTTTCCTCGGAGTTTTTGGTTTAATACTCATTATTTGGCATGGACATTTTCGCAGTAAAAAAGAAAAAGTCCATTTAAATGCTGAGGATTCAATAACAGAGCCTTCGTCTCAAACCAAACCATACTCACAGCAATCGGATTTTTGGCAAGGCGCCGCGAAAATGAAGCAACCGGAGTGTATTAATATACATGAGGATTGCGAATTGAGCGGCAACACAGCCAAAAATTCAAGTGCGAAGAGTATATCAACAACATCGCGACTCGAGCCTACTCTAACTCAATCAAACATTAAAGAAGAAACCACCAACAGCACAAACTGCGCGACCCAACATGATATTGATAATTATATTATCTTACAGTTAATGGCTCCTCAACAAAGACCTTATCGAGGATATGAACTTATCCAAACACTGACAAGTGCGGGTTTTCATTATGGCAGGATGAATATTTTTCATTTTTATGCTGATCCTTTAAGCAAGAAAGAACTTTTGTTTAGTCTCGCTTCCGCTATCGAACCCGGAACGTTTGATTTAGATAATACTGGAGAAATAGTTTGCCCTGGATTATGCCTATTTATGTCAATTCATAAGGTCAAATCTGCACTGACCGCGCTTGACTTAATGTGGGAAACCGCACAAATTCTCGCTCAAGATCTGGGCGGCATACTCTGCGATAGACAATTACAGCCCATTGAGGATCTGACTCGTTATCATACACAGTTACATACTTATGCCTAAACCATCCGCTAATATAAAAAAAATCGCCGAACTTAAAAAAAAAATTAACGAACATAACTATCGTTATCATATTCTGGATGAGCCCTTAATTAGTGATGCAGCTTATGACAAGCTTTTTCGTGAATTAGAAGATCTCGAAAAACAACATCCCGAGCTTATTAGCAATGATTCCCCCACCCAACGTGTCGGCAGTGCCCCTTTAACATCTTTCCAACAAGTCCAGCATGCCATCCCCATGCTTTCTTTGGAAAATGCCTTTTCTGAAAAAGAAGTACTCGCTTTTAATAAGCGCATACAAGAACGTTTACATACCGAAAAAGATATAGAGTATTCCTGTGAACCCAAATTAGATGGCATTGCCGTGAGCTTAATCTACCATAAGGGGCAATTAATTCGTGCTGCAACTCGAGGCGATGGCAATACCGGAGAAGATATTACTTTAAATATTCGCACCATTTTGAGCATTCCTTTACAGCTTCGAGCTTCGAATTATCCTACGCGCTTAGAAGTACGCGGAGAAGTGTATATTCCCAAAAAAGCTTTTCAACAACTTAACGACCGATTAAAAGAAGCCGGCGAAAAAACCTTTGTTAACCCACGTAACGCAGCAGCGGGGAGTTTACGGCAATTAAATCCTAAAATTACCGCGCAACGTTCTCTAGCTTTTTTTACACATAGTGTCGGACAAATTGAAGATGGCAAATTGGCTCCTACGCACACGGCAATTTTAGATCAATTTAAGCGCTGGGGTTTACCGCGTTGCCCACAAACTCAGACTGCCAAAAATATTTCAGCCTGCTTAGCGTATTATCATAAAGTAGAAAAACAACGCCCTACGCTGCCCTATGAAATTGATGGCGTCGTCTACAAAGTAAATGCTATCGCTTTACAACAGCAACTGGGCTTTGTTTCGCGTGCTCCGCGCTGGGCACTGGCTCATAAATTCCCTGCTGAAGAGGAATTTACGCAAGTGCTGGCCATTGAGTTTCAAGTCGGTCGTACCGGAGCCTTAACTCCAGTAGCCCGATTACAGCCGGTTTTTGTGGGTGGGGCTACGATTAGCAATGCCACTTTACATAACATGGACGAAGTTAAACGCAAAGACATACGGGTAGGTGATACGGTTATCATTCGTAGGGCGGGAGATGTTATTCCCGAAATCGTCAGTGTTGTTAAAGAAAAAAGGCCCGTCCATACCCTAGCTTTAAAGCTACCTAAACATTGCCCTATCTGCGGCTCAGATATCGTTAAAATAGCAACCGAATCTGCCGCGCGTTGCAGTGGTGCGCTCTATTGTCCAGCGCAACGTAAAGAAGCTATTAAACACTTCGCCTCCCGTAAAGCCATGAATATTGAAGGCTTAGGTAATAAGTTAGTCGATCAGTTAGTTGATACCGGTTTAATTAAAGATGTGTCTGATTTGTATCATTTAATGCCTGAACAATTAGCCGATCTGGAGCATCTGGGTGAAAAATCTGCTTTGAAATTATGCGAGGCCATAAGCGCTAGTAAAAAAACCAGCTTAACCCGTTTCTTATATGGGCTGGGGATACGTGATGTAGGCATAACCACGGCTCAAAACCTTGCTCAACATTTTCAAGATCTGAAATCCATCATGCATGCCGGCGAAGCATCCCTGCAAGCAATTACCGATATAGGTCCTGTGGTCGCGGCGCATGTCAAAAAATTCTTTAACGAATCTCATAACCTTGAGGTGATCAAAAATCTATTGGCCACCGGAATTACTTGGCCAAAACCGACCGTTATTAACGCACAGCACACCTCGCTCTTAACCGGGAAAAGCTTTGTCTTAACCGGTAGCTTATCAGAATTAAGTCGCGAGCAGACCGTCGCTTTACTGCAAGAACTCGGGGCAAAAGTCAGTTCTAGCGTAAGCAAAAAAACCGATTATGTGATTGTGGGCAAAGACCCTGGTTCTAAGCTCACCCGCGCCCAGGAATTAGGTCTAAGCATCCTGTCGGAAAAAAAATTTTTAGAGCTGTTAAAGAAGGCCAATTTATCGTAAAATTACCGTTTTGGTAATAAAAACTAACCCGTACTTGCACATCAAGAGCCTAACAGGCATCTTGCTATGCAATCATCTCGCAGCGAAGATACCGTTCGCTATGAATTGAAAGATACGCATCTTTAAGTGCAAACTTAATAGATACTCACAGCAATTGGATTTTTGGCAAGGCGCCGCGAAAACGGAACAACCGGAGTGTATACAACATACATGAGGATTGCGAGTTGAGCGGCAACACAGCCAATGTCAAGTGCAAAGGGTAATAAAAATAACAATAACGAGGCAAACCATGCGCATTCTATTAGTTGAAGATGATGGAGCATTAGGTGATGGAATTCACAAAGGGCTAAAACAGTATGGCTATACGGTTGATTGGCTCACCGATGGCCGAACCGCCTTAAGCTCTATCAAGACAGAAACATTTGATGTCATCCTACTCGATTTGAATTTACCAGGTCTACCTGGATTAACTGTTCTCCGCGAAATGCGTGCAGCGGGCATCACCATGCCTGTACTGATCCTAACAGCGCGCCATGCCATCGAAGATAGAATAAAGGGTTTAGATAGTGGTGCTGATGATTATTTAACTAAGCCTTTTGACCTAGACGAATTGTCTGCCAGAATTCGGGCGTTACAACGACGTTTTTCCAGCAACCGCGCCGCCCCTCTATTGACGTATCGCGATATTGAATTAGATCCCAGCTCATTTACCGTCACACTCAAAGGATCGGCAATTAGTTTGTCGCGTCGTGAATTTAGTTTACTGCAAAAATTGTTAGAAAATGCCGGCCATGTTGTCTCGCGTGACTCGCTTAATCAATGTCTCTATGGCTGGGGTGATGAAATTGATAGTAATACATTAGAAGTGCACGTCCATAATTTACGCAAGAAATTAGTAGACACTAACTTTATTCGAACCATACGTGGTGTGGGGTATATGGCGGAGAAGGAAAATAATTAATGTTTACTATTTTCTCGATTAGACGTTTTTTATTGTTTAATCTATTAAGCACAGTTATCGCGACTATCATCATCACCGCTTTTGGTAATTATTATATAGACACTCAGGCTATCAATGTGGGTCTAGATAATTTATTAGTAGAAACCGGCTCGCTGCTTAAAACCATTACCAATAATCCCCGTTTCTTAACACCTGCAACACTTAGAGTTATTCAATCACAGCTCAATGGAAATATTCCAAAAAAAAACTTCTCTTCCGCCGCCCTCCTAAATTTAACCGATGTCACTCAAAAGCAATTACGTTATAAATTTCAATTGTGGGATGGTGATGGTAAGTTGCTATTAAGCTCAGAAAAAACACCGACAACACCACTCATTAGTAAACCAGGACTCAGCGATAAAATTATCGATGGCCAAAAATGGCGTACTTTCACCACTTACGATAGTAAACGCGGCGTCATTTTAGTCTTAGCAGAGCAATACGCGGCGCGTCATACGATGATCCATGAGATGCTCGTCAGCGATACTTACCTTACACTGTTTATTTACCCTTTATCAGGCATGTTTATTTGGTTAATCATTGGTAGCGGATTAAAAAGTATTCGTTTTTTTGCTAAAGAAATGGCAGAAAGAGCGGCGGATCATTTAGATCCTGTCGATTTAAATGAAGTTCCTGTCGAAATAAGTCCTTTGGTAGATGAACTGAATAAACTTTTTTTGCGTTTACAACAGGCTTTTGAACGCGAACAGCGTTTTGCCGCTGACGCTGCTCACGAATTACATACGCCTCTCGCTGCTTTAAAAACCCAAGCTCAAGTAGCACTCAAAGCCACCGATCCACAAGAATGCTATATGCATTTAAAGCAAGTCATTGCGAGTGTTGATCGTTGTTCACATGTCATCCAACAATTACTGACATTGTGTCGCTTAAGCCCAGAAACCATCATGCCGGAACACTTTACACAAGTAAACTTGTCACGCATAGCGGCTGAAGTCATCGCACAATTAGCACCGCAAGCTATCCTTAAACAGATTGAAATTGAATTAATTGCAAAAGAAGCTGACTATACGCTGCTAGGTAATACCACCGGTTTACATGTATTAATCCGCAACCTAGTCGATAATGCCATTCGGTATACGCCTAGAGGTGGGATTATTAAGGTACTTATCTTTAATACATTGGACTCCATCATCTTGCAAGTAGTAGACAACGGACCGGGTATTCCTGATAAATTACGTGCACGTGTCTTTGAACGTTTTTTCCGTGTCTTAGGAACTAATGCACAAGGCAGTGGTTTAGGACTGGCTATTGTAGAACAAATTGCAAAATTACATAAAGGTTCGATAGGCTTAGATACACCCGAAGAAGGCACTGGACTCCAAGTCGAAGTTTGTTTTCCAAAAAAAATGTAGCTATC
>CANJLU010000078.1 GCA_947475085.1 Coxiellaceae bacterium
GAGCTCACAACGTCTTGCAAATCAGAGCTTCTGTTTTTAGTAATTTGTGGGATAACGATTGGAAAAAAGTAGAAGCAGAAATATACAAAAAAGCAGCTTAAGAAGCATGGTTGGTGATGCATTAAAGATCAGTTCTGGGGATGCTTCCAAGGTCAACTGCGTTCAAAAATATCAACCATGTATGATGTTTATTGGGGCAGAGGAGACGTTCTCAAGTCGCAAAACACAAGTGTTGCATGTGTAAAAAATATCTAGTGGCCCCTCAATGCAGAGGTCTTAATGTAGGGCCTTCCTCCTCGAAGTAACGCAGTTTTAAATGATAAGTCAGCTGCCATGAGGAATCGAAACATTCAGGAAATTAGTGTTATTGGCCGTATGGCTTGGCAGAAAGAAAGACAGTATGGACGGCGAAATTTGAGTGAGCTTGGGGTTCAGCGCTATCAAAAAATACTGGGGGATTCGCTACATGCCCGTGAGCTAACTCGTCAAAAACAAGAGGCCATGATTGGTTGTGGTGTGATCAATAAAATGACTTCATTGGGTATGCCTTCAAGCTACAGATCTGCCTAAATTTTGAGTAAGACCCCAGAGCATAGGGTTAGGAAACAAAGCCATTCAGACCAATTCCTTAACTTATACTTTTGCTTGGGTACATCCCAACCTTTTTTCTTAGCATATTTATTGGGCATTTATACATCAATACAGGTGATTCTTAATGATGCCATGATAGCACTGATAAAATTAAGCAGCCCTGAAATGGTTATTTATTGAGCTAGGAAACAAAGCCAATCATAGCGTCAAAGACTCAGATGCAATTCCGTTAGCTCACCTGATCGCCTCACTGATTAAGCGTTGGCTACTTGGAACCCACCAAGGCGCCATTAGCCACAAGAACTTACCTTACTACCTTGATGAATTTACTTTTCGATTTAATCGAAGGACGTCCACATCAAGAGGCAAGTTATTTTTGAAATTAATACAGCAGGCGCTTGAAATTGATCCTGTGCCAGCAAAACTACTAAACACTATATGTAGTGGTTAGATCAGTCAACTGCATAGGCAGGTAAATTAAAACACCAAGCCAGCACTACTCTAACGGGCTAACTGAGAATAGCTGGCCTCTAAGGCTTAATTCGATCAATTTGTACTTTATCTGACGAACCAGATTTACAATTACTTTGAAGGAAAAAAGTTATTTTAGAACCACTTGGGTTGTCAATATTTTGTATATAGATGGGTTCTTGAACTGTTTTTAAAACATTTGTTCCTTTCCAGTCATACACTTCGTATGCATCAGCTTGTTCAATGCCTGGCCATTTTAATTGCAAAGTAGAACCACTCCAAGTAGCTACAACCTTAGATTCAACAGGTGCTGGGCATGAGTTGTTATTGATATAATCTTGAAAGTTTATTGTCACTTTAGGACCTAAAGGAGTAACATCTTCATATCCTTTATTGATATTACTATCTGGATTATCTTTAGCCTTTTGCCAAATTTTATTGTCATAAACCTTGTTCTTCGGATTCCAAGCCTGAGCATCGTACGGTTGCCAACTCAATGTTTTATTATCAGAATCAAGCGTAAATGCATAGATTCTTACCAAAGGATGTTGTGGCATATTACTTGCGGGACTACAATCGTAAGGTCCACCTTCTTGAAAGTCGTATCGGTATTTATACACGGGTGACATACTATTTCGTGATATGGTTTCTCCTGCAATTGGTTGAAAACTGCTATCAACGTTTACATTGCTAGGTACATGCCCCCATAACACCATAAAAACATTTTTATTGTTATTATATAAATCAGCTAACTTAGAATTGGTGGGGGCACTATCCCAGCCATCAAAGGTATGGCTGCTAATTATGAAAAGCGCGTCTTTATTACTGGCTATAAAGTCTTGAACGGCATTATATTTTAGATCTGCTGGTAGTCCAAATGCGAGATTCAATGCAACAACTTTTTGATTACCAACAGTAAACTCTGAATAAGTCACAAACGGACTAAGAACAGATCCCGGTAAATACTTTGGACCATAAGCAATTTGATCAGCATTTTTTTGCTCACTGTACATCTTGGTTAAAAAAGCTTTAGCATCTTGATAATTATTTTCATTATAAATTCCATGGCCAGGACCTGTGCCAGTATAATCATGATTGCCAGTTGCAAATCCCAATGGAATTTCCTTAGTGTTTGCCTTTATGATTTTAGTAAAGTGTTCGTTAGCTGGACTCCACATTTTGGATCCATCTCCTCCATTACCATCAACAATATCACCAACATGAAACACATGCTGATAACAGCCTCTACCGAGGCTATCATCTTCGGGACAACTCATATCATTTTTGTCAAAAACCCACTGATACATATCTTCGATTTGTGTGGCACTAGTATGACCGCAAGACATTATATCTCCTAAGAAATACCCCTGAGTATCTGGTATTTGAGCGATAAAGAAATGACATTTATTATTTTCACAACTAACTGTATTATCGGCATATAAGTTAGAATATGTAAGAATAAATAATAAAAAGGTTGATTTTAAAAAGTTCATAATAAATTACCCTTAGAGCCTATCCGGAAAAGGAAGTGTAATTTCTATGGTTGGCTCTGTAATAAAATTGGTTGGTTCATATTAATATATACATATATAAAATTTAAAGCAATAAGTGAAGGAATGGCTTTGTTGGCTCTTGGCGTCTTTGCGTTGAACTGTGGCTTTGTTTCCTAACCCATCGCCCTTGAGTATTCTTTAAAATTTAGGCGGTTCTATAGCTTGATGGCATCCCCAATGATGTCATTTTATTAATCACTCCACAGCCAATCACCGCCTCTTGTTTTTGGTTAACAATGACCCTCGCATGCATCGCATTTCCAAGAATTCGCTGGTACCGCTGCACACCAAGCTCCGATAAATTTCGTCGCCCATACTGTCTTCTTTTTTGCCAACCCATTCGCCCACGTGCCGCAATTTCAATAATATTACTATTACGCTGGGGAGCTGCTTTATCATTTAAAACAGCATTTGACTTGGGTGGAATGACGATGGCAACAGATGGAGAATGATTAACAACCGCATCATATATGGGTGTCTCATCATACGCACTATCGCCTGAAAAATGGTCGATCGTGTCGTTAATTTGCTCAAGCAATGGCTCCACTTGCTGGTCATCATGACTAAATCGATCCGTTAATACACAAGCTTCAAAATAGTGATTTTGATTCACAGCAACATGCAGTTTTCGCCAGCTTGCCTTGTTTGATAGTTCATATTTCTCCTGATGCCATTCACCTCGACCAAACCTCTTCAAGCCAGTAGAATCAATGGCTATGGCGTGTACTCCGTCCTCAGGTGACCCTGTTTTTTTATATTTTGGAACCTTGATTCCAAGCTTACCAAGTCGCTTACTCAAACAACTAAAATCAGGACAGACAAGCTGTATATTCATGATCCGAAACAGGGAGTTGATAAACCCTTCTGTTTGGCGAAGGGGTAAACGATATACTTGACGTATTTCATGACAGGTGGTGATAGCAAAATCACTGAAACGTTTTGGCGCACCAGCTCCATCATAAACCCGATCCTTCTCATACCATAATGATATAGCCTCTTCCGATAACCAAACATCAATCTCGCCGCGACGACGCAATGCATCGCTGTATTCAGACCAATTACTCAACTTGTATTTTTGTTTCGGTACGTTCCTTTCTTTTTTTTCGGCGTATTTATTAGGCATGATGGTGTCAAAAAATAATGCATTAGTCATGCCCGACAGGATACCATAGCTTTTGATCTTAACCCTCGATCTGTTTATTTTATAAGCTAGGAAACAAAGCCCCCCTTAGAATCAGGTAAAAAAATCACAATACTGCAATAGGGTCTATTTGTGATGCAGATTCTGGCCAATGATTCTCTTCTTGTATACTTTTGCACCGCCCAATCACAAACTCATTTGATTCTTCCGCTACATTTACACCATAACCAAACATTAATGACGCAATAGGTAGTAGATTATTTAGTTTAGGATCTTTAATTGCTGCTATAAATATTTTTCCCGAGCGCGTTTCCCCATAGGCTGCCTGAAAGAAATAAGTACTACGATAACTTAGAGTAATTCTGGCCAATTCTTTAATTGCTTGAGTAGCTTTTTCTTCTGTAAGAGAACTATTTTTATTGATTAAATCCAATAAGTTAGTTAATAGACGACCTTTTCCAGAATATTTACTCGGATAGGATAAGCCTTCATAACATTGGTTAATTAATTTTTTTAGAGCAGCGATGCGAATAGCATCAATTGGTTTATCCACCTGAACAGGGATATTGACAGGCTCGGGATTTGTATCTAGCAATCCTTTATCGGTGGTATCTAGTGGCAGGAGTTTTACGGCTGGGGTAGTATTTAATAGAGTTAAGATTTCAGCAGGTGATGAAGGATTTAGCTCATGCGTAATTTCTTCTTTAGCTGTGGGGGAAGGAGATGGAAGAGATGTAGCAGGTTGCTTGATAGTTTCCGGATGCAAAACATCGTTAATTGTTATCGGTTTAAACGGAGTTTTTGTAGAACTGTTATCAGTGGGTTTCGTTATAGTATTTATAATTGGATGCTCTAGACAATCTTGGCTTATGCAATCTAAAAGACCACTTTCTTCATTAAACAAGGTAATAAAATGTTGATTGATGGCTTTAATTTTTGAAGATAATAGTTGTTTTTGCTGTTCTATAAAATTAGGGTCACATACTATGTGCTCAAAATCGTTGAATGCATTGGAAAATGAAGAAAGCCCTTTCATCAAGTCCTGACCCATCGGACCAAGAATAGATTGCATATTGCGACTAATTAATTGATCCTGGCTAAGCAGAGTATCAATATTGTCGATATGCCTACCTAGTAATAAATATTCCTCTTTAATTTTATTAAGGCATTTAATCAAAAATTGTTGGAAACTTTTTATTTGTAAAAAACTACGGTACTTTTCCACAATTTCGCTTACTGCATCCAACAGTTTAGTAATTTCTGCAAACCGATGTTGATATTTGGGTAATTCATCCAGTGCAGCTTCTGTTCCTGTACTAAGGTTAATATAAGGTGAGAGCCGCCAAATATAAAAACCATCCCCTTGGTGGGCTTGTTTATTTATTTCCATCATTTGTTCTTTAGCAGAATATTTTTTTACTTTAGGATTTTTTATTTTTGCCTGCTTTATTGCTTCTAAACTTTCTGGAGTTTCTATGGTAATTCTGTAATCTTCTAATGCCAGAGTTATAAATGGGAGGAGTCTTTTTGTTGTTAAAGTAGCAGCCTCTTTACTTTTTTTCTCAAAAAACGTAGATCCTAATTCTTGTTTACTGATTGATTTAATTGGTTTAACAAATTTGGAATTAAATATTTTTAAAGAGGCAATAAATTCTTCTGCATTGTCGGTTTTATTCTTCCCAAGCGATTTAAAAATTTCTTCGCGATTCTCATTGGTGCTTTGAGTAAATATTATAAGTACATCAATAATTGTAATGCCAGGTACATTAAGGAATGGAGGTTTTTCAAAAAATTGTGTAAAAGGCGTAAATGATTGAATTAATTGAGGATTATAAGTTAAAATTTGTGTTAAATGACTGATAGTATCGATTAAATTACAAGCAGCATTGTTATCAGGTTCATTCTTTTTTGTAATAGGATTTACTCGACTATATATTAATTTAAAGATACTTTGGTCCATTATGCGTAAGCTTTCATGGGCGCTATTATTTAAATAGCGCATATTTAATTCATATAATTGTTGTTGGATAAAAGCTGCTTTTAGCGATTTAATGTGGTTTTCAACTCGGCGGGCAAAAGATACAAGTAAATGTTTGTTACTGGTATTAATTTGTTTAAGATAAGTATCTTTACTGCTATTTAATAATAAATTTAAAAATAACCCGACCTCTGTGCATAACTGAATGGAAGCTTTAAGATCTAATTGAAAGCCAGAATTCGGATTTACAGGGTGTTGTAGGTTCCATAATAAATTTGCTAAGCACATAATGATAAATCGTTGCGAGCGAAGATCATTAAGATAATTGTCTTTTTTATAGGCAGCCATCCAAAACTCAGCAAATTTATTTCCATTTCTAAATTCATTATCAATATCTGCTATGGAATCAGGCAATGCTGATTTAAAAAACAAGTTAATTGAAATTTTTACTTTATCAATAGGGCGTTCACTGGCTGTAGGTTGAGGTAGTTGTTCACTCATTCGATAAAATGGTAATACTGAATAAAAAATAGTATTGGGCATATCACTAAGAGTGCTGGTGTGAATACCAAAATAATTTTTAAACGAATTATTCTGTTCAACTAAATTCAAGAAACTTTTAATAACTCTTTCTTGCTTAGAAAGTACACTTTCTTCCTTGTTGGTTGGCATAAGAAAGGTGGCAATGCCTGCTTGACGTTCTTTGTCAAAAGAAAGTCGTTTATCTTTAAGATTGGTCAGTTGATCTTTTAGCGCTTCATACCCAAGTCTCAGTCCTTCAGCTGCTAAACCAATGGCCGTGGTTTTAGGATCTAACTCAGAATCGATTCCTGAATTAGTGCCATTCATTAAATTTTTAACTTTTGTTTGTGCATTTTCTTTAATAGCGCTGCAGTTATGAGAGTCAGGTGATATAGTTTTAGGAGCAGTGTTGATTGCTGACCGTATAGCTAATTCTTCAAAGTTAAATGTTCCCATCGATATCCCTTTCAATAGTTAATTATAATATTCAATCCGTTTTGGCGCTATCTTACGGTTCGTGTCACAAGCCCACACTTTCTAAAAAGACCCTGTTATGGTTTTTTGTCTTTTCTTAAAATTAGTCAGTCTACATTTGCCATTATATCTCCTTCTTATCAGGGAATATACAAAGGCGCAGGATTAGGTCTTTATGTAGTGAAACAATTGGCTCTACGCGTCTTTGCGTTGAACTGTATATTTTCATGCCATGCCAGGGGCGAATCTAAAAAGCCCTGTAGTATCTAAAATAATCCGTTGAAATAGTCGAGTTATATTGGCCAGGCCATAGCACCGACGTTTCAGGACTTTAACC
>CANJLU010000079.1 GCA_947475085.1 Coxiellaceae bacterium
AGCACTGAATTACCTAAGAAAAAAGTTGCTGAGGTTTTAGAAACCTTACAGATGATTATGCATGCGCATGTAAAAGCCGGCTGTGCTTTTGCGCATCCAGGCATGTATAAAATTACGGTTGTAAAAAAACCAGCGACTAAAGCGCGTAAAGGTATTAATCCATTTACCGGTGAGCCGACTACTTTCAAAGCAAAACCTGCACGAAAAGTGGTGAAAATAAAACCATTGAAAAAATTGAAAGCAGCTGTTTAATTGGCTCAATAAAAAAGGCGCGTTTAGCGCCTTTTTTTCATTACTCTTCGCACTTGAATTTTTGTCTCTAGGTATTACTCGTCATTGCAAGGACCGGTATTACTCGTTATTGCGAGCACGTAACCTATTAATCGTCATTGCGAGCACCGTAGGTGCGCGGCAATCCATGCATGGCCAGACCAATGAACATTCGCTCACCATGACAGATTTTTAAATCATCAAAAACGTTAGTGTGTGTTCTGCTATTTTTTTTTAAAAGCGGCTAAGCGACTTTTTGTACGCTCAAACTCAATGCTGAGTCGACCTTTAGGATAAATATCCTCGATAGGTAGCGTTGACGTGAGGATCAGTCGTGTGTTCGCATCATAAAGGATATCAATTAAGTGAATGAACAGCCGCGCTAGATTATCTTCATATTCGCCGATGGGTTTGACGTCGCTGATTAAAATAGTCGAAAACTGTTGTGCAATGACCAAATAATCTAATTGGCTGCGCGGTATCGCACAAATTGAACTAAAGTCAAACCATACTAACTGTTTAGTACACCCTAAATGCGTGATCAAACGATCGTTAATCCTAAGCGCTTGATAACTAACCGTTGTATTTTTGCTTAATTTATCGAATACAGCTTGCACTTGTGCGGGATTCATGACGCAAACGAGTTCATTTTCTTTGCTGATTAAATGCGCGCGTCGATAATCAATCGCGCTGTCTAAATGAAAAATCCGTAGATGTTGCTTGATTAAAGTAATGGCCGGTAAGAACAGTCCGCGTTGCAAACCATTAGCATATAAATCGTCTGGGGGAGTATTGGCAGTAGTGACTAATACAATATCTTCGGCAAATAATGCTTTTAATAATTGTGCTAGCAACATCGCATCGCCGATTTCGTGCACTAAAAACTCGTCTAAACATATCACCTCGACTTCTTTACGCAGACGTTTCGCAATATGCTTTAGTGGATTCGATATTCCCTGCAACTGAGCGAGCTCAGCATGGATGTGATGCATAAATTGATGAAAGTGATAACGTGATTTAGCAACCGGTAGATGATTGTAAAACAAATCCATTAAATAGGTTTTGCCACGACCGACAGCGCCCCATACATACAACCCTTTACGGTTTTTTTTAGCAGCTAGCCATTTTTTTGGCGCGATTAATTCATCATACACCGCTTGAAATTGCTGCATGGCTAAAGCTTGTTGCGCATCGTTACGCAAGGATTGATTGAGTAGTTGTTGTTGATAAGCGGCTAAAGGAATCATGGTTTAAAAAGCTTTGTTGAGTGTTGTGGTTAACCGATCGCGTAGTTCTATCAGCTGACCATGAAAAAAATGAGTCGCCCCATGAATTTTAATGACTTCTGGCGGATGTTCTAAGGAATTTACCCAAGTAAATACCGCTGCAGGTGATACCACTTCATCTGCATCACCTTGTACCAATATCCAAGGACAAGGAAAGGGCGGAAGCTCTTTAAAGGGAAAATTTTCTATAGGAGGTGCAACACAAATCAATTGTTTTGCTGGCCAAACTTTTGCAGCACGAGCGGCTACATAAGCACCGAATGAAAAACCTGCCAGCCAAATGCTTGACTCAGGACAGCATGCTTTTAACCAGGTTAGTACCGCCAAAAGATCATCGGTTTCCCCGATGCCCTTGGCATATTCGCCCTGGCTGAGACCAACGCTACGGAAATTAAAACGTACTGTAGCAAGCCCCATGCTGTTGAAACATCGCGCTAAGGTGTAGATAACCTTATTGTGCATGGTTCCACCAAACAAAGGGTGCGGATGGCAAATAACCGCAATGGTAGATGGGTTGCGGCGTGTTTCGGGTGAGCTGGTCATGATTTCAAGCTGACCGGCTGGGCCGGGTAACAACAGCTTGCCTAATGGGTCAGTAGGGAATGGTAGGGTCATTGTCATGTTATACTCATGGTTTAAGCTTAAGAAACGGCTTCTTGTCAGAAGTCATAGTTTATCAGCTAAAATTTTATTCATTTTAAAGCGCTATTAAAGTTATGCAAGCATTGAGCATCCAAGGTCTCAGTAAAATCTATAAGAACGGCGTTATTGCGCTTAAGAATATTGATCTCAATGTGGAGAAGGGTGATTTTTTTGCTTTGTTAGGTCCGAATGGCGCCGGAAAATCCACGACCATCGGCATAGTCGCTTCTTTGATCAATAAGACCGCTGGAACAGTGAAAGTCTTTGGACATAGTATCGATAGCGAATTAGAAGCCGCTAAATCCTGTATTGGTATCGTTCCACAAGAACTTAATTTTAGTATCTTTGAAAGGGTTATCGACGTTATCGTTTATCAAGCCGGTTATTATGGTGTGCCGAGACGTTTGGCTAAACAGCGCGCAGAAATCTATTTAAAAAAGCTAGATTTATGGGATAAGCGTAATCAAATTTCCATGCAACTATCGGGTGGTATGAAACGCCGCTTGATGATAGCGCGCGCCTTAGTACATCAACCTAAATTGCTGATCTTAGATGAACCGACTGCCGGTGTCGATATAGAAATACGGCGTTCGATGTGGGAATTTCTACGCAGCATTAATCAACAAGGCATTACCATCATTTTAACTACACATTATTTAGAAGAAGCGGAATATCTGTGTAAAAACATCGCTATTATTGATAAAGGCAGCATTATAGAAAATACCAGTATGAAACATTTATTAGCGACCTTAAATATGGAAACCTTTGTGTTTGATTTAAAAAAACCGCTGGTGGAAGTACCGCAATCGCCATTTGCGATGCGTTTACTGGATAATGTGACCTTAGAAGTCGATGTCGCTAAAGAACAATCATTGAATAATTTATTTGGATTTTTAGAAGGTCATCATATTGAGGTGACGAGTTTGCGTAATAAAGCCAATCGTTTAGAAGAATTATTCCTTAATTTGATTGCTGCGAATAAAAATAAATGATTTTCATGTTTCCGTCATTGCCAGCGCGTAAAATATTAATCGTCGTTGCGAGCACCGTAGGTGCGCGGCAATCCATGGATGGCCACGCTCATTGCATTCGCTCGCCATGACGGAATATCCGAATGTAAAGGATCTGTGAAAGTTACCTAATTTATAACTGAGATAAAAAAAGATTAACTCTATGCAAGCAAAAGTGTACTGGATCGCGTTTATTAGTCTGTTGCGCAAAGAAATTAAACGTTTTTTGCGTATTTGGGTGCAAACTTTATTGCCACCGTTGGTGACTATGACGCTGTATTTTTTAATCTTCGGTAACTTGATCGGTCAACGCTTAGGTAATATCGAAGGTTATAGCTATATGCAATATATTGCACCGGGCTTAATCATGATGTCGGTGATCACCGCGGCGTATACCAATGTCGTCACCTCTTTTTTTGGTATGCGTTTTCAACGTAGTATCGAAGAACTGATCGTCGCGCCATTGCCGAATTATTTATTGTTAGCGGGATTTGTCGCCGGAGGCGTAGCGCGTGGCTTATTGGTTGGCGTATTAGTCACGATCTTGGCTTTATTTTTTACGCAATTACATGTTTACAATATTTTTGTATTGTTAGCGATTGTACCGATGACCACGATCTTATTTTCGTTGGCGGGTTTTACTAATGCCTTGTTTGCTAAAACCTTTGATGATGTATCGATAGTCCCGACATTTGTGCTCACACCTTTGACTTATTTGGGTGGAATATTTTATTCGATCGATTTACTACCGAGTTTTTGGCGGCATATCTCCTTATTTAATCCGATTTTATATATCGTGAATAGCTTTCGCTATGGTTTATTAGGTATCAGTGATATTCCGGTAGTTACTGCTTTAAGCATCATATTTTTAAGTTGTGTGGTGCTATTTTTTATTAATCTGTATTTGCTGAATCGTGGTAAAGGCATCCGCACGTGAAATCCGGCGTATTACTGATTAATTTAGGTACTCCGCAAGCACCGAGCACGCGCGCTGTGCGTGATTATTTAGCTGAATTTTTAAGTGATAGACGCGTAGTAGAGTTGCCCGCTTGGCTTTGGCAGCCGTTGCTTAGATTAGTTATTTTGCCAATACGTGCGCGACGCACGGCGAAACTTTATCAAAGCATCTGGATGGATGAGGGTTCGCCATTAGCGGTGTATACGCAACGTGTAGCTGAAAAAGTACAAGCCAATTTAGGCGACCAATACCAAGTAGTGCTGGTTATGCGTTATGGCCAGCCGAGTATTCAAGCCGGACTTAAGCAATTACTCGCCGCAGGAGTTTCATCTATAACAATTTTGCCCTTATATCCACAGTATTCTGCGGCTACCACTGCCAGTTGTTTGGATAAAATCAGTCAATTACTGCAGCGATCGCGCGTTATTCCTAATCTGCGTTTTATTGCATCTTATTTCGATCATCCACTGTATATTCAAGCGCTTGCTCATCAGATTAAAGAATCTCGAATAGAACAAGGAAAAAGTAATTATTTATTATTTTCTTTTCATGGTTTACCGCAACGGAATATTGAATTAGGCGAACCGTATCAACAACAATGTTTTACTAGCGCGCGATTAGTGGCAGAAAAGTTACAGTTATCTGAGGATGAATACCAAGTGGTATTTCAATCACGTTTTGGCGCAGCGAAGTGGTTACAACCGTATTGCGATGACGTGTTACAAGCGCTTCCAGCGCGCGGCATAAGGAATGTCACAATAATCTGTCCAGGCTTTGCCGTCGACTGTTTAGAAACCTTGGAAGAGATTTCTAAACGTTATCGAGAGCTGTTTATAGCCGCAGGCGGCGAAAATTTTACTTATATCCCTGCCTTAAATGATTCTCTTGAACAGGTGCAGCTGCTGTCGAGTTTGGTTTGCTAAAGAAATTAGCACGAAGATCAGCTGAATGAAGCTTAGTTTCTTGATTGGTTTCTGTTTTGGTCACGAATTTTGAGAACAATTCTCGTAGAGCATTCATCCATAGTTCTTTTTTAACTATTTTAATATCCCTTTTATCAGATGAATTATAAACCAATAGGCTTCTGAGATCTGAAAGCAAAGCATGTTCGGGTTCAGAATTTTCTTGTTTACAAAGTACGGCCATTTTACCTTTCACAATCATAAAATCTGAGGGAAATTTTATCAAGTAATAAACGTTTCCTATTTTAGTTTCGGATAAGGTTACCTCTTTAGTAGAAAATAATTCTGACCAGTTTTCAAATCTAACACCATTCCATATGATTACTTCATGTAGAGAACCTGATAACTTGCTAAGTGATGCTGTCAAACCTAAATTATACTGTATTTCATTGGTTATCGTTTGAGATAAGTTTGAATTATTCGTCAGAGGAACAGTCTTAGTTTTAACACTAAGAATTTTTAAATAGTTACTCACATCAGTAATATAGGCCTTTAGATTAAATACACCCCCATCACAGCGCTTTATTTCATGCAAGGAATCCATGTCATATTCATTATTTATACTTAAGTTATGTTTTACTTCATCCAAAATATCATTAGGAAGATTTACATCATTATTGATGAACTTAGTGTTCATTCGATCGGAAAGCTTTAAATGACGGAGTGCCGCTGTTTTTATGAAGTTATAGGCTGCTAATTGGCAACGTTCTTTAGACTGCCAATCTGAGGAGTAATCCTTGTTAGGGTTGTATGCATATTGATAGCCATTTTTCTCTGCGATAGCGACTATCGTTGTATGGATATCGGCTAGTAAACCAAGAAGATCATGAATTATTATCTTTGATTCAGATTCGGAAGTTATAATTTCAATGATGGCCATGCCTTTTTCATCTGCCAAGGGAAGTAAGTCTCTTCTAATTTCATCATTCTGAATCTCTAATGTTCGTTTACTTAACAAACAATTTATTATTTCAGTTCTATTAGCACGGTTATCAGGACGAATCGCTTTAAAAATAGATAGCGTTTTAGTGCTTAAGCCAACCGCGATGGCATTGTTACGTTTTCTGTCTATTGTGCTTACCAAATATCCATTTTTTAAATCTATTTCTTCTTCTGTGTGGTTAACATTTTTTGGAGCTATGTGTTTTTTTGCTAGAGCTGATACTTTGTTATTTTCAGTAGGATTTACCTTTTCAGTCTCAAATTCTAAACCAGTTAATTTCAATTTATAGATAAATGTTGCCAGTAATCCTTCGAGAAAATCAGGAGAAGCATTATTCGGTAATAAACAAGTTTCCAAGTAATTTTTGATAGCATTCTTTATAAAATAATAAACAGAAAATGGGTTATGCTGTTGAAAATTAGCTTGTGAAGAATTTATCTCAGGATTATTGTTAGTAACATAGCCATATTTTTTTGCCTTATTAGTGAGTGTTTTAAGTTTATTTTTTAATAAATTATCAGGATTGTAAACTGATATTTTACGTATAGATGAACTAGGATAAGTTACAATTTCAACTGCAGCACTGGTTGATTGAATAGGCAATACAAATAAAAATTTAGAATTATTAGCAGTAGACTTATTCTTTGATAGGTTTTCTAACAGCTGGTTTATTGCAGAGAATAAAAGCTCATGGTTAGCTGAAGCTTGTTCGATCTCAGGCATAAAAATACTCAAAGCTTGATTAGTTCCGTAAAAAATATTTATTCTTTCAAAAGA
>CANJLU010000080.1 GCA_947475085.1 Coxiellaceae bacterium
TATCTTACGCTTAATAATGATTGCAATGATAGTAATAATGAGACTGATCCAAGAGAAAAAAGATGTTATTCTATTTAACAGGAATTTCGAAAGTGGCGGAAATCTTCATTCCAAGCACGTAAAATAATTGTCATTGCGAGCGTGTAGAATAGATCGTCAGCGAGTGGGTAGAATATAGATCGTCATTGCGAGCGCGCAGCGCGCGGCAATCTAATGCAAAGGAGAAAACATGAAAACTTATCGTATAAAAAGTCAATTTTCATCTGTTTTAAAAGGACTGAATGGACTGTATATAACCCCAACCGAATCTAGCCTTTACGTGAATATCAATGTGTTTGATAATCAAGTGCATAATTTTTGTGCGCCTCATAGACTGACGAGCTTACCTGAGAGTAGTAATAAGAAATTAGTTTATGATTTTTTAAAGCAAATCCAATTGAATAAAATTACGCCTGAAGAGGTTGACGTACTCAGAGAGTATCTGCAATGTGCTGAAAAAAAGGATAAAAATAATGAAATAAAATCTGATATAAAGGCAGCGTTCAAGGAAATTTTTTTTGGCTTAATGTTTATTGCAGGGGGTGGTGTCGGCGGTTTGGCGTTGATGGTTGTTCTTATGGGCATGTTTCCAGGTGTTGCCAGTTGGATATCTTTACTTATTATTCCGGTTGTGGCTGCTGCGGCTTATGGAATTATAAATGCAGTGATAGGTTGCTTAAAGTTGGGAATAGGAATTTTCTCATTTTGCTTTAGACAAAAAAATGCTGACCAGCTGCCAGTAGTAGAAAATAAATTAAATAACTTATTGTTTCAAGCTAACCAACCACCCGCTTACCAAGAGATCATAAAAAATAACACGAAATTTACTGAGTCTGCCTTATATTCCGAGCCTCCGACTTATCAGCAAGCAATTGAGAATATAACGGCACCATCCGTAAGGACTGCAACGCCACCCATAAATATTCCTACATTGGTTACTTTGCCAAGTCATTCGTCGCATTTTTTTCATCACCATCTTCATCATTCTGTTTCTAACCGCAGTGTAGTCAATAATACTCCGCCACCTGTTTATTCTTATGTACATTATTAATGAAATAATTAGTAAGTGAAGCGGGTTTAAACCTTGCAATAACTGCCATCATTGTTCTGTGCCCAACGTTGAATGATAGGCTCGATCAAATAAGGATATTCTGCATGCAGCGTGCTGCTAAGATTTAAGACACGCGGAATTAAATCATGATCGCGTTTCAGATCGGCAATACGTAATTGTTTCCAGCCAGTTTGGCGCAGGCCCCAAATTTCACCAGGACCGCGTAATTCTAAATCGCGTTGCGCGATCATAAAGCCATCATTACTATTGCGCATAATGCCTAAGCGCTCTTTGGCCAGGGGCGATAAAGTTTGATACAGCAAGATACAAAAACCTTTGGTCTCACTTCGACCTACGCGACCGCGTAATTGATGAAGTTGCGCTAAACCTAAACGCTCGGCGTTTTCTATCACAATTAAATTAGCGCTACTCACATCGACACCGACTTCGATGACCGAAGTGGCCACTAATAAATCTATTTCACCATTTTTAAAGTTACGCATAATACGTTCTTTTTCTGCGCTAGGCAGTCTTCCGTGTATCAATCCCAAGCGTAGATCCGTTAAATCGGCTTTTAGGGTTTTAAAAGTCGTTTCAGCGGCTTGATAATGTTGTAAGTCCGATTCTTCTATGAGTGGACATACCCAATAGACTTGTTTTTGTTGTGTACACGTGGCACGTACCCTTTCTATGACTTGTGAACGACGATGATCAGAAAGAACAATAGTATGTACTGGCAGACGGCCGGGGGGTAATTCATCCAGGAAAGAAATATCTAACTCAGTAAAACTGGTCATGGCCAAGGTTCGAGGAATCGGAGTGGCGGTCATAAAAAGTTGATGAGCCTGTAATTTTTCTTGCTGGCCTTTTTTCCATAATGCTAAACGCTGTTGCACACCAAACCGATGTTGTTCATCGACGATGATGAAACCTAAATTGGCAAAATGCACACCTTCTTGAAAAAGAGCGTGCGTGCCGATAGCAATATGTGCCTTACCGGTTTTTATTTCAGCCAATGTCTGTTGTTTAGCTTTGCCTTGCAAGCCTGCGTTCAAACAAACCACATGAAAGCCTAAGGGCGTTAACCAGCGATAAAAATGTTGGTAATGTTGTTCACTTAACAGCTCGGTGGGAGCCATTAATGCGACCTGATAACGATTAGCAATAGCAAGTAATGCTGCAAAGGCGGCGACGACGGTTTTCCCGGAACCGACATCTCCCTGTAATAAACGTTGCATGGGAATGATGGCTTGCATATCCCGATTAATTTCTTTGATAACGCGTTTTTGTGCTTGGGTTAATTGAAAAGGTAAGGCCGTCAAAAAACGTTTAATTAAAGCAGGATCGGATTTTAAGCGAGGTGCCGTTTCTGCGGCACGTTTTCTTTTCATTTGTTGCACGCTGAGTGAATGCGCAAGCAACTCCTCTAACGCTAAACGTTGCTGAGTGATATGTTTGCCACTGGCTAACTCTTCTAAAGGTGCATCAGCAGGAGGGCGATGGATGTAATATAAAGCTTCCAAAAGCGAAGGTAATTTTATGCGTTTTAATAAATCTTCAGGTAAATATTCAGGAAAATAATGTTGTTGTTTCTTAATTAGTTTAGTTTCAGCGCGTGTGAATAATAAATGAAATACCTGAGAGATAAGTTTATGCCAAAGTCGCTGTGACATGCCGGGGGTGCTGGGATAAACACCGGTTAGATAATTTGGTAAAATAAGCGGATTATTATTGCGCAAAAATTCATAGTCAGGGTGGAGCATTTCACATTCAAAAAATCTATTTTTTTTGGCACGTACTTCACCAAAGCAAAGTAAGCGTAGCCCTTTTTTGAACTGATGAAATTGTTTAGGTTTGAAATGAAAAAAGCGTAGGTTAATACTACCGGTTTCATCGCTGAGTTTACAAGAAAAGCTTTTTCGGCTTTTAATCGCATGGCAATCTTCATGTATAACGCCCGAAATCAATGCATGAGTACCACAGCGTGCGTCTTGGATAGCAGTAAGTTGCGTTCTATTTTCGTAACGCAAGGGTAAATGTAGGAGCAGATCTTGTAAGTTCAGTATTCCACATTTGCTGAGATAATGGCTAATTTTTGGACCAACGCCTAGCAGTTGTGTGCAGCTGATTTCAGACAAGATCAGTTTGTGAGCAGCATTCGGGTTTTTCAAGCCTAGGTTTTGCATAATACCATCTCAATGCGAGCGAATATTTAAAACAAATAAAAAATGCATAAGCCCCAGCTTAGCAAACTTAAGTACAGAAAGACTAGCAAAGTCCGCTAGGATATGCTCCAATATGCGGCATATTGTTGTTTGAAAAAGAGGCCGTTTTTTATGGATTCGGAAAAAATTAATCAGCTTATAAAACTCCTGAATGAGCATGGTTTAACTGAAATTGAATTTTCTGAAGGGGATCAATCGATACGCATTAAGCGACAGTTATCACCCGCTACCCATACGACACTTTTACAGCCTAGTCCCTCAAATGCGATTATGCCAACTCAATCCGTTTCTCCAGAAGCTGAAGTAAGTGGTCATAAAGTACGTTCACCGATGGTTGGAACGGTTTATCTAGCACCTAAGCCGGATGCAGAGCATTTTGTGAAAGTAAATCAGACAGTTAAATTAGGTGATGTGTTGTGCATCGTCGAAGCCATGAAAATGCTGAATCAGATTGAAGCCGATAAAGCGGGCGTGATTAAAGCGAGATTGGTAGAAAATGGTATGCCGGTAGAATATAATCAACCCTTATTCATAATAGAATAGTATAAAAAACATCATGGCGAGTCGAATGTGTGGATTGCCGCGCACCTGCGGTGCTCGCAATGACGATCAATATTTTTGCGCTTGCAATGCCAAAAACCAACTATCCGTCATGGCGAACTCACGAAGTGAGCGTGGCCATCCATGGATGGGCATGCTACGGGCTCGCAGTGACGTCAATATTCTGCGGCGCTCGCAATGACGAGATTTTTTTGCTGCGTTATTCACAAAACTATTTCTTACTAGAAAAATTGATAGGTAAAAATAATGCTAAATAAAGTCGTTATTGCAAATCGTGGCGAAATTGCTTTACGTATCTTACGTGCCTGTAAAGAATTAGGCATACAAACGGTTGCTTTGCATTCTACTGCCGATGATAATTTGAAGCATGTTAAATTAGCCGATGAAACGGTTTGTATTGGTCCACCTCCTGCTGCGGCGAGTTATTTAAATATTCCCGCTATTATTAGTGCGGCTGAGATTACCGATGCGATGGGTATACATCCAGGCTATGGTTTTCTTTCTGAAAATGCGGATTTTGCTGAACGCGTACAAGAAAGTGGTTTTGTTTTTATCGGGCCTGAGCCTGAGACGATACGCATGATGGGTGATAAAGTATCGGCGATTGCCGCGATGCGTAAAGCCAAGATACCGTGCGTGCCGGGTTCTGAAGGTGAATTAGATAATGATGATAAAAAAAATCTAAAAATTGCGCAAAAAATTGGTTATCCAGTTTTGATTAAAGCGGCCGGTGGTGGTGGTGGACGCGGGATACGCGTAGTGCATAGTGAAGCAGCGCTGTTAAATGCGATTGCGATTACACGCGCCGAAGCACAAGCTAATTTTAAAAATGCGAGTGTTTATCTGGAAAAATTTTTAACCAATCCCAGACATATCGAAATCCAAGTATTAGGTGATGGACAAGGTCATGCTATACATTTAGGTGAACGTGATTGTTCTATGCAACGCCGTCACCAAAAAGTAATTGAAGAAGCACCCGCCGTCGGGATTACTGAAAAGCAACGCCAGCATATGGGCGAGCTGTGCGTAAAGGCCTGTCGTGATATGAATTATCGTGGCGCAGGTACGTTTGAATTTTTGTATGAAAATGGACATTTCTATTTCATCGAAATGAATACGCGTATCCAAGTCGAACATCCTATTACTGAAATGATTACCGGTGTTGATTTAGTGGTTGAGCAATTGCATATCGCCTCCGGTGAAAAATTAAACTATAAACAAAAGCAAATAGGTATACGGGGTCATGCGATCGAATGTCGGATCAATGCCGAAGATCCGAAAACGTTTATGCCCTCTCCTGGAACCATTACCTTATATCATGCTCCGGGCGGTCCGGGGATCCGTGTCGACACACCGATTTATACCGGATATTGTGTACCGCCTTATTATGATTCCTTGATAGGTAAATTAATTGCTTATGGCGAGACACGCGAAATTGCACTCGCGCGATTACGTAATGCCTTAGATGAAATTGTTATCGAAGGCATACAGACGAATATTGCTATGCATCAAGCCTTAGTGCGTGATGCAAATTTCATTAAAGGTGGGACGAATATTCATTATCTTGAGCAACGTTTACCGTTGTAATTCTATGACTGTTTGCTTGCAATTACATCTGAATACATTGCGCGAGCATACCGATGCCGTAAGTGATTTTTTAGAAAACGCCTCCGCTTTATCGATTACCTGGCAAGCAATAGATGAACAAAGTCTATATGAGCCTCCGCTAAATAGCACTCCGCTTTGGGAGCAGGTTAAAATCAGTGCCGTATTTGACGAACATACGTCAGTTTCCACATTGATGGATGCTTTATACCAAACGTTTGATGAAAAAATTATTTTAGCTACGCATAGCGAAATATTAGCCGACCAAGCTTGGGAACGACAATGGTTGCAAGATTTTAAGCCGATGCGCTTTGGAAAAAAGCTGTGGATTTGTCCTAGCACTTATGAGCCGCCGCTGAAAACCGCGGTGAATATACGTTTAGATCCCGGCTTAGCTTTCGGTACCGGTACGCATCCGAGTACCGCCTTATGTTTAGAATGGTTAGATGCGCATCCCCTGCAAGAAAAAACCGTTATTGATTATGGTTGTGGTTCCGGTATTTTGGCAATCGCCGCTATGAAATGTGGCGCAAAACACGTGACTGCTATCGATCACGATCCACAAGCCTTGGCAGCAACCAGGATGAATGCCGATCAAAATGCTATACCACCAGAAAAATTAAAGATTTTTTTGCCAACTGATTTTCAAGTGCAAGCGCCAGTGGATATTTTGCTGGCGAATATTTTGGCACAACCTTTAATCGATCTAGCGATTTATTTTAGATCTTTAATTAAGCCAGGAGCTTATTGTGTATTAGCAGGGATTTTAACAGAGCAAATTGAAGCGGTGCAGCAAGTTTATAGCGACGCAGGGTTTAAAATAATCGATATTCGTCATCAACAGGAATGGGCGAGTCTGGTGGGGAGAGCCGTGTAAACAATATGAAATTGCTTGCCTGTGGAATTAATCATGAAACAGCCGATGTTGCGATCCGGGAACGGCTTAGTTTTAATAAAGACTATTTGGCGAGCTCGTTGCGCGAACTACTACAGGATACGCAAACTGAAGAAGCAGTGATTTTATCAACGTGTCATCGTACTGAATTTTATTGTATCAATGGCGATGCACAAACTACCATGAACTGGTTGTATCGACATAAAAAACTCCCGCAAGATAGCCTCAAGTCACATTGGTATGTCTACCAACAAGAACAGGCTTTACGTCATTTATTGCGTTTAGCCAGCGGTTTAGATTCTAAAATTTTGGGTGAACCACAAATCTTAGGACAGATAAAACATGCCTATACGCTAGCGCA
>CANJLU010000081.1 GCA_947475085.1 Coxiellaceae bacterium
CCTGTTGCTGCACAGACACTATCGAAACCGGCATTATTGGAAAAAAGTCCAGTCGTGGTACCGATTAAACAAAACAAAGTCTCTAAAGCCGAGCGGGATAAACTAACTCCACTTAAATCTTCGAATAAACAGTCGTCACTAGTAAAAAAAGTGTTGCCCGTTAAAACTAAAGCAACGAAAGTGCTGGCTAATAAATCAAAAAAAATCAGTACGCAACATCCTAAAGCGTCAAAAGCATCATTAAAGTTAGTTGAAAAAAATGTTCAGCAATTACTTGATCAAGAAATGAAATCATTAGCGAAACAACAGATCAATGCCGCACGCAACGCCGCGACCACGGATAAATATCGACACCTCATTTTACAAGCGATTGCGCAGCAATGGATCATTCCGCCAGAAATGAATAAACATTTGGAAACGAAATTAGCGGTACATTTAGCACCGGGTGGCATGGTGCTAGAAGTGATTATTGTCAAAAGTAGCGGTAATTCGGTATTGGATAGATCGGCGCAAACGGCGGTGTATAAGGCATCACCTTTACCCGTACCAAAAAATAAGGGTTTGTTTCACACCTTTCGGCAAATCAATCTGACCGTACGTCCCGAAGGCGTGATCACGCAATAGTCTTTAATTCTGCTCCGTGTAAAATGTGATGCAAAGATAATAATAAGTAATTTATTTTTTATAATAGGTGATTGTTAATTTTTAAGTTTCATCTAGACTTTGTCAGTCTAGAAAATTATTTTTTGAACTAGTTTTTTAGATGCAATAGATAATAAACTTACCTACTTTAAAGGAGTAGATTATGAATAATAATACACCGGAAAAAACTGAAGTGTTCAGCGTAGAGGAAACAAAAGCAAATAGGGCAGAAAGAAAAGCAGAAGAAAAAGTAAGAAAAGCAGAAGAAAAAGTAAGAAAAGCTAAAGCAAAAGCAGATAAAGAAAAAAAAGTTACTCATAAAGATGTATTGAGGAATCATCTTCAAAAAAACGAGTTTTTAAAGAAGCATATAGAGGTTGGTCCACTATCTTCTAACATAGTGAAGGCATTAAACTATTTATTTGAAAATGGAATGAGCGATGAATTTAAAGATAATAATAAATTTAGAGCCGATTTCAATTCCATTGCAAGGGATATATCCCAACATTCTTCCATTGCATATCAACCAATCATCTATGCCAAGGCGATGTTTTTGCTATATTCTTCACCCGTAGTTCTTAAAGAAGAGTTTAATTATGATAAATTTGGTACAAACTTTATCAGAAGTCATGCATTTCCTAGAGCAGCAACTTTTATTTTAACTTTGGTAAATGAAGTTGAAGCGAGCAGCAATTTAATATCAGACAGAACGAAAGCTATTCTTAAACGCGCAGAACTTTATGAGCTGGCTACCTATATTAAAATTCTTTATTATCAGCGTAGTTTAGATGATGCGGCACTGGAAACGATCTATCAAGGCCTTGGTAAACCTATTAACTATTTAGAGTTATCTAAAGAATTGTTAAAAGAAGGTTTGCATAAGCTTAATAAAGAAATTGTCGATCAGATTCTTGATTTAGGGATTAACAACCCAGTACTGCTGGTTAGTAAACTTCATGAAAATTTTGAAAATAAAGAGCAGATAACCGTCAACGATATTGAGAAATTTATCAGTGAGCATAACTATCTCTTACCTATTTTTAAGAGATTCCAGACTGAAAAACAAAACAGCTCAGTTGTATCGAGAGTGTCATCCTGCTCAAGCTTATATAAAGTACCAGTAGCGCGTGAACAAGCTGATGCCAGTGCTTCAGTTTCATCCTTTCGTCCTCAATAGGAATCATGGTTTTCTATTTTGATTAGAAAATAGGATTATTTTTCAGAATAAATAGGGGAAACTCTACTTATTCTGGGAAATATTAAAAAACATTTCGATTCGATAAATAAATGGTTATTCATTACAGTTTAGATAATAAATATAAACCATTATTAAGTTTATCTTAAGGATCTAAAATTATACTCGATCATTCTTAAACTCAGCTTAAGGCCGATCTATGCTAAGACACACTGTGCAATTTCAACGAGAACTAATAAAACAGGAAGAAGAGAAAAATCGACAAGAAGAAGAAATAAATGAAATTTGCCAAGACATTCGCATTGTTGAACAAAAGATAAGAGATTTAGAAGTAGAGATAGATAAACTAAAAAATTCTTTACCCCTTAAAAAAATGATAAAAGGATTTTATAAAATTAAAGGAAAAACTCCTGAAGAAATTAATATTTTAAATGCGTTGTTAGTTAAGCATAAAGAACAAAAGAGCGCTTTAGCTCTCGATGAAAATGCAAGTCAAACGGTATTGAATGTAAATACAATCAAGCCTTTAATGGCGCCAATGTCTCAAGTTAGTTCTGACACATCTGAGCAAATTGTCGATGGCAGTTCTTTGCTTCAACAAATCCAAAGAGTTCAATTAAAACAAGTTGCTAAAAATAAAGTTGAAAATGGTTCACCTGTTTTTGTCATTAATCCAAACGATCTTGCTGGTGTTAAACTTAAATCTGTAGATCCTAAAAATTCAGTCACTTCAAGCCATGATGAAAGGAAGCCCACAGAATATGAGAAAAAATTTGCTGAAATACAAGCATACAACAAAGAGATAAATAATATAGTTCCATCTCAAACTAACGATAAATCTTCCGAAAAATGGGAAAATTTATTAGAGGTTTTATGTAACGACTATTTAACGCCGGAAGAAATAAATAGTAAATATTTCTTTGAAATACAAGAAAAAATTTTCTCAGGGGATTTTAATGAAGAAGAATCACAAGAATTTAGTGTCTATGCAAGAAATAAAATGGCGGCTAAAGAGTTTATTGAACGTCCAAACAGATCTTTATCCTTAATTCGAGATTTCAGTGAAAGTAGACCTACTTCAATGATGTTTGATAAAACATTACGACCTTTTCAAACAGATTTATCTGCTCTAGAGCAAAACAAACCTGTTATTGTAGGGGAAATTCCGAAACTAAAAGTATAAAATATTGAAAACTGAAGATAGAAAAGCATACTGTGTTTAAACAGTATGCTTTTTTTATTAATTCAGATTAACAGGATTCATATCGTGGGCTGTCTAGAGAGTTGATTATATTCTGGAAAGCTATCCGGATCATGGCGTCTACTGGGTGGTGGAGCAGTATTATATTTACCGTTACTATATGCTCTACGTCTATAGGATTCTGGATTTGATTCACGAATATAATTTTTGATTTTTTCTGCTGGATCTTCTTGCTGAGCGAGTTCAATGATGTGGTCAAATAGTGATTGTTTTTCATTCATAGTAGCGAGTGAGGGTAAACTCATCTCAAGCGGACGCCATACCAAAGAATAAGCTTCATTGCTAAGTAGAAATTGGTTTTTTGCATCCATAAGTTTGCTACGATTATCGTTTGTCAATAATTCTGATTGGTCTAAAAGAATTAAAGTAGAGGCAATATTTACTGCAGCTTCAGGTTTTTGGTAAATACTATCTAAATTTACCTGGTTTAAGCAACCATTATCTGTAAGTATATCCACTGCGTTGGCAAGGATACCTAAATATTCTGGTTTTTGAAAAAGCGCTTGAATATCATCAAGGTTATTCTGTGTTAAAAGGTCGTGTGAACGCAGGCTTTTGACTAAATGGGTCAGTATGCGAATGTAATTTGGGTATAGATCGACTACCTGCTCGGTATTATCTTGTGTTAATAGTTGATTAGGATAAAGCTTCAGTAATTTACAAAGTTCGCTAAAGTCTTCTTGTTTTAATCGATTAGCCACCGCGAGTGATTCGACTGCATAGTCAATAATGCTTAGCTTTTCAGGCGCTTCATAATAGATGGCGATGCGATCTAAATTCTCTTGTGTGAGCAGTTGCGCCTCGCTGAGTTTTTTTAATATCGAAGTGAGATTTTCGAATTGAGGGTTACCTAAATGGTTTAAACTATCAACATCAATATGTTTTAAGAGTTTAGCGTTATACAGTTCATTCATCATCTCAGGAATCGTAGGGTTCAAATAAGTGACGGCTAGATAAACTTTATACGATTCTTGTGTAACTTTAGGTAAGTTTTCAATAAAGCATTGATAAATTTTTAACAGATTGGTTTGTTCAGTATCGCTTAGTTTGCGTAAAGCGCGTATCGCGGCTTGATCACGCCTGAATAGGCGTCGCCAGATACCTTTGTTGAGATCATAGACGCGTAAAGCATTTTGTATTTCTGTAGGAAAGGGCATAATAACTCCTTGTTATTGCTTGTAGGGCGGCCAAAACATTGGCAAGCTAAAAGGGGACATTATTATAGTGTATTTACATTTAAATAGTCATGTCTTTTTTTGACATAAAATTTTTAATTAGTTAATAAATTTTTTTTATTTTTGAAACTTAAAAGAATTAATATTCCGCAATCGTCTCATCAAACATGTAATAATCGTGGCCATCCAATAATAACGTTCAATATTCTAGGGTTTGTAAAATATCGCGCCCGAGTTTAATTCTTTCATCACCTAAGAATTTATTTGTCAGAATAACAATGCCAATTGTTTGCTCAGGGATATAGGCCATATAACTGGACATGCCATAACCTGATCCGGTTTTATCAATAAAAATTTTACTGTTCACTAAAGGATTACCGCGAATTATTTTTTTGTTATGGAACAGTGGAAACCCTTGTTTATCGAAATCTATAAAGAACGTATCACCGCTAGAAATCTTTAAGTCTGAAATAGCATGGACTTGCCATGCCAGTTGCTCGCAAGAAACAGGGCTGATAAAACAATATTTATCTTTATGTACCGTTATAATGGTTTGCGCGAGTGTTTTATCCTTTAGCTTATCACCATGGATTTGCGCATACACATACTTGGCCAGATCGGAAATAGTTGATTTCAATGAAGCGGCGGCAAACCAGATATCCAAATTTTTATTATAATTGACTATTTGATTATTTTTAGTATGCCCGACGGCAATGTTTTGCTGTTTTTCTAATGGCACATTTAAATAAGTTGAATCCATGCCTAAAGGTTTTAAGATTTTAATGCTTAAAAGATCGGGGTAAGGTTTAGCATAGACCTTTTGCAACACATAACCGACTATGCCAATACCTGCATTCGAATAACTGTATTCACTACTGGGTGCTCGTGATAATTTAAACTGTTGCAAATCGCTAATAAGTTCAGCATAGTTTTCTGGTGATGGCTGAAAATCGAAAGGCAAGCCAGAAACATGTGCGAGTAATTCGTTAAATGTAATTTTATTTAAACTCGAATTATTTTTTAATTCAGGGAAATAGTTAATAAAGGCATCATTTAAGTTTAATTTTTTCTCCAGCATCGCGCGAGCGGCGAGTGCTGCGGTAAAGGTTTTAGTAAAGGAACCTATAGTATAGATAGTCTGATTACGCGTAGGGATTTTTTTTACGGGGTCGGCCCAGCCGAGATTATAAAAATGGATTTTATCGTGATCAATGACCGCCATCGACAAACCTGGAACTTGATTTTCTTGCATGAAGGTATGCGCTAAAGCTTTTATTTTTTCATCGTTATAGGCATACGCTGGAATTTGTAGGGAGAAAGTAAATAAGAATAGCCAATATTTAATGTATTTATTCATAAATCAACACAATCCTCTCGGTAACGCAACCTATTATTATTCATGCAGCATCGCAAGCACATCTGCAAGATGCAGTAAGCTCATCCTATCAGGATCATCGAGTATTGAAAATAAACAAACCTATAAACATCGACATAGACAAATTTTTTTGCACTGTTTACTATGTAGGATATTTAAAAATCCTGAAGTAAGGGAATGCTAGGCTTTAATCAACCTACAGGGATGTGTTTGCATAGTTTTGCAGGGTAAGGAACTTACTTATCCTGTTTCAGTCACTTAAGTTTAGGATTAACAAAAATGTCGAATAATCGTTTTATTAATAGGTGTTTGCAACATCCGTATTATCCTTGGTTAGTTTGGGGTTTGGCGGCGAGTGCGTTTTTTATCGAATATTTTGCTCGAGTAGCGCCGGGCGTGATGGTCGATTCGTTGATGCACGATTTTAAAGTGCAAGCCTTAGCATTGGGAAGTTTATCGGCTTTTTTTTATTACACCTATGTCGGTATGCAACTTCCGGTCGGTGTTCTCGTCGATAGGTTTAGTTTACGCTGGTTATTGACCAGCATGATCTTTCTTTGTGGTGTCTCTTGTCTGATTTTTGCAAGTACCACTCATCTAGAAATTGCTGCGTTTGCGCGCTTAATGATGGGTTTTGGTGCAGCCTTTGCTTTTGTCAGTGCATTGAAAGTAGCCGCGGTGTGGTTTCCGGCGCAAAAATTTGGATTGTTAGCCGGTTTAACACAAGCTCTAGGCATGTTAGGTGCTGCAATGGGTCAAATGCCAATGGCTTATTTAGTCGAAAATTTCGGTTGGCGCAACGCTTTGGTTTTTATCGCCGGGTTAATGATTTTACTGTCGGTGATGGTGGCTCTGCTAGTACGCGATCCGATCTTACCGGCTACACAAGCGAAAGCTAAAAAAACTTTAGCACAATCGCCGTGGTCAGGTTTAATGCTTGTATTACGCAATCCACAGAGCTGGTGGAATGCTTTGCTGGCCGGCTTATTATATGCACCCACGGCCGCCTTAGCCGAATTGTGGGGCGTTAAATTTTTTCGTCAAACCTATGAGTTAAGTAACGAAGTCGCTGCGATGGGGATCG
>CANJLU010000082.1 GCA_947475085.1 Coxiellaceae bacterium
GGTCAAAGCACAGGTACATGCTGGCGGCAGAGGTAAGGCCGGGGGTGTTAAATATGTTACTAGTAAAGAAGCGGTAGCCGCAGAAAGTAAACGTCTACTCGGTCGACGTTTAGTCACGTTCCAAACGGATGAACGTGGCCAACCAGTTAATCAAGTACTCATAGCTCAACCTTGTGATATAGAACGCGAATTATATTTAGGTGCGGTGCTGGATCGCAGTACGCGTCGCGTGGTCATCATGGCAAGTACCGAAGGTGGTGTTGAAATTGAAAAGGTAGCAGAGGAAACACCCGAAAAAATATTAAAAATCACCATGGACCCCTTGCTAGGAATTATGCCTTATCAGGCCCGTGATATTGGTTTTAAATTACAACTAACACCTAATCAATTAAAAGAGTTTACGCAAATTTTATTAGGTCTGGGTAGGATGTTTGTCGAGCGTGATCTGAGTTTAGTAGAAATTAATCCCTTGATTATCGACAAAAATGATCACGTGATCTGTTTAGATGCCAAAGTGGTGGTCGATGATAATGCTTTATTTCGCCAAGCACAATTACGTGCGATGCGTGATCCCTCACAAGAAGATGAACGCGAAAACCGTGCCCATGATTGGGAATTAAACTATATCGCCTTAGATGGAGATATCGGTTGCATGGTGAATGGTGCAGGTTTAGCTATGGCGACTATGGATTTAATTAAATTACATGGTGGTAATCCAGCCAATTTCTTGGATGTGGGTGGTGGTGCTACGCAAGAGCGCGTTACCGAAGCCTTCAAGATCATTTTATCCGATGAAAAAGTCAAAGGGATATTGGTTAACATTTTTGGTGGTATCGTGCGCTGTGACATGATCGCAGATGGAATTATTGGTGCAGTCAAAGAGGTGGGTATTAAAATTCCAGTGGTGGTGCGTTTAGAAGGTAATAATGCAGATATTGGCGCGAAAAAACTATCTGAAAGTGGTTTAAATATTATTGCTGCGACTAGCTTAACCGGTGCGGCAGAGCAGATAGTAGCGGCTGTTAAATCTCCAATGACAGCATGATACTCTGTGCACTTGAGTTTTTGGCTGTAAAATAAAACATATTTTCTTTAAAGGTTAAACCTATGAGTATATTAATCGACAAAAACACGAAAGTCATTTGCCAAGGCTTCACGGGAAAACAAGGAACATTTCATTCAGAACAAGCCATCGCTTACGGCACACAGATGGTGGGTGGTGTGACACCCGGAAAAGGCGGATCCCAACATTTAGATTTACCGGTGTTTAATACCGTGGCTGATGCCGTTGCTGAAACGGGTGCGAATGCCAGCGTCATTTATGTACCGGCGCCTTTTTGTAAAGATTCTATTGTTGAAGCCGCTGCAGCAGGCGTTTCTTTAATTGTCTGTATTACTGAAGGCATACCGGTACTCGATATGTTAGAAGTCAAGGTCTATTTAGAAAATAATACCAATGCGCGCTTAATAGGACCAAATTGCCCCGGTGTGATTACACCCGGACAATGTAAGATTGGCATCATGCCAGGTTATATCCATTTGCCCGGTCGTGTGGGTATCGTGTCACGTTCCGGTACCTTAACCTATGAAGCGGTAAAACAGACCACAGACTTAGGCTTAGGCCAAAGTACCTGCGTGGGTATTGGTGGTGATCCGATTCCAGGAATGAATTTTGTGGATGTGTTGCGTTTGTTTCAAGAAGATCCGCAAACCGAAGCCATACTGATGGTCGGTGAAATTGGCGGTACGGCTGAAGAAGAAGCCGCAGATTTTATTAAAACCTATGTGACCAAACCGGTAGTCGCTTATATTGCCGGCGTGACAGCGCCCGCTGGAAAACGTATGGGTCATGCCGGTGCAATTATTTCCGGTGGCAAAGGCACTGCCGCTGAAAAATTTAAGGCTTTAGAAGCGGCCGGTGTTCACACGGTGAAATCACCTGCAGATATGGGCAAAATGGTTGCACAATTATTATAATCAATTTTTAATGATGGTAGACCAAAATTCAAGTGCGAAGAGTATGAGTTCTATTTTACAGGCGGTGGGGAATACACCGCTGGTTAAATTAGAAAAAATAGTTCCAAATAAACATGTTACCATCCTAGTTAAATGTGAATTTGCCAATCCTAGTGGCAGTGTTAAGGATCGCATCGTCGATTATATTATTAGCGATGCCGAACAAAAGGGTTTATTAAAACCAGGTGGCACGATCGTTGAAAATACCTCCGGAAATACCGGTGCTGCCATCGCCCTGTTAGCAGCAGTAAAAGGCTATCGCGCTATTTTGACTATGCCAGATAAGGTGAGTATAGAAAAACAAAATACCTTACGTGCTTATGGTGCCGAAATTGTCGTAACGCCGACCGCCGCTGCGCCGGACTCACCTGAACATTATGTTAATGTCGCCAAGCGTATCGCGGCAGAAACACCGAATAGCTTTCGACTCGATCAATATGATAATCCAAAAAATCCAGAAGCACATTATGTGAATACCGCGCCGGAAATCTGGCAACAAACACAAGGTAAAATCGATATTTTTATTGCCTCTGGTAGTACTGGCGGGACAGTTTCTGGCATCGGTCGTTTTTTGAAAGAAAAAAATCCAGCGATTAAAGTGATGATGCCGGATCCGGTGGGTTCTATTTACTATGAATATTTTAACACCGGAAAAATTCCACAAGGGGGTAATTGTAATTATTTAGTGGAAGGCGTGGGCGAAGATCACATCGCTAAAGCATTAGATTTTTCGGTATTAGATGAAATTATGCCTTTTACGGACAAAGATGCGTTCTTGATGGCGCGCCGTTTAGCCGAAGAAGAAGGTTTGTTAGTCGGAGGTTCATCGGGTGCCAATGTCTGGGCTGCATTCAAGCTTGCGGCCGAATTAACTCAACCCGCCACCATCGTTACTATTTTACCGGATAGCGGTATTAAATATCTCAGCAAAATTTACAATGATGCTTGGATGCAAGAACAGTATTTGCTTTAAGATAACCTAGCACATTTGGAAGCTCAAAGTCTACTCTGTAAGAGTATCTCACTGAGTAGACACTCTTGAGTTTTATTTCTGATAACTTACTTCGTTAGATAACAAGGGCTCATTGGCGCTGGTTGATTTTGTACAGGGTTATCATTTTTTACTACTTCAGGAAAGAAACTAATTTTAGAAGAGTTATCAGAATTTTTAGCTGCATGGGTCATGGCATTCTCTTTTTTATTCTCATCAGTATTTTTCTCATTTTGCGATAAAGTAGCATCACTTTCTTCAATTCGAGCAATGTTGTTCTTACAATTACGAATTTTTTGATCTGAAAAATGTTTAACTATCATTGATATACCGAGTGTAATAGTTGCTATGGCCAAAGCTGCTCCAACTAAGGGGTAAAATATTGGAGCAGCAATAAGATGACCAGCCATGGCAATAGGTAAGCCAACAAACAACATCAAGCTAACGGGAACGAAGAAAGCAATTTTTCCAGCAAGGCTCGATCGCGCTTTAAGTTTTTTTAATTCTTGAGCAGATAATTCTCTCTGGTTTTCTAATTTGGAATTTTGCATAACAAAAGCCTCTTTTATTTTTATTAAGTATTGGATACGTGCGACTAAAAAACTTAATTACATAATCTACTTAAATTAGAATATATACTTAAATCATTTAAATCCTAACATAGTCTTTCGAAAAAAAAGGTAATATAATAATTTTCTCTATATTAAGCTAGTGTTCGCATACATTGAAAAATGAGTATTTTTTCGATTGCCACGCGCGGCACGCTCGCAATGACCGATTAAATATTTCACACACTGTTGGCCATGACGGGCAAGCCCTATGCTATTGGCGCGCGTTACAATTCTATTAAGCAAAATAATTCGCTGACCAGGGTGAAGCTCAAACAGGAAGAGTCATTGCATACACATAAAAAAGAGTGCCTAGATTTGACACTCTGAAATTTCTTATTATTTGTCTGTCAATATTTAGCTATTATTTTTTTACATTCTTACCAGGCATATTAAATTCTTTGCCTTTATTGTATAACGGAGACATAGAAAAATTTTCTTCAGAGACCTTATAGCCCATGCCTTCTCTGCAGGCGTTGGCTAACAGACCATCATCCTGATCGCCAGACCAACTAAAACAGCCGGCTAGACCGTGATCTTTAACATATTTACCTTTGTTTTTTGCGGTTCGCGGCGTATCAAGAGATATGTAATGTTTAGTATTGCTACTATATAAAATATCCGCATCGGCATCGATATCGGTCATTAGCGTAAAACCATTTTTACCTTGGGCGGCGTCTCCTTCCAAATCTAAGGCGTTTTTAATTAAGTCAAAGAATTCATACGCGCCATTCTCAAAACTACCTAATGCTTTGCCTTGAATGTTATATTTTAACGAGCTTAAATCTGCTTCTGCCGCAGAGCGTGCGTAATTGGCTACACCCAAATGTATCATACTGGTTGGAATACGTTCACTGACCAAGTAACCTATCGCTTTAATCGCAGAAAAATTAGAAAGTTGTGAATTTTCTAAATTACTATGATGCGCTAAGCTAGGTGCCCAACCGGTGCCAAAAAAGTCATAACTCATTAGAAAAATAGAATCGAGACCAGCGGTTTTTAATTTGGCGATACTACTGAATTTCATCTTTTCGATGTCAGCACTCATGGCAATAGTAATGGTTTTTTTATTTTTACCAAATTTTACGTCGAATGCAGTTCGTAATTCTCCAATCAACAACGCATAATTGGAGCCATCATGTTCAGGATCATAATGATTTCCTGCGTTTCCTGGAGCACCAGGATATTCCCAATCGATATCGATACCGTCAAACATCGGAAAGCGTTGAATAAAATCGATGGCACTATCGATAAATTCTTCACGCATTTCTAAGTTTTTAACCATATCCGAGAAAAAGCCCGACAAAGTCCAGCCACCTACGCTGAAAGATAATTTTAAATTGGGATTTTTTTTCTTGAGCTCACGCATTCCACCTAATAAACCGGCGGCTTTATCTTGTTGGTAATATTGTAGATAATTGTCATACGTTAAGTCCATATGCCCTTGACCTGGACTTAATCCCACATTAGTAAAGGTAGCAAGATCGCCCCAAGGATCCATTAATACAATATGACCTTTTCTCATCGGAGTAGAAGATTGTTTATTCCAACCATCGACTGATTTTTTCACAACATCGGATTTTTCACCGAAGTCTCCATAAACGCCCATGAAGGAAAAAATAAGTCTGTCATAAGCTTGTGCATCAATGTTAGCTAGATCAAACCCACGTCCAGCATTTGCAGGAACGGTATCGTTTTGCAAACGTGCATCATACTGACACCAATCAGTTATGTAAGCAGACAACTTAGGTTTATCTTCAGATTTTTCATACAAATTGTAGACAGATTTAGCGACGCGTGCGGAGGTATAGGAAAGATTGGTTCCTAACCCGTCAGCGCTATAACCTACTTTTTTATACATATCTTCTGTTTTTGGATCCTGGCATAACAATTTCGTGCAATCGGTAGTGCCATCGCAACTCGTTGGGTTGCCTTTAGCAATTTCTTCCTGAGTGGCATCTCGTTGGATGCGCCATGGGTTATGCTTAGGATCTTCTACTGCTTCACTGGGGCAATGGTCAGCTTCAACCCACCATTCATTTTTCCAAACTTTACTAGCAAAAATGACATAAAATGTTTCACCACCACTTTGATGATCCCAAGGGACTACTTCAATGTTTTTCATAATATTTCCTTATATTTATTTGAATGCACTGATTAGTTTAATGAGAACAGTGAAGTTTTCAATTACATAATATGGCGACGGATTTTTATTTTAGGTACGCTAATACTATAGGTTTTTGGAGATTTTTTGTATGCTAGGACGCAGAGCGCTTAAAAAAATTGCGTCGAATCTTCTGATTATCAAGATCACGGTTTTTCTATAACGCAAAATAACTGGCTGAAGAAGGTGAGGTGCTCAAACAAGAATAATCATTGCATACACGATTAAATTTTATAATTTCAGCGGCTTCGTGTAATGCTGTTTTACATTCTTCTTTATTAGTAGCATCAAAAAAATGCACGCCTAATGCATGCTTCCATTTTGCTTGCATAGTTGCTGCTTCGCTACCAAAAAGCTCATCCATGCGCTGATAAGCGACGCTACTTTGCTTGCCAGAGCGTATGCGTTGTAAAAGTTCTCTACGGGCCTCGGTTTTCTCTTCGTATTCTCTTTGACTTTTATTCCATAGCAAGAAGCATTTATTTTTATATTCAACAATGCTTGGATCCTCTTGAATTTGATAAAGTCGTATTAAAAGTTGTTGTAAAAAATCTAAATCTGCTGCGTATTTAGACTGCAAATCGGGTGGTAATTTTTTTAATATCAGCTTTGCTACGTTTAGAGGTTTACCGATATATTCATTGTTAAAAAATTGATAAAAAGCCCGATGAATATCATTCCGAGTGTTTTCTTTATGTACATAGATCATAATATTATCTTTAATAAATATTTTTATCGCGTGTATGGTATATTCCGCAACCGCGGATTGGCATGCAA
>CANJLU010000083.1 GCA_947475085.1 Coxiellaceae bacterium
CACAAACCTTAGAAAAAGAAGGTTATACCGCTATTTTACAAGAAGAATCGTTGGTGTAAAACATGTTAAATAATAATAAAAATTATGATGCTAACGCGATAGCCCATTACACAAGCGAATACCAACGCTTTGAAAAAGAATTAGTTGGTTACGCTCAAAAATATTTAAGCCAAATACGACAGGATGCATTAGCGCAATTCTCCACACTCGGCTTTCCTAGTAAAAAACACGCTGATTGGAAATACACGTCTTTAAATACCTTACGTCAAACTCCCTATTTTATTGCACCTAAGCCATGTCACCTCGATACAACAACATTAGATTTACCTTGCAGTGATTATCGCTTAGTGTTCGTCAATGGTTTTTTTGCTGCACATTTATCCTCGATAGCAGTGCTAGCGGGTAATAGTAAAATAAGCAATTTAGCTACGATGCTGGATCAAGAACCCGAACAATTAAGTGCAACCTGGAAACCTAACGCAGTAGTAGAAAAAAATAGTTTCACGCATTTAAACACCGCCTTTTTTCAAGATGGTGCGTATATTTATTTGGCGGCTAACACGCATTTAAATTCACCGATAGAAATTCTGTTTATCAACACCGATACAACGCCGCAGCGTTTTATTGCATTACGCAATATCATTATTGCTGAAGAAAATAGCCAAGCCATTATCGTCGAAAAATATATCGATATGACGCCGGAAAATAACGCGCATTATTTTCTGAATACGGTAACAGAATGTCGTTTAGGCGCCAATAGTCATATTCAACATTACAAAAGCATCACCGAAAGTAAACCAGCGCAACATGTGGGCCATCTTTGTGTGACACAACAAAAAAACAGCCAATTTTCTGCCTATTCATTAGCTTTAAGCGGCCTGTTAATTCGTAGCGATGTCTCGGTTAAATTATTGGCACCGCAGGCGCATTGTCAATTAAAAGGTCTTTATTATGCTTCAGGCCGGCAGCAAGTCGATCACTGTACGCAGATCGAGCATGTTAGTCCGCAAACCAGCAGTGAAGAATTTTACAAAGGTATTATTGATGATCAGGCCCGTGCTAGCTTTAATGGTAAACTAATAGTACGCGAACGAGCTATCTTATCCAAAGCGCAGCAACTGAATAAAAATTTATTATTGTCAGCGCATGCCGAAGTGAATAGTAAACCGCAGCTAGAAATATTTACCGATGATATTCAGTGTACGCACGGTGCGAGTATCGGTCAGCTCGATAAAGATGCACTATTTTATTTACGTGCGCGTGGATTAACGGCAGCAGAAGCGACAGATTTACTCGTTAAAGCCTTTATCCAAGACATCATCGAACAAATGCCATTGTTTAGAGATGTTACATTACCTCGTTTAATTAAAAACACGTATGAAAACGTTTGACGTAAAAAAAATAAGAGCGGATTTTCCTATTTTACAACAAAAAATAAAGGGTAAACCTTTAGTGTATCTGGATAATGCCGCGAGCACACAAAAACCTAACTCGGTTATCGAACGTTTGGATTATTTTTATCGTCATGAAAATAGTAATGTGCATCGCGGTATTCATACTTTAAGTGAATTAGCTACTGAAGAATTTGAGAAAAGCCGCGAAAAAGTTCAACAGTTTATTCATGCAAAATCTTTTGCCGAAATTATTTTTGTACGGGGCACGACTGAAGCTATTAATTTAGTCGCGCAAACTTATGGTCTAAGCCAGATCCAAGCGGACGATGAAATAATTATTTCGCATATGGAACATCATGCCAACATTGTCCCTTGGCAAATATTATGCGCGCAAACCGGCGCCAAACTTAAAGTTATTCCGATTAATGATGCCGGTGAGCTGATCCTAGAAGAATACCAACGTTTACTTAATCCAAAAACTAAATTAGTCGCTGTTTGTCATATTTCAAATACCTTGGGAAGCATTAATCCGATTAAACACATCATCGAGTGGGCACATGCTAACAGTCCCAAAACCAAAGTATTGATCGATGGCGCGCAGGCAGTGGCACACCAAAAAGTGGATGTGCAAGCTTTAGACTGCGATTTTTATACATTTTCCGGTCACAAGTTATTTGCGCCGACGGGTATTGGTATTTTATATGGTAAACAAGAATTATTAGCGGCCATGCCACCCTATCAAGGCGGCGGTAGTATGATTACCGAAGTGCAATTAGAAAAAAGTTATTACCGCGAACCGCCGTATAAATTTGAAGCTGGCACGCCGCATATTGCCGGTGCTATTGGCCTAGGAGCTGCCATAGACTATCTTAATCAATTAGATTTTGAGGCCGTGCACCAGCATGAACAACAGTTACTCGATTATGCGACAGCGGGTATAAAAACCATAGCGGGATTGCATTTGATAGGCACCGCTAAACAAAAAACAGCCATTTTGAATTTTACGATTAGCGACTCACGTGGGATGCGCATCCATGGACATGATATCAGTGACGTTTTGAATACCGAAGTCGGCGTTGCTGTGCGCGCCGGTCAACATTGTACTATGCCGCTCATGCAACGTTTTAATGTCGATTCTACGGTACGCGCCTCGCTCGCGTTGTATAATAATAAAGAAGATATTGACGCCTTAATCAGCGGTTTACAGACTTTAAAACAATTGTTTAAATAAAAATAAAAGACCTCATGCCTAAGCAAGTGATAGGCTTGCGTTCGAGGCAAACGATAACCGAGGACCGGAGTTTACCTAAGTAAATGGGGACCGTAGAGTAGCGTTTAACGATGAAATCGAGCCTGTAACGCAGGTTATGAAAGAGGTCTAAGATGATGTCAGATTTACGTGAACTATACCAAGAAATGATCCTAGATCACGGGCGTAACCCGCGGCATCATCATGCAATGCCTTTGGCAAATCGGCAAGCCCATGGTTACAATCAATTCTGCGGCGATCGCTTAACGATCTATCTTAAAATAAAACAAGATAAGATTACGGCTATCAGTTTCCAAGGTTCAGGTTGTGCTATTTCTATGGCATCTGCTTCGCTGATGTCGGAAATTTTATCAGGGAAAACGCTCAGCGAAGCTGAAACGCTATTCGAAACCTTCCATCAGTTGTTAACCAGTGAAATTATAACAACTCCCGAACAGTTACACGACCTCGAAAAGTTAACCGTTTTTTCGGGCGTTAAAGCTTATCCCGCGCGCGTCAAATGCGCCACATTGGCTTGGCATACTTTACTCGCGGCGTTAAAACAGAAAAATGAATTAGTTTCTACCGAAAAATAAAATGTTCTCGCCTTATTGCTAACAAGCAACAGGATTACCATTTAAAATGCAGACATTTGTACCCGTTAAGGTGATAAGCCCTCCTGCTGCCACAGTTATAAAAGCAGGACTGCCTGAAACATCTATGTCTACCCCATTCAAACTAATAGTGCCCGTGTTAGCAGTCGCTAATCCTTGCGCTTGACTTACATTATTCGCTGCTACAATCAAGTTCAGATCACTACCGGTTATTGAACTGTTATTGACAGCCCGTACTCCACGCAGAGTTCCAGTTCCATTCACATTAACTAAATTTGCAGTCACTAAATTAAGCGTACCACTTCCTTGAGTAAAAATTCCTGTCGAATTATCTCCCCCTTGATTAACAGTAATTTGGCTTCGACTCAAAATGATATTACTTGTGCTGCCTGGACTACTCAAAAATCCAGCGGCACTGGTCGCACCTGCTGCATTCATAGTTATCGAACTATCCGTAAAGTTAACCGGGCCACTGCCTTCAATGCTGTAACCATCGGAAGTGTTGCCTGCTGTCACATTAAGCGTACTTCCACTCACTGAAATCGAACCCGCGCCCCCGGTATTTAACCCAGCGAAACCACTCCCGCCAGTAAAGTTTTGCATGCTATCGTTTATGGTAACATTTCCATTTCCGGTTGAGTCAAATCCAAAAGAATCATTACCTCCACTAAAGGTCAATGTGCTATTCAAGAGATTGATAATCCGGTCACCCGTCACATCTATTCCAGAAGAATCATTACCCGCTGTGATATTAAAGGCGCTATTATTAATGATATTAAGATTTCCGGTTCCTGAACTACCTAGCCCAAAGCTGCTGTCTCCACCTGTTACATTAATAAAACTAGCATCGAAAGTAATATCTCCACTTGCTGCCGGTGTATCCGTAAATCCTACAATTGCATTTTGACCCGGAGCATTCACATTAATTTCGCTGCCTTCGCTAAATATGACAGGACCGGAACCTTCATAATAAAAACCAACGGCGGCATCGCCACTCCCAGTCAGATTTACTGAGCTTGCACCACTTACGGTTACTGTACCGGCTCCTACACTGGCTAAACCAAAAATATTCATCGCTCCAGTTACATTGATCGAACTGGCGTCACTGAGCACAAAGTTTCCGCTTCCACTCGTAGAGATTCCAATTAGATTATTTCCTCCGGTTACATTGACTGAGCTTCCTTGGATAACGTTGAGAGAACCACTACTCGATGAATTAATACCCACTATGTTGTCCCCGCCATTCACATTGATTGTCGAAGGATCGACCGTCAAACTCGCAGAATCTGCAAGGGTTACGCCTGAATTAGAGGCAAACACCATACTGCTGGTAAGCTTAGCTTGCGTATTACCTGAAAAAGCTAAGCCTGTTGCAAAAGGATTCGCCATGCTGCCAATTTGACTATTATTTATTAAAACATTACCTCCGGTAGCGCTGACGCCGGGTCCTGTTGCTGTGCTTACCGTGGGTAAAAGAATAATGTCATTTAAGCTATTATTACCTTCCAAAATAAATCCTCCATTAAAAGTTGAAGGTGACGTTCCTGGCGTAGCAGCGATGCTTTGACCGGTTCTGATCGTAACTGGATTGATTCCTCCAGGAACATCTAAAGCCGAATAAGCTCCCCCGCCAAAAAACATCCTCGTATTCGGAAGCAACGTTGCTAAGGTTTGCGTACCTTGATTGGTCAGATCAGTAGGACCACATGGATTCTCAAAAGTACAATTATCCAGTGTCAAACCCATGCCACCATTATTAGGTGTCCCTGTTTGACTAAAAAAAGCATCATCATCCCTATTAGCAGGCACTATCAGACCTATGAATTGGGTTTTCTTCTGACTTGGTATGCTCGAACCACGGCCTAGTTCAGCTAAATAGCGTTCTACTGGATCGGTAATTCGTTCTTCAACACTTGGGTCACTACGATGAACATGTGTGCCACCCAATTCGAACCCTATACCAAATGCACCGACACTGCGTCGTAAATTATCATAAGTATAATTAGCAAACACTTTAATATTTTGATCCAGCCAATATTCCAAGCCAACAGCGCCCCCTAAAACATTATTGGTTTCAGAAGGTGAAAAAAAATAACTGCCAACATAAGCTTTTAAAGGAGTACTAGGAAAAAGTTGGTACCCGAATTTCACATCAGCACCATTCCCTGCATGTTGTGTTACGTCGAATAGGTTAAATAATTCAGAATGCCCAGTAAACTCATCAAAGGATAAAAAGCTTGAAACAGCTGTATTACGATCACCCATGGCGAGATATCCATTGAGATGGGCATCCCAACGTGAGCCTAAAGCTTCTATCCCAGGATTTACCACCCATAAACGCGCATTATTATCAATTCGACTATATCCGCCAAATAGATAACCACCCAATATCGCCGCGTTATTTTTAACCCACCGATACCCTACGCCCAAATCGGCATAGCCTTGCGAATCACTTCCATAAGCCAATGCAGGATCAATATAAAAATTATGCTCAGCATCCCCTTTTAAAGGCAGCATTAAATCAACTTGACCTACTGGATATTCTGTACTGACGTAGCCGTCTGCCGAAAAGCGCGCCGGTAAAGCGTTGGCACTGGTAACACCAAGAAAACAAAAACTAATAAGAATAGCTAATAAATACTTAAGCATCTCTTTTTTCACCCGTTATTCCTTTAACTTACGATATAGGCTTGATCATTTGAAAAACTAAGATCTAAGCTGCTTAATTAGATATAGGTATCACTAAATATCAATAAATTCAATGTTTGCATAAATTAACTAGAGAGGACGGTCTATTTTTTCAACTATTTTTAACTGTAGCATTGATGTCATTAGAATAAATGTTAGAATTAGTTAAAATTCGTATTCAATGTTATACATTCTATAACAGACTCATTCCAATTTTATTTAATCCTTATTTGTTATAATAATGCTCACCTATCCACTCTCAGAAGAATCGATCAAACAACTTACCTTGCATATTATTGAAGCACTCAAAGACATTTATGATCCAGAAATCCCCGTCAACATTTATGATTTAGGGCTTATTTATCAAATTTTTATCGATCCACAAGGCATGGTAAAGATTGAAATGACCTTAACGTCACCAGGTTGTCCGGTAGCACAAACCTTTCCCGGCACGGTGGAAA
>CANJLU010000084.1 GCA_947475085.1 Coxiellaceae bacterium
TAAAGAGGAGTATTTTGTAGCGGGTGAGTGGGCTTATGGCGATGGATTATATTATTACAATCAGGGAAATTTTGATGAAGCCATACGAAGATTGGGTGCATCCACGGTGCTTTTTAGGGAACACTATCCTCAACATCTATCATTAGCTAAAAGTTATTTGCAGTTGGGTAAAGCCTATCAAGCAAACAATAATCTTGTAAGTGCGCGTGAAAACTTTAAGAAAAGTATTGAGATTTATATCCAATTAAAAGAATACGAAAAACTTGAAACGACCTACCAAGACTTAGCTGTAACTTATATCAAAGAAAACAAATCGGCCGTTACTGATTATGAAACTGAAAATCAGAATATATTGCTTAATACAAACTCGGATACGGAAAAACTACAAGCGCATTTAGCTTTAGCAGGTCTTTATAAACAAATTAATGAACATCCGGGTCGTTTATCTTTATCAGAGGATGACTTAAGTGCCTATGAATCTTATCATTACAAAGAATCCTATAAACTAACTCAAGGAACTCTGGATAATGCGGCACATGTGGTGCTACAGGGCGAGTTTGGAATATCTACGGATGAAAATTTAGGCACCTATAATATTCGACAGTGTGTTGCTATCGTTGTGCATAATCCGCTTGAGGTAGAAAAGAAAGTGGTTTTATCACATTTTGATCAATTTTCTGGACCATTAAGTTTTATGGATCAAATTCGTAATGCATTTCCTGGTGATTCTAAATTAGATCTTTATCTGACGGGAGGTCGAGACCGTGAGGGAGGAAAAGAAATATCTGATAACAATATTGATCAGGTCTTGAAACAAATATATGTCTATAAAGAGCGCTTTGATATTAAAGCAGTGGATATAGGGAATAATCCCTCTCCAGAGGCGATAGTGTTTGATGTGAAATCTCGGCAATTAAAACCGGCTATGCCTAATCATCCTGATTCTAGTCTTAATTCAAGAGTAGTTCATTTTATGTTAACAACTGCAAAAGATGATTATTTATATCCACCAAAGGTTGTAGATTTCACTAAAAGTGAAGCAGTAAGAACGAAAGTTTTTACTCCAGATCAGAAAAATAGGATTAAAGAGGAATACAGAGATTTTGACGAAGAAATTGGACAAACTCAAGGCTGGAATCATGATTCAAAATTTTCTATTTTTATGGAAGCAAATAAAGATAGTCTCCGTCAATATAATTTTAATGAGGGATTATTAAGCTCTGAGTTAAATTTAAATAATTTACAAATTAATCCTCAAGTACTTAATCCTGTTGTTAATCAGCCGGCAGAAGATGTTGAGATGCTTGATTTGGATAATCTACCCATTAATGATCTTTACGGTTATCGTGACTTACCAGAGCCGAGAGTAAATCAAGAAAATCATGATGCTATGCACATCGATGATTTAGATAATATAGACTTGGATGATATGGCTCATACGGTGGGCTGTGTTACCACTCGGCGAAAACGCGAAGTAGGTTGCGTATTAGATAGTGAAAAAATTATTGAAAAACTTAATATTTTTCCTGAAGAAAAACAATTTGAAATATTACAAAAACTTGAGATACAAAAACCTAACATAGGTGGAAACAAGCAAAAAGAAGTGACAGCACTGATACATAATCATAGAGTGACTCAGCATTTGGAGAAAATTGGGAGATTCTCTTCTAGCTTAATCGATATGATGTTCAGTGAAGAGGCAGTGGCAAACTTATTGTTTAAAGGAGATCCTACCGCGGCTGTTAAACTCGCGGGTTTGAATATCGTAAATCATGGCTTACTAAAAGCATCCGAGTTATTAGAGAAAAAGAGATTACTTGCTTTAGCCACAGGAATGAAAGATTTAGGTTTTGGATTAGGGGCTCGTGTTGTCACTAAAGGAACATCCTTATTAGCGGGGTATGATCTTTTTAATCAAATTAAATTCTTACAAAACAATAGTAATGATACCGATGCGAAAGTTGCAATTGCGAGTGATGGTATTCAGATAGGTACAGATTTATTAAGAGGTGGCATCGAGGTAGCTGAGATAAGTTCAGAAAGGTTTGCTGCAATGGGTATTTCTATTGTAGCAGGTCCTGTCGGCGAAATTGTAGTGGGCATGGTCATGTTAGGCCAAAGAATTTACGATAAGGTTGAATATGTTGAGGAGGAGAAACATCATGTTCGTTTATCGGATTGGGAAAAGTTTAAAGAAGGGAGTCGAGCATTTTTATTTATTAATCCTGAAGCCTATATTAGCAGAATGATCCAAAAAGCAACGGAATATGAGCATCGATTAGCTTTGCAGTCACAATTATTTCAAAAAAATCTGGCGATTAAACACATTATTATTCCAGGCATCGAAAGAAATGGTGAAAAATGTCGTGTTGTGGCCGAAAAGAGCTCTTGTGGAGATACCCGTTCCATTTTTATTACAACATGTACTAAGAATGTAACCATCTGTGATCCTATTTTTACCGATATCATAAATAATTCTGTTTATTTTCAAGATAAACTCGAAGGATTTCAATTAACCCGATTAATAATTAAACCTCCTGAAGGCAATGAGTTACTGTGCGTGCCTATTGAAACGGATGGCAATGGTATAGTGCTTACAGAACACGCTTATGCCTGTGATGATGCGATTGGACTGACCAATACTAACAACACAGTCGGAGAAATAGCTTATTTCAATTTGGGTCTAGGCGAAGATCATGCAGTGGGTTTCACAGATATCCCAAATGTTTTTATAACCAATAACGGCGCTAAAGATTTTGAAGGTGGCGAGCAAGACGATAGTTTTATAGTGCAAGCAACTCAAGTATGGACTGGGCGTCCCAAGGATAGAGAAGGGATGGGTGGTTTAGATGGAGGTCCCGGTTCAGATAGTTTATTTCTAGAAGGATTTCAGCCGATAACCGATCGAATCAAAGTCTATTTTGATGATGGTGATGCCGGTTACTTAAAATATGGGAATACAACACTGGCAACTAATCGCATAGAGAAATTATTTGGAGGAACTATTCCGCTTGATGTGACAGCGGCTTGTACTACTGAAGAAATTGGAATGCTGGGAGGAACGACATTAAATAATTCGGATACGCTTTTAATCCCTAAAAATTCCAGTTGTGATTATAATCTGAAAATGCATTTGAGGCCGAATAGCAATGTAACTAATGAGGCCGAAGTTGGTAATTTTATTTATTATATTTTACCTGGTAATGGGATAGCTTCAATTAGCGTAGCACAAAATAATTTGAACACCCAACACCAATTTGTTTTTAATGCATCAATTTCCGAAATCTCTTCCCTTGTGTTTTCGGATAATCAACAACCGCAGGTCACGAAATTGCATTTCATACAAGGGATGCAGTTCCAGTTAAATACTAATTTATCTGCTAGCACGAACTTGTATTTTATGGAAGGTAAGACAAGTGCCGAACTTAAAAGAGGTTATAAAAATCTATATCTTTTTCTTACCACGGATCAAAGCATTGAAAATATTATGCAGATTTACCCGGCAATTGCCCATCGTTTAAATATGATCTCTATCATAAACACCTCACGGAATGAGACGGTGGTTATAGGTCATAACGGGCAAGAAGTGATGCAAAATAACCCATCTGCAAAAAAAACATATCTTAATGGAAATGGCGGTGAAGGTCTTTTTGTTATGGATAATGGTTCTGCAGATTCTTTTCGCCCACCACTCAATGAAGTGGTTATTTATCATGCTAAAAATGATACACATATTGATAGTTTAGATTTTAGAAAACTCCATGCCAAAATTCAAAAATTAAATGCAACCGCTGAAGTCTTTTTCACAGCGCCCAATAAAAGGAATAAATTAGGTAATGACGTGTTACTACAGTTGGTTATGCATCCAAAAAATTCGCTTCGTAGAATTAGAGTGATGGATATTTATTTGAAAGATGCATTAGTCAATCATTGGTACAAAAAATTTTTACATATACTGTTAGATGTTGCACCGTACAAGATAGCAGGGCCGCGCTTGAATTTACATTTAAAGCCAGTCAGCTTTCCTGTCAATGCTGACAGCATGAGTATAGGAGTTAAAAATATAGAAGAAAAGACGGAGATGATTATCCCTAGTGATCACGATCTGCATAATTTTGCATTTTATCATGACAACCGAACCAATTTAATATTTACCAATAGTTTAAGCAATTCTTCAGACATTGTTAAACCTTTAACTATACTATTTGAGAATTTTTATGCAGAGCCAAAATTAGCTACATTAGTTATTAAATTTTCCAATACTAATACAAAAATAAGGCTTAAAAATAAAGTAACGCTTAAAGGAATAGCGGATTTTAACCAAGTGTGGCAGGCACGTAAACATGCTCTACAAGCAGACTCTTCGGCGATTATTAAAGGACAACGGAATTTTACTTCTATCCATAAAAATGTTACGGATACTCAAGTTTGGCAGCGTTATTATATAAGTAATGATATTAACGCTAGTTCAATTGAAGCGCTAACGGATGATAATTATGTAGAAGATAACGAATTAAGACTTTCTAGAAGGCGACGCAGCATCGAACGATCAGCACAACCTCTACACAGCAATGCTGCTGCACATCATAATGGAATAATACAAAAAACATTTAAGGCGGTTAATAGCGTCATGAATTCTCTTTTTTCAAGTAATTTTGAAGATAAAATCTTAGATATGGCAGATCATTATGAAAAAAGTCAATATCCAATAAAAGCGCTTTCTAAAGGAGCTAAGCATTCTAGAAGAAAAGCTGTGAAATCGCCTTTAAAACAAGTAAATGACAGTACTAAACAAAAAATTTTAGAGTCACCGAGACAAGTACAAAATCTTGTTTTATCCAATAAAACTTTTAAAAAAACTGATCGTATCCAAGCTCATAAAAAATCGGCTGCTGCTGAAACGTGTAAAAGAACTTCTCTATTTAAACCAGTGCAAACTAATGAAAGTTATAATCCACAAAACACTAGGGGAAATAAACAAAATAGCTATGCAAATCATAATCAAATTAAGGTGGATCAAATAGCTTCGGGGAACTTACATAAGATAGGGCATCAAACTAAGCAATTACATTCAAAATTGTTAGTTAAAGCTAGCTTAGCTGGAGAAAACCATCAGCATAGTTATCAGCAGGCCCGGCAACAGGCAGGAAAGTCAGGTATATCACAGGTTACAGCGACCAGTAATGTGAATGCGACACTTTTACTTTTTAATGTTATGTCACGATATAAATGTCAACAACCGCTAAATGCTAAAGTAGCTCGTTGGAGTGAACAGGTAGATAGGCAAAAACAAAAAATATCCGGAAAACCTATGGGTTTACGTTTCTAGTTTTAATCTATTTTTAAGTCCTCATCATTGCTTTAATGTTTAATGATGAGGGCCTCTTTTAATCAGGAGCTTGCGACTAAACGTAGCTTGATAAGCTCTTTTACTTGTCATTGCGAGCGCTTAGCGCGCGGCAATCCAGTAAATACGAAACAGTGGATGGCCACGTTCATTCCATTCACTCGCCATGAAGATAATTTTTTTATAGTAAAAGGTACTCTTGATAAGGAGTGCAAAATTTGGCTAATAATGCCATAATTCGCCGCTAAATGAATTATAAGGTTTAGCGAGCCATGCACATTGAAAAGAAACATTTTACCGCCCACCATGGGTATCCTTGGTTAGTTATCGCACTAGCCGCCGCTTTTTTATTTTATAAATATATCTTGCAAGTCTCACCTAGCATCATGACTGACGATTTGATGCGAGTGTTTCATATCCAAGGAACTGGTTTAGGTAATTTAACCGCTAGTTTTTTTTATTCTTTTTTATTAGCGCAGCTGTTTGTAGGTATTTTATTAGATCGCTATAGTCCGCGCTTATTAACCACTATCGCTATTCTTTTATGTGCCGCAGGGATTTATATTTTTTCTGAGGCGCACAGTTTAAATATAGCCACTTGGTCTCGGGCATTAATGGGTGTCGGCGCCGCTTTTGCTACCGTCAGTTATATGAAGATGACAAGTCTATGGTTTAAACCGAGTCAATTTGCCTTTGTTGGAGGGTTACTGGCGACTGCAGCGATGTTGGGTGCAGTTGCTGGTCAGTTACCCTTGTCTTTCGCGGTTAGCACCTTCGGCTGGCGACAGAGTTTATATTTGTGTGCGATAAGTGGGTTAATTCTAGCCGGTTTATTTTATTTAATCGTGCGCGACAAACCGGTTGGAGCATTAAGCCAAACCGGAAGCATCGATAAGTTTTCAATGCATGATGTTTGGATGGTACTGAGTAATAAACAAAACTGGTTAATCACACTGTATAGTGGATTCGCTTTTGCACCGATTGATGGTTTTGCAGGTCTTTGGTGTATTCCATTTCTAAAAGAAACTTATCAGGTTACACACACCCAA
>CANJLU010000085.1 GCA_947475085.1 Coxiellaceae bacterium
CATTTATGATCCAGAAATCCCCGTCAACATTTATGATTTAGGGCTTATTTATCAAATTTTTATCGATCCACAAGGCATGGTAAAGATTGAAATGACCTTAACGTCACCAGGTTGTCCGGTAGCACAAACCTTTCCCGGCACGGTGGAAAATGTGATCAATAATGTAGCGGGCGTCTGCGAGACGCAGGTGGAATTAGTCTGGGATCCACCTTGGACCAGCGAAAATATGTCCGAAGCGGCTAAATTACAATTAGGCATGCTGTAAATTCTGGAGAGAAAAAAGTGGCAAATTGGGTTGATGTCATCGATGCAGCAAGTTTTCCGGTGGGTAGCTATCAAGTATTTGATTGGAATGGCCTATCTTTATTAGTTTTCAATCTTAATGGCGAATTTTATGCCATGAAGAATCTGTGCACGCACGAAGATCAATCACTGGAAGGCGGCGAAATCGAAGGAGAAGAAATTATTTGTCCTTGGCATGGCGCTGGTTTTTGTATTAAAACCGGCACTGCAACCCGTGCGCCCGCTTTCACAGGCATTAAAACCTTTCCTGCTCGATTAATCGATGGCAAAGTCCAAGTTGCCGTTGACGCATAGTTCTAATTCAACTCTGAAAACTTCGCTATGGAATAGAAAAAAGAATTTAAAGCTTTTGTGAATAAGATTTTACTCATCATTGCGAGCGCGTAGCGCGGCAATCCAGAAAATTCTATTGTGGATGGCCACGCGAATGAACATTCGCTCGCCATGACGAAAATTTTTTAACTCTTGAAAATCTCCATCGCGAGATGAAGCCACATCAACATGCTTATTCGCATCTTGATGTACGATGTGTATATTCACATACTTACATTTTTAATTGGCTAAGTAATTTTTCACTACCCGATGAAGTTCCAGGTTCTGAAAGTTTATCAAAGAAAAACTCCATATTCTCGTTAAAAAGTGCTGTAAGATTTTTGCTAGTCAATGCCTTACTTTCCTCCAGCTTATCTTTTTGAACTTTTTCTACGTCATCTACTTTAGGAATATTTGATAGATCTAACTTAACTTGATTAGTAATACCTATTTCTTCCAGTTTTTCTTTTGACAAGGGTAGCTTTTCCAACTTTATATGTTGACGAGCTCCAGATATATAAGAAGTTTCTACTGGCTGTAGCGGAGAAGAAACAAATAACTCATTAAATTCTTTTCCGTGAAATTTAAAAGTTGCTGAGCCACCATCTCTATCACAAAAATAGCCATCAGGATTGATCGTAACCTCTTCCCAAGCACTCTGATTCTCTTTCATCCAAAAACTATGTTCAGAGTTTGTGCAGAAAATAAATACCTGTTTCTTCTGAATATTGGGTTGCAGCAAATGAAGTGGTTTAAAGGTTGAGATAGTTTTTTGTGCTTTTGCTTTGAGCATATCATTTACCTCTTGTTTTAATTTAATCTATTTATATTAAAATAACTTAAAAATATTCGTCAAGGATAAATTGATCATTTCAATACTGACTACTTTCTATATTTAATCTCTATATAAAAAAGCTATCCGCTATTAAAATACAAAGCCGATGCGCATCGTTTAATTTTTGCACAGATGCTGCGCGGCCAATCCTATAAACGTGTTCAAAAGCTTTTACACATATTTTTACACAGCTTTACCACAGAAACTGTGTACAGTATGCATCTAAGATCATATCTTCCCATCGGATTCCATGACACCCATCAATCTTTTTAACCAAATAGGTAAATTAAAATTTTTATCTAACACACCATCGATAGAAAATTCATCCGCCCCTAATACGACATAACTCAAAATAAATACGCTCCACATCACCGGATATTCCCAGCCACCGCCAGGTAATGCCCAAATAAAACCCTTTAAAAAGTGATGGCCGATTATGGTGGCAACAATTAAATACAGCGAAGTACCTATCGCACCCACGCGCGTTAACAAACCTAAGCCTAAAGAAATGACACCGGCCAATTCGCATAAACCTGAAAATCGTACAAAAAGCGTTGGATCCATCACATTCAAATGCATGAAAGCGGTGACATCCGCTTGAAAGGGAACTTTTCCGGCAAATAGTTTTTCGGTGCAATGGGCAATCAGATCAAAGCCTACATAAAGCCGGATAAAACTCAGATGCCATTCATACGCAGACATTTCAAACATCTCTTGGGGCGTACCCCGTAAAATAATCGGTGTTTTTTTAACATCATGGTATGCAATATAAAAAAATAAAATCACTAAACACACTAAACTAATGATCACCGGCATCATCGGTACAAAGCATTTATGTAGACCTAAAATCCGTAATATCGATAAAACACTAAAAGTTGCAAACAAAAATGGGATGCAAATGTAACGGTACATCAGACACAACGCGATAATGCCCAATAAACTTAATAGGACAATAAAAAAAGTAGGATTAACAGGAATGCTATGATATGAGAAAGCTAGAATAATTAAGCTTAGAAACATTCCTAGAAGTGCGAGGGATACCAACGACGAATAGGCTTGTTTGTACATGGTTGCTCCAGAAATTAAATTAACTATAAAATGTTTATTATGACCTTCCTGTGTCAAAATTGAGCATGTAATTCATCAAGCTTTTTTTCCTCCATTTCTACAAATTATTAAAATTTTAGTATAGTTTTTTATTTTTAAAAACCTAGAAGGGTTAAGATGACTGTCCTTAATTGATAATTTTATAGTAAGCACTCAATTAACGTTACAAAAAAATCTACTTTTAAATTGTTTGAATTCCAGATATGCTTCAAAAGCAGTATTTTACAAAAAGGTTACTCTATGAAAATAAATAAATTAAAAACCATAACGACGAAACTCAGCATGCTTAGTTTATTTTGTACTTTATCCGTGCAAGCGACAACTTGCCCGACATTGAATGAAATACAAATAACTTGTACTAAAGAAAAAAACTATAATGTTTGCTCTTTCTCAGCTAATTCCCAAGGAACTATTTGGTCAGACACTGATAAATATACAGGCATTGACCTACCCGGAAAAATTACTCATTTTGTAGACGTTGAGGTTAAAACGAACACACCTATTAAAAAGGGAACAATATCTGGAAAGCTGAATAGTTGTGTTTATACAACAAAAGACGGTCTTGAAATATTCTTAGATCCAAAAATAAATAAAGTCACTATCCAGTTAGATGGAAATTGGAAAAAAGATAAACACAAAATTTATTATTGTAATAAAAATATTGAAAATTGTAAGTTTGAGTTTATAAGTTAATGGAAATTCTTAATTTATAAAACTGTAAATCCTGCAATAAATTTTATTGCAGGAAATTAGATTTACAAATTTACGTTGAAAACATGATGCTGGTCATTAAGTGTTATGCGGGAAAAATGGCATCAATAAATTGCCTACCAATATTAAGTTTACATTGTGCATCGATTTCACGCACGCCGGTAGGACTAGTAATATTTATTTCGGTCAAATAATCACCAATAACATCTAAGCCAACCAATAATAAACCTTTTTCTTTTAAAACAGGCCCCACTTGTTGGCAAATCCAAACATCGCGCTCACTTAATTTGACCGCCTTACCTATTCCCCCTACGGCCAAATTAGCACGCGTTTCACCGGGCGCTGCAATACGCGCCAACGCATAAGGAATAGCTTCGCCATTGATCATTATGATCCGTTTATCTCCGAAACGCACTTCAGAAATGTAGCGCTGTACCATCATGTAAGATTGATTATTATGGGTTAAAGTTTCTAAAATGACGTTACAATTTGGATCATTGTCGCGCACTCTAAACACTGATTGACCACCCATACCATCCAGCGGTTTGGCGATGATATCGTGGTGTTGCAACAAAAATTCTTGCGCGGTTTGGATGTTGGATGTCACTAAACTGGGAGGACAACAATCAGGAAAATTTAATGTAAATAATTTCTCATTAAAATCGCGCAAACTTTGTGGACGGTTGGCGATTAATACGCCTTGTTGCTCGGCCTTATCCAGCAATTGCGTCGCATAAATATATTGCATATCGATCGGTGGATCCTTACGCATCAAAATCACCGATAAGCTATCTAACGCGTGTATACTTTCTTTGCCACACTCAAACCAATTTTTCGGATCATCTTGGACTTGCAAACTGCGCATACGCGCACAAGGTTTATCATTGACCAAAAAAAGATCCTTGGCTTGCATATAAAAAATCGGCCAATCACGTTGCTGTGCAGCTAACAATAGGGCCAGTGTGGTATCTTTTTTAGGATTAATCCCCTCGATGGGATCCATAATCACGCCCAGTGGCTTACGCATGTTTTACTCCGCTTTCTTTAAAACTTCGGCTTGTTCACGTGCCGCTGCTAATAGCGCCAGTCGTGCTATCACACCATACACATAAAACCGATTCGCGCATTTTCCTTTTTGTTGTCCTCTAGCGTCTGGAACGTTACACGCTTGTACAAAGGGTAAAGGCTCAAATTGCATACCCGGTGTATTCAGGTTGTCACTGACACCGCGGCCGGTATGCACACGATAAAATCCTCCGACTACGTATTGTCCTAACATATACACTACCGGTTCAGCCACCGCATCATTCCAGGTTTCGAAAGTATAAACGCCTTCTTGAATGATCACCTTATCGATGGGTCGACTACCTTTAGAAACCATCATATCACTACGTTTTTTACGATTCAGTTGTTGGATTTCTTCGGGTTCATGGATAGATAACACACCCATTCCGTAAGTGCCTGCATCCGCTTTAATAACCACATAAGGTTTTTCTTTAATATGATATTGCCGATATTTTTTTTCAGTTGCTTGCAAGATTTCCTGGCTTTTTTCTAGCATGCAGGCTTCGCCTTCACGCTGCATAAAATCCACACCCTTACAATGTGAAAAATAAGGGGTAATCAACCAAGGATCGAGATCCAATAATTGGGAAAATTCTTGTGTCACCTGTTCATAATGACGAAAATGATTCGATTTTAAACGACTATGCCACCCTAAATTTACATTAGGTAGAATAGCTTGCTGTATTCCTTGTAATATTTCAGGAATACCTGTGGCTAAATCGTTATTTAATAGGATAAAACAAGGTAAAAAATCCTTCACTCGGATCTGATCGGCTTGCCGATGTATGGGTTCTAGTTTTAAGGAGCCACCTGACTCTAACGTAATCTCTTTGGTCGCTTTGATGTCTTCTAATAAGGATCCGATTCTGACTTCAAAACCGGCTTTACTTAAAATATCTTGTAAGGTAAACAGATTTTCAAAATAAAAATTATTCCGCGTATGATTTTCAGGAATTAATAAAATACGCATACATCCTGGCGCTAAACGTTCTAAGGTTTCTTGTGCCGCTTGTACTGCCAGCGGAATAAAGTCTTCACTCAGATTATTAAATCCCGCTGGAAATAAATTCGTGTCAACCGGCGCTAGTTTAAACCCGGCATTGCGTAAATCAACCGAGGAATAAAAAGGCGCAGGTGTTTTACGCCATTGTTCACGTAACCAATTTTCAGTGGTGGTTTGTGCAGCCAGTAAATGCTGTTCTAACTGATGGAGCGGATCTAAACAATGTGACGCTAAACATGGGATCTCATACCGATTTTCTGATGATTGTGTCATCCAGCTAACCCCCAATAAAGAAAAGGACTTTTTTAGTCTATCTTAACCAAACTACTAAAAAAGTCCTATCAGCATTTTAAACCTATACTCTTGGCATTTGAATTTTTATCTGCGTTGCCCCGCAATTCGCAATCCTCACGTATATTAATTAGCAAGGGTTGCTGCATTCTCCCGGGGTCTTGCCAAACATCCAATTGTTGTAAGCATGCTTTCTCTATCACCAAGTATAGGAAAATAAATTTTATTTACCTAAATTGGCGGCCGTTGGTTTAACGTCAGCTACCTGTTGTTCAGCTGCTTCTGTATTGCTGGGATCTTGAATAGTCGCTTGAGAAAAGAATCGGATAATATTTTCGATTCTTCTTACTCCTAAAGCTCTTTCTGTTCCTCCCACTGCCCCTTCTATGGTGTCTGATATAATGGATTTATCAGTTATTTTTTTCACCTGTTGCTCCCAATAATCAGACAGTTCTTGCATTTTAAAAGATGGTTTTTCAGTCGTCGGAACTTTTTTCAATAACGCGTCAATAAGTATTTCACCCGCCACAGCATCTTTGACGCGATCGGCAACTTGCAAAGATGTTTCACCCTCGTGAGTTTTGATAGTCACATCTGCTCCTTTATTCAGAAGCATTGCTATAACCGGCAATGTTTTTACATAACCATGGGTTACTTCGCTATATAGCCCAATAACAATGTGTAACGCAGTTGCGCCGTCATTATCTTGGTGATTAATGTTTATTTTATGTTCTAAAAGC
>CANJLU010000086.1 GCA_947475085.1 Coxiellaceae bacterium
ACCAAGTAGGAATTTGCTTCATTGATGCACGGTTCTGACCACGTTGCGTGGCCATATCCACACGCCGCACCCACTGCTGCGCCCACTAGCGCAGTAACAGAAGCATTTACGGTCAATGCTCCTGCCCACCAAGCAGTAGTCACTAATGTTTCTTTTAATTGAGAAAGCACTGAATTTTCAGTTGTCCCTTCGTCGAAGCTGAATGTTTGCATATTTTTGTTTTCCTTTTTGTTTAATGACATGCATGATGAAAATTTATATTAGAGCGTAAAATTTGATGAAAGAATTGCATTTGTTAAATTCTGATTACTTGGAACTGAAAACAAAGGTTTATAATTAATCCAATTAATATTATTTTTAGTAGCATTAATCTGTAAAGAATCGCAAAATTTTCCCGTTTTTTGATCGTCAGTTGTTTGTGCTAAATTGCCATCCATACCTTCGATCTTGCTATTAATCGTTGTATCTAATTGGCTATCTTGCTTGTCTAATTTCTTTAATTCAGCAATAGTTTTTTTAAATTGCGCATATTGTTTATTTTCGGCTTTGATTTTAACGGGACTAAATAGATCGCGCATGCCTAAATAAGCCGCATATAATACACTACCTATTATGACAGGACTAAGAATAATCAAAGCAAAGATACCCTCAACAATTAGTAGCGCCGGGAAAATAGGGCCCAGTAATATAGCGGGGGGTCCTCCCATCATCATAATAAGAGCCACTGCATATAAGCCCATTCCTGCACAGGAAGCCATAAATGAATAGGTAAAAATTTTCGCCCAATTTTCTTTGTCCTTTTGCCTTCTCGAATAAGCAGGAAGTTTTTTCTTTTTTTGTTCTAAGTACCTTACTTGGCTACTGAAGTCGCGTTGCAAAAAATCTGTCTCTTCTTGGCTAGATAGCAAACATTGAATAGCATTTTTAAGGTGGGCATTAATTTTTGTTATTAAATCGTTCTTTTCAGCGGCTAATTCCTGTAATTCAAGCAGATTTTTATGACATCGATCATAATCTTTATTTTGGCTTTTTATCTTCTCAGAACTAAACAAATCGCGCATCCATAAATAAGTGTTATAGACAGACCAGGCGCTAAAACCCATAGCAAGCGATGAAAATAACCCCGATTCTACAATAATTAAGCTTAAAAGCGTTCCTGATGCAGCAACTGCCAACCAGCCACCTATACCAAAAATCATGGTCCCAGCCAGGGCAATGAAGACGGAAACCGTAAAGAAAGTCTCCCAATTTTCTTTATCTTTTTTTCTTCGCGCATGAGCTGGATGTGTTTTAAGTTTCTTACCCAATAGCTTTATTTTTTTAGCGATATTACTTTTAATAGCAGTTGTTTTTTTCTGTTCAAATTGTTTCATAAAAACCTAACGCGGTGAAAAAAATTAATTCACTAAATCTTAACACACACTATTTAATTTATTAAACGTGCGTTAAAAACTTTTCATGGATTGCCACGCACCTTCGGTGCTCGCAATGACAATTAATATTTTGCGCGCTTGTAATGACAAAAAATGCTTGGCCCCAAGTAAATAAGATTTCCTTAAGTTTGATCTTGTATAAATTATTGTTCATAACATTTAATTCAAACGCTAAGGATGGCTATCTTTATTGAGGAGTTTTTAATGGCTTATCCTTCAGATATATCCAAGAACGTCGCATTGGCGAAAGAAATTCTTAAAAAAAGTATAAATTCAGAATTAGAAGGTAAACTCTATTCACTGTGTATGCTAAAAGTAGAAGCTCATATTAAACCTATAGCCTTTAGCTATGCACTATGCGCGCTAAAAAAAACTAATCTCTTAACATTAGCAAATATAAATAGTTTAGAAGCATACTTTAATCCACAGCATATTAGCAGTGCTCTAAATGCAATGGGTAAACTTGCAACACAAGAAAATTTAAATACACTATTAGCTTTAAAGAATTTTGAATTTACAGAACATAGCGGATATTTGTTCTATCGAATTCCAGAAAACAAATTTAGCCAATCTGTTTTTGATCAAATCATTGAACTTTCACAAAAAGCGGATTCGATAAGACAAATAAATCAATATATTAATCGATTGTTAGTCGAAACAAACTTAATTAATAACAGACCTGCGACGCATTCCACACTATTTCCATCCGCAGCGTCGCCAGAAACGGAAAGCAATCATTCGCAAAACAAATTAGCACACTGAGCAAATGTATTTATTGCTAAGAGCCTATCATTAGATAGGTTCTGGCAGATCATTGGCTAATTGCTCTTTATTGACGGCGAGCACGGGATCGCGACCATACACATCGTCCCAAAAATGTAAGAAATCCTGTTTATCCACCCACGCGGTAATGTAAGTCAGATGTATGGGGATCGGTGTTTTCAAATTAATCACCGTAGTACGTCCCGACTCCAAGGCTGCTTCGATGCGCGACGCTGCTTGTTGCAAGTTAGGATCGAGTTCTTCTAAGGCTTCGAGAAATTCAAACGGATCTTCTAAACGCACACAACCCGAACTAAACAAACGTCGTTCAGCATCAAATAAGGCTTTGGATGGCGTATCATGCAGATACACTAAATGTGGATTTGCAAATTCAAATTTTATTTGCCCCAATGAATTATGCGGTCCTGGATCCTGACGTAAAATATAGCGTCCAGGATTTTTTCTCACCGCTAACCAATCCACTGCACTAGGATTTAACTCTTTATTCGGTTGATTAACCGCGTAGATGCGGATGTGACTACGACGCAAATAATTAGCATCGCGCATCGCTTTAGGAATGACATCTCTGCGCGCAATTCCAGGCGGCACGGTCCAATAAGGATTTAATATGAAGCGTGTCACTTCGGAATTAATCTCGGGTGTCGGTCGCGACGGTTTACCGACAATAACGCGGGCGGTTAAAATTGCATGATGGTCTTTAACTAAACGTAAACGGTGATCGGGAACATTAATCCAAATATAAGTAGGATTAGCTAAGACTATCAATCGTGACCAGCGTTGCAAATTAAATTCAATCTGATGCAAACGTTGCGCCGCGGAAACATTCAGCGCTTGTTGTGTCGTCACGCCTACCACGCCATCATCTTTTAATCCATGCCGTTCTTGAAACAAAGCCACTGCATCTTCGACTTGTTCATCAAAATCATTCGGATTAGGCATGTTAGTACACGCATTGGCAGCTAAATCTTCGCTAGCACATAAACGCTGACGCAATATTGCCACCGCTGGAGCTTGCATCCCTAACGATAATACTTCATTGGTCTGTAAACGCGGCCAAGGATGTTGTGCGGCCTGCTGATAAAACGCTAACTTTTTTTCCAGACGCGAATAAGCAGGAATCGTCAGCGATGGAGTCTGCGCCTGTACAGAAAAGCTCGCTAAAGAAAACAAACCCAATAATACGCTTGCTCTAATTCGATTAACTTTGCGTTGCAACAACTTGTTCTCTTTTTGCATAATGACTTACCACATAATCTTCTATAATAGCTTGAAATTGTTGAACAATATTATCTCCACGCAACGTGGCGACTTTACGTCCATCGGCAAATACCGGCGCAATCGGATGTTCGCCGGTACCGGGTAAACTAATACCAATATTGGCATGTTTACTCTCGCCCGGCCCATTCACAATACATCCCATCACCGCCAAGGATAAATTTTCTACGCCCGTATAATGTTGTGACCACGTCGGCATACGTTCTTTAATATAGGCTTCTACTTGATTGGCCAATTCTTGAAAATAACTACTCGTAGTACGTCCGCAGCCGGGGCATGCCGACACCGAAGGCATAAAGGCGCGCATCCCCATCGATTGTAAAATTTGCTGGCAAACTACTACTTCGCGACTTCTATCACCACCGGGTTCCGGTGTTAATGAAGCCCGAATCGTGTCACCAATACCTTCTTGTAATAAAACCGCTAGCGCCGCCGTGGTCGCCACTATCCCTTTCGAACCCATCCCTGCTTCCGTTAAACCCAAATGTATCGCATAGGTACAGCGCGCGGCTAGATTACGATGGATAGCAATCAAGTCCTGTACGCGACTTACTTTACAGGATAAGACGATGAGACTCGCTGGCATGCCAATTTTTTCAGCCAATTCAGCACTCAACAAAGCCGATAGTACTAAGGTTTCCTGCAGCACTTCCGCTGCAGAGCGTGGCTGCGCTAATGCCGCATTTTTATCCATCTCACGCGAACTCAGGTCTTGATCCAAGCTCCCCCAATTCACGCCTATCCGCACCGGTTTATTAAATTTTAGCGCGACCTCAATCATCTGTGTAAATTGGGCGTCACGTTTTTCGCCATAACCCACATTACCTGGATTAATACGGTATTTATCTAGGGCCTCAGCACATTCGGGATACGCCTGTAAAAGCCGGTGACCATTGTAATGAAAATCACCGACGATCGGCACCGAATAGCCCGCCTCGCGGACTTTATCGCGAATAAAAGGGACTTGCTGCGCCGCTTGCTCGGTATTGACAGTAATTCTGACTAACTCTGAACCGGACTGAGCTAATTCAATGATCTGCTGAGCCGTAGCGGCGGCATCTTCAGTGTCGGTATTGGTCATGGATTGAACAATAATAGGCGCCCCGCCGCCCAGCTGAACCGAACCTACTTGAACCGGGGTACTGATGCGACGTACGATGGGGGAAGGCTCAGATTCGGTCATAGAAAATTTTCCTTTATTTTTTAAGTACGGATGAAAATAGGAATCTATTGCGGTATACTCTAGCACATTATGAAGTCAAGTGAACATACTAAAACAAGTCTAAAGACAAGGGGGATGGTTATGAATACTCACTTACAAACACTTTATCAATCACTACCCATCAACAGCACCGACGCCTATATTGCGCGGTTAAAACAAATTCCCGTATTAAGCGCTGAAGAAGAAACCGCACTCGCCGAACGCTATTACCAACATCAAGACTTAGTCGCCGCCAAAAAGCTTATTATTGCCAACCTACGCTTTGTGGTACACATTGCACAGACTTACATGGGTTATGGTCTGGCACTCGCCGACCTGATTCAAGAAGGAAATATTGGTTTAATGAAAGCGGTCAAACGTTTTGACCCCAAAGTAGGCGTGCGTCTCATCTCATTTGCTGTGCATTGGATTAAAGCTGAAATTCAAGAATTTATCTTACGCAACTGGCGTATTGTCAAAATCGCCACTACCAAAGCACAACGTAAATTATTTTTTAATTTACGTAAAATGAAAACCCATTTAGGTTGGTTTAACCAAAAAGAGATCGAAGCGGTTGCGCGGGATCTCGGCGTCAAACCAGAGACCGTGCGCGAGATGGAATCGCGTTTGGCCTCTAACGATATGAGTTTGGATATCAGTGACGACAGCAGCGACTCCAAGTCCAGCAGCTATCCGCTAATCGATATGCATTTCGAAGATAATCGTTACGATCCCGCACGTTTACTCGAAGCCAGTAACACCACCGAGTCCAGTCAAGATCATTTGCATAAAGCGCTCGCCAAACTAGACGAACGCGAACAAACCATTATCCGTGATCGTTGGTTAACTGAACCTAAAATTACCTTGCAAGAATTAGCCAATCGTTATCAAGTATCGGCTGAACGCGTGCGTCAACTCGAGCAAAAAGCCATTAAAGAGCTACGTAGCGCTATCGAACAACAAGCGGCATGAAGACTATAAAAAACCAACTTAAGCCAGATAGAAACTTTGTCAGCGATATTGATCAATTTCTTGCCGCTTTTGATAAGCGCCATCCTGAAAAATCAGCTTCGCAACAACAAGAAATCGAACAATATCAAGCATTGATGACAAAACGCGATACAAAAACCGATAGCCACTCTTGAATATACTCACAGCAACTGGATTTTTGACAAGTGCCGTGATGAGGATTGCGAATACTTATGTTTCTCGAAATTGAACTTAAACTCAGCATTGCCCCCGAAGATGTAAATCTATTACACCAGCATCCTTTATTACAGCTCCCCAGCACGCAAATTATCTCCGTAGAACAACTGATTAGCCGCTACTTTGATACCGCTGACCTCGCCTTGTGGCAGCAAGGACTGTCGATGCGCGTACGTGAGGCCGGCGGTCGCACCATACAAACCCTAAAAACAGCCGGCGAACAAATCGGCGATCTACAACATCGGCATGAATGGGATCAACCGGTAACGCAAAACATTCCCAATATTGAGCAATTTACCGATTCCAGCTTAATAGCCAAACTTAAAACCATCCTTGGTGACAAGCATTTGCTAGAATTATTTCATACCGATTTTCAGCGCAGTTCATGGAACTTAAGCACAGAGAATGGAACTCACATCGAATTAG
>CANJLU010000087.1 GCA_947475085.1 Coxiellaceae bacterium
GGCGCTATCTTCTAATAAACTATTCCATGCTTGGCATTCACCACATTGGCCTGACCATTGTAAAAACTGTCCGCCGCACGACTGACAGCTATACACGCGTTTAGGTTTTGACATGCTGTTGTTCCTGTAATAGTTTCTGCACGGCACTTAACAAATCGGGGAAAATTGGGATCTCATCGGCTAATTCGCGATTATTTAACAAGGTTTGTTCCCCATTTCCGGTCAAAACCAAGATAGGCTCGCAACCCACTTTAAGTGCGGCTTTAATATCCCGTAAGGAATCCCCGATGGCTATAATGCCTCGCAAATCGCGTTGATAGTAGTCGGCGATTTGTTCAAATAAACCAATGCCGGGCTTGCGACAACTACAATGGTCGTCAGGAAGATGCGGACAGTAAAAAACCTTATCCACTTTGCCACCCAGCACTTTTAAGCTATCGAACAGTTTTTGATGGATAAGGGCTAAGTCTGCCTCAGTATAGAACCCACGCCCCACACCCGATTGATTCGTCGCCACGGCGATGGTGTAGCCTGCTTGAGTCAGTAAGGCAATAGCCTCTAAGCTGCCAGGAATTGGTAACCACTCCTCTGGCGTCTTGATATAGGCCTCAGATTCAAAATTAATCACGCCATCCCGGTCCAGGATGATAAATGGGGTGTTTTTAGCCATTTTATTGCTTCCTTTAAGTCTCTCTTAATACTAGGGATCTATACTTTGCAGATATTCATTGGCATTTTATTAATCAGAAAAAACTTATGCAAACGGTTCCAGTCGAACAAAAATTGGTCATTATTCTAGAAATTGCTTTTTTACTTAAGGAGAAAATTGACCAAATAATTGACCCCATATCTAAAAGATCTCACATTAACTCTGATCTTTTAAAAGAATTACAAGACTTACGAATCAACGAATTTATAAACTCAAGCAGAAAAGCTCTCAGCGAATTTAACGCTTCTACTTGTGAAAACTCTCCTTTAAGTATTCGTGTGAAAAGGATTATTGAAGAATTTACTGAGATTAAAATCTTGATTAATCCTCGCGTTTCTACTCCAAAAAGAACCTTTTTTTCTAACGCTACTGCAGAAGTCGATCTACAAAGATTACGAAAAAATTTAACCGCCATCAACGAAGTTTTTAACATGCTTCCTCAGAAAACACCCTATCAAGCAATTGAACAATATAGTAGACCTGCACCCGTGCTTAAATACTAGAATTTCCCATTGCATAACGGGCGATAACATTTTTCAAACAATCGACATTATTGATCATGCCTAATCCGAACTGCCGCGTTTTCTGTACGATCGGATTGCTGGTAGCAAATAAATGTTTAATTCCATCAACACCACCCATCATTACGCGATTATGAAAACGACGCTCTCGCTCATAACGGCGTAAAGTATAGTGTGCGCCTATTGATCGGTGTTTCTGCTTGGCCTCTATAATCACTTTTGCCAAACACTGTGCATCGGCCAAGCCCAAATTTACACCTTGGCCGGCTAAGGGATGAATGCTATGCGCTGCATCTCCAATTAAAGCAACACCCGATTTGATATATTGCTCCGCTTCTTGGTTTTTTAATGGATAACTTAAACGTGGACTTGTTGTTAATACTTGGCCTAGACGCTGCTCGAAAGCATGCGTTAACTCTAAGCAAAAAGGTCCATCATCCAAAGCTGCTAAGCGCTGACTTTCTTCGGGTGTAGTCGACCAAACGATGGAACAATGCTGAGGATCCTTTAAAGGTAAAAAAGCTAAGGGACCATTCGGTAAGAAAACCTGCCTAGCGGTTTGTTTATGCGCCAATTCAGTTTTTACCGTCGCAACGATTGCTTGCTGCGCATAATCAGTAGATTTAATCTGAAAATCGGCCAATTCTCTAACTTTAGAATGGTCTCCATCAGCACCGACTAGCAAACGTGTACTTATTTCTTTTCCAGACGCTAATGTTATTAACACTCGATTTTCTTGCAACTGCATATCCAGTAAAGCATCCGGGGCAAACCAAGTCAATTCAGTATCGGTTTTTGCTTGCGTGTATAAGGCCTGCTGCAGATCAGCATTCTTGACTATATAACCTAAGCATGCTTCGCCAACATCCGCACTATCAAAAAAAAGCTTAGAAGTTTGTCCAGATTCCCATACTTGCATGCTCCGAAATGGGGCACATTGTTTAGTATGGAGTCGCTGCCAAACGTTCAATGCTTCCAAATAATGCTGCGAACCCAGCGTAACTGCAATAACACGTAGCGTTGATATTACACTTGAGGTTTTTTTATGAATATCGTCCTTATTAATTATCGCGACACTTAATTCTTGATCCCTTAACTGACAAGCCAATGCTAAGCCAACGATACCCGCGCCAACGATAACGATGTCATAATCAGTGCGAATTTTTTCGTCTGAAGTCATAGTGATTCTGAATAATGGTAGCTCACATATTCCGGATACCAAAATTGACGATCGATTTCCTGGGCTAAATCAACGGAATCTTTAACTTTGGCTAATCCTTCACGGCGCGCTTGAGTTGCTACTGACAACGCAATACAGCGGCTAATAGCGTGGATGTCTTCAAAATTTGGTAACAGCGCATCTTTTGCATTGGAACTTTTGCTCGCAAAACTACTCAAAGCTTTACACGCCTCCCAAAGCATCGCTTCACTCAAACGTGTCGCTTGCGCTATCAGCACACCCAAACCTATGCCTGGATAAATAAGCGCATTGTTACATTGCGCAATCGGTATCTTTTCACCTTTAAAATCAACGTGACCAAAAGGACTGCCCGTAGCAATCAGTGCTCGTCCTGCCGTCCAATTCAATAAATCATCCGGTGTTGCTTCTGATTTTTCAGTAGGGTTGGATAAGGGGAAAATGATGGGATATTCCACTGATGCTGCCATGCTTTTAATTATTGCTTCAGTGAATATTCCACCTTGACCAGAACATCCAATTAATACCGTGGGTTTAAATTTATTCACCACATCATATAACTGTAATGTAGCAACGGCTTCGCCCATTAAACGTTGCGCATAAGGTTTTTGAAAGGCTGTCAGATCTGGCGTGGTTTCATGTAGCAAACCGTGTCGACCCACCAAATAGAACCGCGATAATGCTTCCTCTTTAGATAAGCCTTCGCGCATCATGCCTGCACAGAGTTGATCGGCAATCCCTGTGCCAGCGGTTCCCGCACCCACAATAACCACACGCTGTTCAGTTAATGGAATTTTGGTACGATGAATAGCGGACAAGAGTGCGACCAAAGTCACGGCACCCGTTCCTTGCATATCATCATTAAACGTGCACATTTGATCGTGATAGCGCTCTAAATTACGCCGCGCATTTTCACGTCCAAAATCTTCCCAGTGCAAATAAGCTCGAGGTAATTTTCTTTGTATACCTGAGACTACCGTTTCTATCATGTCATCATATTTTTGACCGAGCAAACGCGGATGACGCCAGCCTAAATACATAGGATCATTTAACAATTGTTCATTGTTAGTTCCGACATCGATTTGAATGGGTAATAAACGATTGGGATTAACCCCCGCACACAACACATAAACCATCAATTTAGCAATACAGATATCCATGCCACCGATACCTTGATCGCCAATACCTAATACACCCTCGCCATCGGTCATGACGATAATATCTACTTCTGGATTCAAACGATTTTCAAGGATTTCATCGATATGATCCCTATCTGGATAAGCGATGTATAAACCGCGTGGTTGTTGAAATTCCTGACTAAATTGCTCTACCGCTTTTCCAACCGTCGGTGTGTACAAAATAGGTAACATTTCAGTTAGATGCTGACTAACTAATTTATAAAACAATACTTCATTGGTATTATGTAAACTACGAAGATAAAGATGCTTTTCTAAATTATTTTCTTTTTTTAAAAATTGTTGGTAAACACGCAGTTCTTGTTGCTGCAAACTTTCAATACTATACGGTAATTTTCCGCGTAATCGTAATTCCTGCCGTTCCGATTCAGTAAATGCGGTGCCTTTATTTAATTTAGCGGCGGTCAATACATCGGAACCCAAGGCATTAGTTTCCAGGTAAAGAACTTTAGCATTTTTATCGGTGATTATTCTAAATTTTGACATACTAATATTCTTCTTCTTGTAAAGTTAAACCACGAACCAAACGTGGAAGTCGGCCATGCATTCCCATTAAGCGGCGTGATAAATTTCTTTTGCAGGGTGAGAGTAAATCCATTGCTAATAGACCATTATTGTAAATGAAAGTCAACGGCCCGGGCGTTTGCAAACGTGTCAATTGCTCGGTAAACCCGATGATTTGTCGCTGTACTGCCAAGCGTGACTTAAGATACGATTGCGCCAGACTTGCATCCGCTAAATCGGTAGCCTGATCCAATGCATTCGCAATCACATCCACACATTCTGCCATATCTTGTAATCCTAAATTTAGACCTTGAGCAGCAATAGGAAGTAAAGTATGCGCAGCATTTCCTAGGAAGATCAAACCTGCTTGCGCTTGAATTTCGGAAGTACAGCTTTTTAATGTATAAATCTGTGGCTGGGTATAACGCAAGAACTTGCCAAAACTATAAGAGAATTGTTGTTGTAAATTCTCCAAAAACTTTTGCTCAGTTAAATTTTGTAGTGTTTCAATAGTTTGTTGTTTGGAAGTCCAGACTAAGCCAATTTTATTATCCCGTAAAGGTAAACAAGCAATAATTCCTTGAGGAGTAAAACGCTGATAGGCGGTATGTTGATGATGTTGGCTAATCTCTATAACTGTCGTCAAAGCCGCTTCTGAAGCAGAATTAATTTTTAAACCAATATTCAACAAGCGACGAACGGTAGAATCCGCACCATCCGCAGCAATAATTAAACGTGGATAAATAATTTTTCTTTCATCTTGAAGATGATTAAACTCCACCTGCCAAGTAGCTGCATGTCGACTTATCGCCTCACAGCTTGCTGGATTGTAAAGATCTAAGGTGCCTTGTGAGGTTTTGCTAGCGGCAACCTGAAGCAAAGCCTTAGTTAATTCATGTCCCAAACGCGCCGCAGGAATAACCGCACCTAATTGCGGAACACCCATTTCTTTGGCATTAATTCTTGATAGCGCAAAACAAGCTTGCTTCGAAATATTTACACTCTGGATGGGATTCGCATAAACTTCTGAAGCAGACCATACCTTTAATGACTGTAAAATGCGTAAACTAGCAAGATTCAAAGCAATAGGTTTACTATCTGGAGACAAAGCAGCATCAAGCGATTTAAAAGGGGATTGTTCGATCAAAACGATACGCAAAGGTAAATGCGATAATGCTAATGCCAAACTCGTTCCTACAATTCCGGCACCGACAATAAGAATATCATAATCGTGCTTCATGAGGATGTTCGCATTATGTTTTCAATGTCAGTCAGATCTTTGGGTGTTTGTGATGTCAATATTTCGCAAGCTTCCTGCGTCACTCGCACATCATCTTCAATTCGGATACCGATATTCCACCATTTTTTGTCGATATCTGCTGCGGGACTGATGTAAATACCAGGTTCTACCGTGAAAACCATGTCTGGCTCTAAACTACGCCATTTTTTTTCTATTTTATAACACCCTACATCATGAACATCTAAACCTAACCAATGACTACAGCCATGCATATAAAATTTCTGATAACTCTGGTGTTGAATCAGGTCCCCAAGCTTCCCTTTTAATATACCCACATCCACTAAACCTTGCGTTATTAGCTCCACGCAGGTTTTCTGTAACTGATTCCATGCCACGCCGGGTTTTATTAACGCTAGAATAGCCTGTTGTGCTTTTAACACAATTTGATAAATAGCCTTTTGTTCTGGACTAAAGCGACCATTGACAGGAAAAGTGCGAGTAATATCTGAAGCATAATTTTGATATTCACAGCCCGCATCGATTAACACGAGATCACCCTTTTTTAACTCTGCGCGATTATCCGTATAATGTAAAATACAAGCATTCGCCCCGCTCGCAACAATATTGGGATAGGCCAAGGCTTGACTCCCTTGTCCATAAAACGCATACATTAATTCGGCTTCCAATTGATATTCATATAATCCAGGCCGACAAGCCCGCATCGCACGCAGATGGCCTTCACCGGACATATGCGCCGCCTTACGTAAGCAATCCAATTCTGTAGGACTTTTCCTAAGTCGCATTTCATGTACGCTTTCAACTAGTTTTTTAGTATATTCTAGCGGTGGTTTTTTTAAACGCTCCAATATCTTATTAATTCGCACTAACATTGGGTTATTAGGTGTTGCATCGCCA
>CANJLU010000088.1 GCA_947475085.1 Coxiellaceae bacterium
GTCTAAGTATTAGACGCTTGATTTCTTATGGCTCACACCAAAGCAAAACATTTACCTAAACATTGAATGAACTTAAGTATTAAAGTAAAATCTAATTGGTTTTATTTGTATTTCCTCCAGTAGTATTTCAATAGCCACCATTGGTTCAGGTGGCTTTTTTTTGGATGGAGCGCGCGTCATGACGTGTCCTTTAAAAGGACAAATTGAATTCAAGTCAATTGTGAGTAGGGTATTCCACAGTGGTTTTAATTTGGGATGCGAGAAGAATTAAAACTTATTAAAGATTTTTATTCAAATAGCCTAATGATGGCAAATAGCGATATTGTAAATAATTAGGTATATTGGGCGTATATTAATAGGGGTATTTAAAAATCGTTAATAACTTAGTAATAAAAAAAAGAAAACAAGAGGAGAAAAAAATGCAAACAAAGATTACTCGTCGCCAATTTGTTTTAGGCTCATCCATGTTGTTAGCTGGAGCTGGACTTACAACATTTGGAGTTCAATTACATGCCGCCGCAAAAGTTCCTACAATTGACTCTTTGGACATTAAAGTATTGGTAGATAGTAGCTACGACACACCACGACCCGGAACAAATAAATGGGTAAAAATTAAACGCACCCCTTTTATTTCGACGAAAGATTATCGAAAGGCTCTTCATAATGAATGGGGCTTAGCATTAGCTCTTCAATCTAAGATTGGACAAGAAAGTAAGAGCATGTTGTTGGATTATGGATATACCCCCACCGCATTAATGGGAAATATGGAAATCATGGATGTAAGGCCTGAGCAACAGGATGCCATGATTTTAAGCCATGGGCACTTTGATCATTTTGGAGGATTAATTTCATTTCTTCAGGCTAATCGAAGTAAATTGCCTAAAGATTTAGTTTTATATGTGGGCGGTGAAGATAATTTCTGCAACCGTAAAACTGCAAGCGGAGCACCAGGACACTTCTCAGATTGGGGCGTTCTTGATCGTCGTGAGTTAGAGGCGCTAAAAGTAAGGGTTGTATATTGTGAAAAGCCTACGATTATCCAAGGCCATGCATTTACTACGGGGGTGATTAACCGAAGTAGTTTCGAAAAAGTCCTGCCTAACACTCAAGTTGAGTATAGTAAAAAAAACGGTCTTGGATGCGATATCCCTGAGTTAAATGCCAAAGCAGAGGGGAAGTTTGTAAAAGATGATCATATACACGAACATGGGACAGCATTTAATTTGCGAGACCGTGGTTTGGTAGTAATTTCATCCTGTGGTCACGCTGGGATAATTAATACAGTCCAGCAAGCAATTGATGTCTCTGGCGTAAAAAAAGTACATGCCATATTAGGAGGCTTCCATTTATTTCCAGCTCCAAATGATTATTTGATTTCTACAGTTGAGGCATTAAAGCAATTTAATCCAGATGTCGTTATTCCTTTACATTGTTCCGGTCCTGGATTTGTAACCACAATGCAAAATATTTTGAATGACCGATTGGTGACATCTACTACGGGAACAGAATTTCAGTTTGGTAGCTAATGAGGTGGAGAGGACTTGTTAGCTTTATGCTAACTGGTTTATTAACTCTAGGAATCATAAGTCAAAGTAAGGGACAAACTGAGCAATCGAGAGCAGGATCTGTTCGACTCATGAGTGAGTTGATGTCTGGAGCGAGTAAGGTGGGCGGGCCATTTACTTTGACGGACCAATTTGGTAAAACACGAAGCTTGGCTGACTTTAAAGGTAAAGTTGTTCTAATTTATTTTGGGTATATGTTTTGCCCAGATGTTTGTCCAACCGATTTATCAAATATAGCAACTTTATTGAGGCTATTGGGTAAAGATGGCGATCAAGTACAAGTTATTTTTATTACTTTAGATCCACTCCGAGATACTCAAGATTTAATTGGTAAGTATGTACAATTTTTTGATAAGCGTATTTTAGGTCTGCGGGGTTCTGAGGCTCAAACAAAAAAGATTGCAACCAAATATAAAACATCCTATGAAAAGGTAAGTATAAAAGGCAATCAATATTTAATTGACCATACAGCATTTATTTATATTATGAATCGTGAAGGAAAATACCTCGCTTTTTTTCCTCCCGGAACCTTGCCTGAACGAATGGAAACCATGGTTCGCGAAGCGTTAATTACAAAATGACTAGATGCTTTTTTGAGCAAGTCATTTAAAACGACTTTTAATAAAAAAGCTATTTGATTTATATAAGTATCTAATAACCAGATACCTCATTAGTCACCATAGTTATTTGTGTCTAAGTTAAGAAATGGTGCGTCCACCTTAGTCCTAGCGTCTTATGTCATGACTCAGAGATTCTAATCTAATGATCAGGATGAGTAATCCTGTTTGACCGTATCTGCTATTCAAGTGGTCTTGTTTGGAATCAGCGTCTAGTTAAGTAACGCTTGAAACCCGTTTCATGACTCGTCCTTTAAAAGGACAAAACTTTACAACAGTTGAATCCCAAAGTTCCTCATTAAGAGAGCAAATAAGCCAAAGCAGATAACAGTCACCACAACACTCGCACCCATGGTTAACCAAAAGCCTAACTTAGGAAGCAAGTATGGAAATAGTAAAAACATTGGTAGCGTAGGAATCACATACTAAAATGTGTAATAGGCATGATTGGCTATCTTTTCCTCCGGCTGATTTTCGACATATAACCAAGTAAGCGTGAGCAAAGTCATTATTGGAAGTGCGGCAATAAACCCTCCTAACTTATCGCTTCGTTTTGCCACTTCAGAAATGAATACAACCATCCCGGCTGTTAGTAGGTATTTCGTAATGATCCACGCCATAGGAGCCTTTCGAGTGTTTGGTACGCCTATTATAGGAATGTCCTTTAAAAGGACGATTTTGAATCAGGAGTTTTTTGACACTTATTGTTTTGAAAAAGCAGAATTTTATAAAAGTTGCTAGAATTTGATTATGTTACGTAATTGCCTACTCATCTTGTTAGTTGTCTTATTACCCATTCGCTCTTTTGCGTCTGAGAGTATGGGCTTTAGCATGGCTCAGTCAACCCATTCCATGGAAATGATGGCTGACGGTGACTCCAATCACTGCGAGATGATGGAGTCTGTCTCTAAAATTGCCAATTCTGAATCTGGGCAACATGACAAGCCAACGTGTCAGTCCTGTTCGCTATGCATGGCTTTCGCTTTTGTAGTGCCAACACAGCTAATGAGTGTCAATCAGTTCTCGTATCAATTATTACAACGAGAATTGTTGTTAATAGACAGCGCCCTCTTAGCCTTGCCAATCAAGCCACCCATTTTGTAACCCCCTTAGCAGTAGTCCGTCCAAAATTTGGATGGAATCGTTTATCTAATTAACTTTCCTTTGGGGGAAACATGAAAAAAATTGTATTTGGTATTTTATTGCTCATTACTTCAATGTCCTGGGCGGCGCCTGATTGGACAAAAGCTGAGGTTATCAAAGTAGATCCTGCGCGTCATCGCGTTTTGCTCAAGCATGAAACGATTAAAAGTATTGGTATGGATCCCATGACCATGCTCTTTGATGTGGCGCCTAAATTACCTCTACAAAACTATAAAGCGGGAGATCGAGTCCGCTTTATAGTAAAGATGAGTGATGGTGCGCTTGAGGTGATTGCATTGGAGAAGGCGCCATGAAATTGTGGTTTCTTTGCATAGCGAGTCTTTTAGTAAGCCTCACAGTCAAAGCCGCACCGATGGGATTTAAAGATAGCTGGATGACGATGAGTGATTTTAGTAAAACCTATCGTGAGCGCACAGTCAATTACGCCTTAACTCCTAGAGATGCCATTGGTGTGACTTCGACTTACATGCAAACCGATAATCAGTCACAAAGTCAGCTTAATAATGAACTTACGTATACCCGACTGGTTAATCGCTGGAATATGCCCGATGCTCAGGCCAATATTTGGTTTATCGGCGGTGTTGGTGAGACGACAGGTAATTACTTTAATGGCGCTAAGGCTACGGTGTCTCCTGGTATGCAAGCTGACTATGAGACTACTCGTTTGTATGCTTCGGCCAATGCCCGCATTTATGTGGCTGATGGCATTACCAACAATGTGGTGTCTGCAAGAACAGGCTTTTCTTTCTATGAAGTGAACTACGACGAAACCCAACCATGGCTGATCGTAGAGGCTAGAAGAATGTCAATGGTTTCGACCCAGTATGAAGTCACGCCTATGTTAAGGCTGATCCATAACCGTTTTTTTGTAGAGGCTGGCGCTAACCTTCAGGGCAAACCACGGCTTAGCTTTATGTATGTTTACTAAATTGAATGAACAAATAAGGATCTCAAAATGAAAAAGACTTTAATCGCAATACTTTTAGCAGTATTTCTATCGCCAGTATTTGCAGTGACCAGCATGAAGGCTACTGTTAATGGTATGGTTTGCGCCTTTTGTGCCCAAGGTATTGAAAAACGTATTTCTAAGATGTCAGCAACTAAAGCCGTTTATGTTGATCTGAAAAGGAAAACTGTTGTCGTTGAGCCTAAAGAGGGAATGACTTTAGATCAAAAAGCCATCATTGAGGAAGTTAAAGATGCAGGCTATGACATTGTCAAAGTAGAGTCTATCTCTAAAAGCGTGGCAGAGCTAAAAGCAGAATTGGTGACAAACAAATGATCTCTGAAAAAATAATTGCACCTAAAAGTAATCTATTAACCAGTATTGCCACTCTTTTTGCCAGTTCAAGCACTTTAATCTGTTGTGCTATACCTGCATTGTTAGTGGCATTAGGAGCTGGGGCCACCTTATCAACAATCATCTCTATATTTCCAAAGATTGTGTGGGTAAGCGAACATAAGATAGAAGTTTTTACTTTTGCTGGAGTGATGTTAACCATCAGTGGATATATGCAATGGCGGGGGAGGATGGCACCATGTCCAGTAGATCCAGTTTTGCGCGATGCTTGTATGAGAACTCGTAAGGCTTCCTTGGTGGTCTATAGCTTTAGCCTACTGCTATATCTAATTGGCGGTTGGTTTGCTTTTGTTCAGCCAATGTTAATAAATTAATAAGGCTTAATATTAGATAATCGTCGATTTAAGGGACACTTATTGGAGCCTCTTAACTTGCAATGTCGTTTAATAAGACACAAAATGGCGTATGATGATTTGATTAAAAAGCCCGAAAGATAATTATGGAGTCAATCCAGTCTAGTTCGAAGCCTTCTTATAGTCTTTGGCAATTAGTTATCTATATGCTCAAGTTGGGCACTTGGGGCTTTGGTGGTCCAGTAGCCCTAGCTGGTTATATGAATCGTGATCTAGTTGAAAAATATCACTGGATTACTGAAGCTGACTACAAAGAAGGCATGGCCTTAGCCCAAATGGCTCCGGGCCCAATGGCGGCCCAGTTAGCCATCTATCTTGGTTATGTTCATTATCGAGTTCTTGGAGCAACCCTAGCAGGCATTGCTTTTGTCGTGCCTTCGTTTTTAATGGTGGTTGCGTTAGGCTGGGCTTATGTGGCTTATGGGGACTTGGCTTGGATGCAGGCAGTTTTTTACGGAGTGGGTGCGGCAGTGATTGGCATTATTGCGATTAGTGCTCAAAAACTCACTAAGAAAACCATTGGCAAAGACAAGTTACTTTGGGCTATCTTTGTGGTGATGGTGGTCAGTACTGTAGTAACCCAGTCTGAGATTGCTTCACTTGTCTTTGCCGCAGGCTTTATTACTTTGTTTGTTAAGGCACCGCCAAACTGGTTTAAGAGTGGTGGATTGAATAGTCTTGCTATTACTCAAGTACCAGCATTCACGAGCATTTGGGGTAGCTTTGATTTATCCTTGCTCAGTCAAATAGCCATTTTCTTTACTAAAGCAGGCGCCTTTGTATTTGGATCGGGATTGGCCATCGTTCCATTCTTATATGGCGGTGTAGTGGTAGAGCATCAATGGTTAACGGAGAAACAGTTTGTAGATGCTGTAGCTGTTGCGATGATTACTCCCGGGCCTGTGGTGATTACGGTTGGCTTTATTGGGTACCTGATTGCTGGCTTTACTGGTGCCAGTGTAGCCGCTTTGGCAACCTTTATTCCTTGTTATCTCTTTACAATAATTCCTGCGCCTTACTTTAAGAAATACGGCAAGAACCCTAGTCTAGTTGCTTTTATTGACGGAGTGACAGCCGCCGCAGTTGGAGCTATTACAGGTTCAGTGGTTGTGATTGCTCAGCGCTCGATTGTAGATATTCCAAC
>CANJLU010000089.1 GCA_947475085.1 Coxiellaceae bacterium
CGTAATCTTTTCCCAAGCTGCCAGCGTTTTTTTAACTGAAATTGAGAATGACCTAAAGGCATTGTTAATACTTCGTTAATTTCCGGCATAACGAAGTACAATTCATGGCTCCAAGCAGGAGCTAATACATCTATTATTGTCTCTGAGTTACTATGCTTAATATACTTAAGTAAAGCCTGGGCAATAACTATATCGCCTATCCATGCAGGGCTGATAATGAGAATTTTTTTAGGACTGATACTAGTTGAATTCATTTTTCAAAAAAGTGTACTCACGGCAATTGGGTTTTTGCCAAGGTGCCGCGAGAATAAATCAACCTTCATTTCTTCAAGATAGATGAGGATTGCGAGTTGAGCGGTAACGCAGGCAAAATTTCAAGTGCGAAGAGTATATTCGGTTCCACAATAAGGGCAAGTAACATGACCCATTTTGGCAATAGGTAAATACACTCTAGGGTGCAAATCCCATAGGGAGCTATTTTTTAAAGGGCATGAAAGAGGGAGATTTTTGGGGCTAATTTCATAATAATGTTTAGTTTGGCTGCGTTTTACTGGTAATGACATAGAAAACCTCAAGATTATTGCACTATTATTTTGCCAGTTCCATGCTAAACTGTATAGAAATTTATCTTTTTTTATGGGTAATAAGGCTAAAGGCGTAGTTTACGGTAAATATATTCAACCCCCCCTTCCCGAAAGACTAGTTTTTTAACCCATAATTAAAATTAATTATTTTTATAATTTTTAATTTATAGATAGATTAAAACTATCGTTAATTTAATTAAGTATATGCTAAAAAATTTCGTAGGTATTGTAAAATGGTAATGTTCCGAGGCCTGAGGGCCTCTTTTAAAAAAATAAATAAACCTAAAAAGATACAAACTGATTTGTATGTGATTAAAGCAGCTGATGATCTATTAAATTCAGAAAATAATTTAGCTTTAATTGCAACTATAAAATCACTCATTAAACCATCTAGCCAGTTTAGTCATTACTTAGCTATCATTAAGAAATTTGCTGAATTTGTCCAGGATATTCCTTTAATGCAGTATGGATTTTTTAACCAGGAAATTAATTTTTTGGAAAGAGGTTTGGAAAGGAGCACAAGAACACTGACTTTATGTTTAAAATATTTTTTTCCTGAAGAGATTAATTTCAGTAATATTTCTGATAAGGAAGCATTATGGGTTTATGCGGCATTTACTGCTGCATTATTTTTGGATATAGGGAAACTTTTCGTTAAATATTCCATTATGATCTATCATAAAGAAGCTTATCCATTAAGAATATGGGAGCCCTATAAAAGTAGCATGTTAGGTCAAGGATATTACTATGAAGTAGAGTTTATAAAAGAAAATTTAGATAATTTAGAAAGCGCAACCACTCCTTTATTAGCACGCCAGATTTTAGATAGTGTTACAAATATTGCTTTAGAAACAAAAGGTTTTAATTGGATAGCCAGTGATTTAAACGTATTAGAAACCTGGTTAAACTTATTATCTGGCGAAGAAGATCGTATTCCTATGACATCCTTTATGTCTATGGTTCCACGCGCAGAAATTGATATTATTGAAAATACTCGAATAAATGCACAAATAGCTGAAACGGATCCGAGTGGAGAGGCATTTTTACAATGGTTGCGTAAAGAACTTACCGACGGGAAAATTTTTATTAATGAAAAGGATGCTAAAATAAGAATCTCTGATGGAAAAATATTTATATCTGCTGCTCTTTTTCAAGATTTCGCTGATGTAAATCCAAGCTATAAACATCCAGAAGTGATAGAAAAACAATTTATTGATGTGGCTAAGCTTTATCAAATATCTATCAGTGAATTAGATCAGCGCTATAGAGCTTTCGGAGGTATGTCTGGCCTGGGGGATTTAAGTAAAAGATATCGAGCAGTGGGTGGAGTATCTACTACTCAGGAAAATCAAAAAAATTCACCCCAGAGAGTTTTACAAGGAGATATTCGTTTGATTTCACTCATAACTTCAAATACCTCAATACAGAAAATTATAAATTTAAATACCTTGGTTAAAAATCCTAGCAAAAATTTTACCTCACCTAATTTAAGTAGTTAATTTTAATATGGCAACCTATGCTATTGGTGATATTCAAGGTTGTTTTGATTCCTTGCTCCAATTGTTATACAAAATTCACTTTGATTCTCAAAACGATGTTTTGTGGTTTACCGGTGATCTGGTAAATAGAGGACCAAAGTCATTAGAAGTTCTTCGTTTTATAAAAAAATTAAATAACGTTCAAGTAGTATTAGGTAATCATGATTTACATCTTTTATCTGTGGTCTATACTGATGTAAGTTTTGATCCGAAAAATAATTTATATGCTATTTTAAATGCGCCAGATAAAGAAGAACTGTGTACGTGGTTACGCAATAGATCTTTGTTACATCATGATGCTAATTTAGACTATACCTTAGTGCACGCAGGTTTTCCGCCTCAATGGGATTTAAATAAAGCAATTTCATGTGCACGAGAAGTGGAAACTATATTGAGAGGTAAACATTTCATAGAATTTTTAAAAAATATGTATGGAAATGAACCTTCTCGATGGAGCGATAATCTCATGGGTTGGGAACGGTTACGCTGCATTACAAATTGTTTGACCCGTTTAAGGTTTTGTGATATCAAAGGAAATTTGGAGCTAACAGAAAAGGGGGTTAATGCTATATCGGAAAATTATTTTCCTTGGTTTAAACTACCCAATCGACGTAGTAAAGATTTGAATATTTTGTTTGGTCATTGGGCAGCATTACAGGGTCAAACCAATGAACAGAATGTATATGCTTTAGATACTGGTTGCGTATGGGGGAGATGTCTAACGGCAATGCGTCTTGAAGATAAAACGCGGATTAGTATTAATTGCTTGAATCAAAGCTGAGTTAACTTAAATTTAAAAAGTTTTAACCATAATCTATGGAACACCGAGATTGTTTATAGTAAAGGAAAGGATAAAAACATATATAATGATTTTAAAATCAAAAATAACTCTATCCAAGTTGCAAAAGGTATCGGTATCAGGCGGTTCATACCATGGTATCGTTAAAATAGCCTTATAAAAGGTTGGTTTTTCAATATGAAATTTTACCTTGTGACTATAAATGCTGATGCATTCATTTCTTTTTGCCTGGCTGGCAATACTAAAAATAATACCTTTTTGAAGATTTTAGAAGCGCGTACTAGCTTTTAAAAATATATTTTGAAGAGGTATATGAATATGAAACTACGCACCATTGCGTCTGTTGTGGATAGCAGGCCATCACAGCCAGTTTTTGTTTTTAGACCGAATGTCATGGAATGCGCGGTTAATTATTTTCGCACTCGATTTCAAGGACACATTTTATATGCTGTCAAAACTAATCCCGAAAAACAAGTCATAAATCTTTTGCAGCAGCAAGGTATTAATGCGTTTGATGTCGCTTCATATGAAGAAATTCGTATGATTAAATCCCTTATACCTGATGCTGAACTATATTTTATGCATCCAGTAAAATCTACTTTCGCGATTTATGAAGCTTATTTTAATTATGGAGTAAGACATTTTGCTTTAGACAGTTTGGATGAGCTTAAGAAAATTATCCGAGTTACCGAAAATGCCAAAGATTTGTGTTTGCATTTACGTTTAGCAATTCCCAATACGTTTGCTGAATTTAATTTATCAGCCAAATTTGGGATTAATTTAAATGAAGCCCCGGAACTTTTAAAAAAATTACGAAAAGTGGCTTATAAGCTTGGTATTACTTTTCATGTTGGTTCACAATGTATGCATCCGGATGCCTATCGAATTGCTATACGTTTGGCTAATAAATTGATTAACCAATCTAAGATAGGGATTGAATATTTTGACGTGGGCGGAGGTTTTCCATCTATTTACCCAGGCATGACGCCACCAGCACTCGATATTTATTTCAATGCTATCCACGAAGAATTTGAGGAAATTACCAATAAATTCCCTCACATAGAATTACTTTGTGAGCCTGGTCGATGCTTAGTGGCAGAAAGTACATCTGTAATCGTACGGGTAGAATCAAGAAAAAAAAATCAGTTGTATATTAATGATGGAACCTACGGTAGTCTTTTTGATGCAGGTATTCCGCATTTTATTTTTCCGGTGCGTTTAATACAAACATCTTATAATAAAAATAAAGATCTTATTCCATTTAGCTTTTATGGTCCAACCTGTGATTCTTTAGATTATATGGAGGGGCCTTTTTATCTGCCTAGCGATGTAAAAGAGGGAAATTATATTGAAATTGGTCAAGTGGGGGCTTATGGTAGGACTCTTTCAACGGGATTTAATGGTTTTAAACAAGAAGAAGGAGTTATTGTGGTTTCAGATAAACCTATAATGAGTATGTTTTCTGCAGTTAATTTGCAGAAATCGCGAGAATTAGTGGCTAAATAATAAATTATTTATAAGGAAAACTAATGGATACACAAGTTTGTAAAAATTCATTAAAAGAAAAGTTATTGAGTAAATTGGTTGAGCATATTGATATTACGCTCTTTGATGCACGCCCTATTATTGACTCAATGGCAGATATGTCCTTTACCTCGCGCGATTTGGCACGTGCTACGCAAATTTTTAACGCGATGCTTCAGGATGAACGTTGTAGCATAATTTTATCAATGGCAGGTTCAACCTCAGCCGGTGGCTGCATGAAGCTATATGCGGATTTAATAAAATACAATATGGTAGATGCCATAGTAGCTACTGGAGCAAGCATAGTCGATATGGATTTTTTTGAAGCTTTAGGTTTTCGACATTATCAAGGAAGTTCTTCATTTGATGATGGAAAATTGCGCGATTTACAGATCGATCGCATCTATGATACTTACATTGATGAAGAGCAACTCCAACGTTGTGATCATGTTATTTTAGAAATTGCTAATAATCTTAAACCACAAGCCTATAGCTCCCGGGAGTTCATTCAGGCAATGGGTGCTTATTTAGCGAACGGTCATGCAAAAAAACAAGATTCTTTAGTGCAGCTCGCTTATGAGCATGGCGTTCCAATTTTCTGCCCTGCTTTTACCGACTCTTCTGCAGGATTTGGTTTGGTACTTCATCAGGTAAAAAATCCAAATCAACATATAACGATTGATTCTATTCGTGATTTTAGAGAACTTACTAACATCAAGATCAAGGCTGATACGACTGGTTTATTAATGATCGGTGGCGGTGTGCCGAAAAATTTTATCCAAGATACCGTAGTATGCGCAGAGATCCTGGGAAAATCGGTAGATATGCATAAGTATGCTATTCAAATCACTGTTGCGGATGTGCGAGATGGTGCTTGTTCTAGCTCAACATTAAAAGAAGCATGTTCCTGGGGTAAGGTAGATAGAGCTTACGAGCAAATGGTATTTGCTGAAGCAGGTTCAGTATTACCGCTTTTAGCGAGTGATGCTTACCATCGCGGTTATTGGAAAATTCGCAATCGTCGACGTTACGCAGAATTATTCAATTAATAAAAAAGGTTTTGATATGCAATGTATGCCTCCTAAAAAAGGCTTTTTAGGGTTAGATCCTAAAGATGCTGTTGCCTATGAAGATGCCAAGGCGGTGATTATTCCCTTTGGTCTTGAAAGTTCGGTCACTTATGGTGGAGGCACAGCTAAGGGGCCTGCGGCTATTATTCGTGCTTCGCACGAAGTTGAATTATTTGATGAGCATTTATGGTGCGAACCTTTCCGTAAAATTGGCATAGTTACATTGGATGAACCAAAGATTGAATTGGAAATCCCTGATGCATTACAACAACTAGAAAATATAGTTACACGAGTGTTAGATGATAAAAAATTTCCATTTGTTTTTGGTGGTGAACATTCTATTACGATAGGCGCGGTTCGTCCTTATCTAAAAAAATTCGATGATTTAATTTTACTTCATTTTGATGCCCACGCTGATTTACGAAATGGCTATCAGGGCCAACATTATTCTCATGCTTCAGCCATACGACGTTGTTTAGATCATAATAACCTTAACTTAGTTTCGGTAGGAATTCGTAATGTTTCAATAGAAGAAGTTCCTTTCATTGAAGAAAATCGTCACAGAATTCATATTTATTGGGGAAAAGACAAAAAAAGATGGGATGTCAATACAATCGTATCTCACTTAAAAGACCGTCCTATTTATTTGA
>CANJLU010000090.1 GCA_947475085.1 Coxiellaceae bacterium
ACTAAGAGTCTAGCCAAAGAGTTAGGACCTGACATTCGTGTCAATGCGATCGCGCCGGGTATCGTATTGTGGCCAGACGATGAAACTGAATTTAATCAAGCTTTGCGTGAAAAAATCGTCGCCCGCAACGCCTTGAAACGTGCCGGAACACCACAAGACGTTGCCAACACAGCCGCTTTTTTGATTAACCACGCTGATTTTATTACCGGTCAAATCATTGCTGTCGATGGCGGCCGTTCACTCGGTTATTAATCGCATAGTTAGAAAGCTTGTGGAATGTTTTTGTTGGATGCTTTTTGGAAAAGCAGGGTTATTTATAAATTTTTTACTCTGCTTCCTACGAATTATTAAAATATAATATTAGCAAATATAAGGTATAATATAATAAAAACAAAAATACAGGATGTTGTGTTGTTAAGGCTCGAAAGATCAATTGATTTAAAGGCGCTAAAGGAAGATTTTAGAAAAATAGGCATTAATTTTATTACCGCAGGTGTTGTAGGTGTGTTTGTTAACCGTTACGTAGGCATAGGTTTTTGGACCCTGTCCTTAACTTCCGCATCATTAACAACCATAGGTATAATAGCTTTATATTTAGGACTGAGGAAAAATAAACCATGAAAATTTTTTTATCATTCTTGCCGATTATTATAGCCGCTTTTGCCATAGGAATCGGCGCAATATTAATCATCAACGATGAAAATAAGCACTCAAAATCCGTTAAATAGCGGAGTGTACTGGAAAATGCATGAGCAACGAAAAAAGTGATCCAACGCAGAAATAAAATAAAAGACGAGGGTTTTTAAAAGCAGAATAGAAAAAAGTTCCGCCAGTGTCTTAATCTACTTGAAAGCGACAATGCTACGATGGCGATTTGTGAAACACTTTAGGCTTCCTACTTAAAGTAGGCATGCACACCATGCTTCAAGACTATCTCCAACCTTTTAGGATCAAACTTCAAGCGCAATCCAACGGAACTTTCATAATCAAGTGTAGCCCTTAATCAGGATAATGCAAATTATCGGCTATAGATCATTTTTTGATCCCTTTTTTCTACGGCACTATCTTCAAACCCCTCTGGAAACTCTATGTCTCTAGCCTTTGTTTTTTGATACTCCTCTTCATCTAACTCTGTTTCAAGAGCTGCTTTTTCCCAAGATAATGCCTCGCCCGAAGCCGTAATTTTTCGTGCATCAGGATATTTTTCTACAAAATTTTTATTGAGCGTGTCTTCTAATAAAGTTGGATTAGAAACCAAGGTTTGCAAAGTTACATAGATATTTTTTAATTGACTAGATTCTTTATTTTCTAAAATAGATTCAATATAAAAATGAACAAAAAAGCCACAAGAAATATCATCTTTTTGCATTTGATAATGCTTGCTATTAATACAAACAGCATTTAAGTCATTCAAACAATTTGGATAGATTAAATTCCCCCATTTTGACTGCGAATTATGTAAGATTACCTCTTTTATTTGCTTTTCTAGCATTCGCACTTCAACCAAAACACTGTGTCGTTTACCTACTCGGCTTTGATTTAAAGGGATAAGTAGTTTACCCTCTAATTCTGGATATTTTTCTTTAAAACTTCTGATCACATCATTGATATAGGCCAAGTCATTTATTTTTAGCTCATTTGGTCTTGCAACATCACAAACCGCTTGAAACACGATAAAATCTAATTCATGGTCTTTAGCCAGGTGTTTAAAATGAGTCCGAATTTTCAAGTCTCCAGTATCTACAAATCCATCGTTAATATGGTAGTGTTTTTTAGCAGCAAATCTTGCCAAATAAGATAAATTGAGGTTATTCAATTGCGTTGGATTTAAGCGGAAGTCTTCAGTTGGAGAAGATGTTGAAGAGGCCGTCATTAGTGTGAACTCTGTCGCTTCCTCAGCTTGCTCAATGTCGTCCTCTGGAACTACATCAACCAACTCGAAACCTTCGACAGCCTGAGTTGTGAATTTTGGCATTTTCGAATTTCTCTTTATTATTATTTTTTTTATTTTAATTGAGTTGTATTAAACAATTATTAACAACAAAAATATGCTACTACTGCCAGCAACATCGCCAGCTATAAGCTATTTTAAGCTCATTACCTTAATATTTAGTTAATGTTCAAGCAGTAAACTTTAAAGAAATATATAAATATATGGGTTTAATTGCTTATGGCTAAAATTAAGGTGCATCTTTTAAATTTTCACAGTCTCTGCTCTCATATAGAAATTGTATTAGAAAAGGACCAGCAATTTTATCGTATTAATCGTTGGGAAAAACCCAGGAATGAATGGGATTCCGCATCGGCATTAGACTCTAGTAAAAATTATATTCAACAAGCCAGTTCCGTATTCAGTTTCGATATTGAAGCAGATCCTGAAAAAATAACTCAAGAATGGAAAACTTATTGGGATGAAACTCAGGAAACAGCAAGTATTTTAGGTGATAATTGCGCTGTGGCGGCTCAATGGTTTTTAAACAAATTCGCAAAAATTCCGAATCCTGATTCATTTAATCTTAGTCTCAATCACCTTGCTTTAGGAATTATGTGGCCAAGTTTAATTCCATGCCCAATAACGCTCCCGGGGCGAATCATGTCAAATGCAAAACTTCATATTGAAGCAAAAAAATACCCGGAGTTAGTAGCCAAATATAGTTATTTATTTTTAAATATCAGTTTGGCTTTGACTATATTGACACTTGGAGTTTCAGTTCTAACACTATCTATGGCTGCGACCGTTTTAACCGGTGGAATTGCTACCGCTGCTATTATAGGCTGTGTAGCTGCTGGCGCTGCTAGCACCTATGGATTTTTTAAATCTTATAATCTATCCTCAAAAAAAATTCTATCGAATAATTCAATGCAAAATACTGAGGAAACTGCTCCACTATTACATAGGTAGCTTGTACTCCTGACTAAGTATTTTATTTCCTCTAGCTTATCATTCAATCCATCATTTTCTATTTACTCGTTAGACATATAATAGTTTAACAAACTAGCAAATGACTCCAGATTACTCCTTAGCTTGTTTTCGGCAGAGAATAGGACTAAAATAGTCCCATTTCAGATGGATACAATAAAAAATTAATTTTATATGTTAAGGCTCAGCAAACTAACCGACTATGCCGTGGTCATCATGGCATATTTATCACAGCATCCTGGAATTGCCATTAATGCTAAAAGCATTGCCGAGCATACTGGCATCTCTTTGCCTACCGCTAGCAAATTACTGAAACGCTTAAGTCATGAAGGCCTTTTGCAGGCTAATCGGGGTATTAAAGGGGGCTACCAGCTCGCCTATCCGGCGACGGATATTTCACTGGGAACCGTGATTCAAACATTGGAAGGCCAAATTGCTCTTACCGAATGTAGCCATAACCTACGAGCTTGTGGCTTAGAAAAACAGTGTACGATCCGCGATAACTGGCGTAGGATTAGCGCCTTTATTCAATCGACGTTCATGCAGATTAGTTTGGCGGACCTCATCCAGCCACTTAAGCCGAGCCAATTAGAAACAATAACAAGCTACCCTCTTTTGCAACCAGAGAACACCCCATGACCCAAGTTGCTTTAAACAAATTATTACAACAAGATTATCAACATGGCTTTGTCAGTGATATCGCGTCGGATACTTTACCCTGCGGCCTGAATGAGGACGTTATTCGTCATATTTCAGCGAAAAAAAATGAACCTGAATTTTTGTTAGCTTGGCGTTTAAAAGCCTACCGCCATTGGTTAACGTTAACCGAACCGCACTGGGCTGATTATATGCATTATCCCGCTATCGACTACCAAGCGATTAGCTATTATTCGGCACCCAAAATAAAAAAACAGCTAAATAGTTTAGATGAAGTCGATCCGGAGTTATTACGTACTTATGATAAATTGGGTATTTCGCTTAGAGAACAAGAACGCTTATCCAATGTTGCGGTAGATGCGGTCTTTGACAGTATTTCTGTCGCTACTACGTTTAAAGAAAAATTGCATACGATGGGAATCTTATTCTGTTCCTTTTCCGAAGCCGTGCAAGAATATCCCGAGCTGATTAAAAAATACTTAGGCACCGTTGTACCCTATACCGACAATTTTTATGCCTGCTTAAATGCAGCAGTGTTTACCGATGGATCCTTTTGCTACATTCCACCGGGCACACGCTGTCCGATGGAGTTATCCACCTATTTTCGAATTAATGCCGCCAATACTGGCCAGTTTGAACGCACCTTGATCATCGCCGATGCAGGCAGCTATGTCAGTTATTTAGAAGGGTGTACCGCACCACAACGCGACGAAAATCAATTACATGCCGCGGTGGTTGAGTTGATCGCGCTAGATCATGCACAGATTAAATATTCAACGGTACAAAATTGGTATCCCGGCGATAAAGATGGCAAAGGTGGGATTTATAATTTTGTCACTAAACGTGGCCATTGTCGCGGCGTGCAGTCAAAAATTTCTTGGACACAAGTCGAAACCGGCTCAGCCATTACCTGGAAATATCCGAGTGTTATTTTACAAGGTGATGCTTCGGTCGGTGAATTTTATTCGGTTGCATTAACCAATCATAGACAGCAGGCCGATACCGGAACCAAAATGATACATATCGGTAAAAATACTAAAAGCACGATTTTGTCGAAAGGAATTAGTGCCGGCCATGGTCAAAATAGTTATCGTGGTTTAGTCAAAATAGCAGAAACCGCGGACAATGCGCGTAATTATACGCAATGTGATTCACTCTTGATTGGCGGTGACTGCAAAGCACATACTTTCCCTAGCATTGAAGTTAAAAATCAAAGCGCACAGATAGAACACGAAGCCTCGGCTTCGAAAATTAGTGAAGATCAACTGTTTTATTGTTTACAACGCGGCTTAGATAGTGAAGAAGCCCTTTCATTGATCGTGAATGGTTTTTGCAAAGCGGTATTTAAAGAATTACCCATGGAATTTGCTGTCGAAGCACAGAAATTATTGGGTTTAAGTTTGGAAGGTAGTATCGGATAATTAATTACTCATTTTATGCACAGTAAAAAATATAGAAAATCCGTCATAGCGAGGCCGAAACGAAGTGGCGGCCGTGGCTATCCAGAAAAAAATAAGACTTTCAATGGATTGCCGCGCGCTTCGCGCTCGCAATGACAATTAATATTTAACGCTCGCAATGACGATTAATTTTGCGCTCGCGACGAAAAATTTTAAGTGTGTTTAATCTATTCATTTAATGATAAAGACGAAGAAAAATATGTTAACTATTAAAAACCTACACGCAGAAATTGATAACAAAAAAATATTACAGGGAATTAACCTACACATAAAACCCGGTGAAATACACGCGATCATGGGCCCTAATGGTTCAGGTAAAAGTACTTTAGCCAATGTTTTAGCAGGCCGTGGCAACTACACACTCGCGGGCGAAATTAACTATCTAGGTGAAGATTTAACTCAGCTGTCACCTGAGCTGCGCGCACGTGCCGGATTATTTTTAGCGTTTCAATATCCCGTCGAAATTCCCGGCGTCAGTAATGTTTACTTATTGAAAGCTTCGTTAAATGCTATCCGTAAAGCGCGCGGTGAAACTGAACTTGATGCCATGGATTTTTTAAAACTGATTAAAGAAAAACTAAAATTTGTCGAAATGGATCAAGATTTTCTGTATCGATCGGTCAACACCGGTTTTTCGGGCGGTGAGAAAAAACGCAATGAAATATTGCAAATGGCATTGCTAGAACCTAAGTTAGCTATTTTAGATGAAACCGATTCTGGTTTAGATATTGATGCCTTAAAAATAATTGCGCAAGGCGTGAATAATCTGCGTTCTCCGCAACGCGCTATGGTACTAATTACACATTATCAACGTTTGCTCGATTACATTAAGCCGGATCATGTACATATACTGGCGGGCGGAAAAATTATTCGTTCGGGTGATTTCTCTTTAGCACAAACCTTAGAAAAAGAAGGTTATAGCACTATTTTACAAGAAGCATCGTTGGTGTAAAGCATGTTAAAAAATAAAAAACTAAATGATGTTAACGCCATAGCACATTACTGCCTGGAAT
>CANJLU010000091.1 GCA_947475085.1 Coxiellaceae bacterium
AAATCTGGTGGTTTATTGCCCAAGACAGCCCCGTCAACGCCGATAAATTCCTTGATCGAATCCAGGACAGTTGCCTGGCCTTGGCAGACTTTCCAAATATGGGCATTAGTCGGGAAGAACTTAAAACCGCTTTGCGTAGCCAACCCGTAGGCAATTACCTGATCTTCTATTTTCCACTTGAAGATGGTGTTGATATTATCCGCGTTCTTCATGGCTCTAGGGATATGGCACGATTATTTTAATGTCAGTAATAACCTGTCTGGTTAAGAATAATAAAGACGTAAGTTTGCCATTTTATTTAAACTTTATGCTTCTTTATTAGCAATTTTATTAATAATATCTTTAATCTCCATCGTTTTAAACTGCGTTTCAAACGACACTTTAAATTCATGATCAAAGCTATTAAATAAAGCTTCTGCGTGTTTTATTTTTTGTTGCTCATCCATGAATAACGCTCTTTTTTCTTTATCTTTGGTTTCAACAATAAGATTGAGTGCTTTTTTACCATCGGTGTACTTAACTACATAAGCAAAATCAGGCGAATAAGTACCGCCTCCTGCTACAGGTATACGTATTGATTTTTTAGGTATCTTTGTAAATACGATGACTTCTGTGATCGTAGCGACGATGTTTTCCCGTTCTAAATCCGAATCGTAAAAAACCTCTTCAAAAAGATAGCGGTCGCTAGGTGTTATATTTGAATCGCTTTGCGTACCAAGCCCTGATGTCGTAATAGCTTTAAGTGGTTCCCCATCGGTATCAGTAAATACAGTAGGATGTATCTTATTTGATACCTTGTTATAGCTAATCTCATATTTAGAAAACGCGTTATCGAGTAAGTATTTATCAAAGCCAGCCTTAATAACGCGGATAGTTGGTTGACTCAGATACAGATTAATATCCAGATCGTCCTTTATTTCAATAAAAACGTGGTGCAAGGTGTTTAGATTGACGCTTAATGCACGCGCGAGTCCCAATAAAAAAGCTGTGTAACTCATCGTCACAAGTGGCAAGATAGTGTTATTCAGGTCTTCATCTACCCGAGCAAAGGCAGTGTTACCGGTAAATTCAATCTTTGCACGACGCGTAATACTGCCTTGTGGCTTAAACGTCTCTTTGTTGTCGATAAAATAGGCTTTAAGGATATTTTTAAATTCATCTTCGTTATTGATTTTATATTCCAAAATAACCCGTTGGTTAATCGTTTCCCACAAAGCTTTTAATTCATTATATTTTCCGGCTCTAAGGGTTGCTTTAGAAGATGGTTTATCCCCGCTTCTAACTTTACCTGATTTTAAGCCAAAAATATCAGGATAGAGCGTTCTTAATACGTCAAAGCCCCCTTCTTTAAAATCATTGGCACGGTTAATAGCACCTGCATCATCAAGATCTTGAATAATGGTATTACGACTTAAATCAGGATAGGCGTTAATTATTTTACAAATAAGCGCGTCACTTAACGTTGTTTCAATCGTGGCATCTACAAAACCGGATTGACTATTTATTTCATTAACCAATGATTCGGCAAACGCTTTTTCAGTAAAATCCACGTAATAATGTAACTCAAACTTTTCATCTTTTACGCGGCTCATATACTCATTGACAGGTAAACGCAGTCCTCGACCGACTTCTTGTAGCTTTGAAGTTTGTGATCCGCTAGAACGCAGTTTACATATTTGAAAAACATTAGGATTATCCCAACCTTCCCGTAGTGTCCATTTTGAGAAAATAAACCGCCGGGGATTATCTAGACTTAAAAGGCTTTCTTTATCATGGAGGATTTCAGCAATCTCTTGTTCAATTTTATCGTCCTTATCAGTGTTATCTTTTGAGAAGTAACCGCCATGTACCAGTGAGAGATTTTTTAACGTTTTTTCCAGATAACTTTTATAAAAAGGATTAGTTTCGGTTTTAAGTAAGGTTTCTGCCTGTGCTTTAACTAATGCCTCGAATTTTGTTTTTAAAGTACCGGTTATTTGATGACCACTTCGATAACCTTCAATATCGTCAATAAAAAACAAAGTCAGTGGTTTGATTTTAATGGTTCGCGTTAAAAAGCCTCGCTCAATCTCGAAATGCTTTTTTACCGCATTAGCAATCATCTTGTCTTGCAGTGATTCCGAATAGGAGTAAGGATTGATGGTATCGCCCTTCTTAAGCTCAAGCCCATTAGAAAGTAAAACGATGGTTTTATTATGGTTCTCAATAAAAACACCTTCCATGGCAGAATGGATTTTAACCAAGCTATCGTCTTTAATTAGCGTAAAATTTTCTAGGCTCCCGTTATTTTTTAACTCAAATACCACTTCATGACTATCAAGGCTCTTTAGTTTGACAGCGATAGTATCCCCGCCATCGAAATCTTCTACATAAGTAACAACACCCTTAACCAAGTCTTGATTAAATGCATCCACTGCCGTCAGTTCATGGATAAGGTTTTCGTAATGATTATTAAAAGTGGCTCCAAAACGAAGAATAAATTGGGAACCGATTTTTTGAATATTATCCCAAGTTGTTTTTTGAGGAGGAAACTTATGCGGCTCATCGATAATGGTAAAGGGCTTTACTGACGCCAATGCTGCAAACGGTGAGTCAAAACTATCAAATATCTGACGGTCAAAGGATTTCGTCATTGTAGGTGAGTTAATCATGCCGGCATTAATCACTAAGACATGCAGAGTTGATTCGTTTTTTAATGCCTCAACAAACTCAACAATGGCTTGTGGCATATAGGTTTTTTTGCCTTTGCCTTTTGTTTTTTGGCTTTCAACGACATGCACTTTTAAGGTTCGTTGATAATCCTGTTTAAAATGTTCTGTAGTTGCATTAGATTTTAAAAAACTGACCGTTCCTGCCTTAATAGAAAGTGTCGGAACCACGACAATAAACTTATTAATACCGTGTTCTTTATTGAGTTCAAATAAAGTTTTGGCATAGGTATAGGTTTTACCCGTACCGGTTTCCATTGATATATCAAGTACACGACTAGATTTATGGAGTATTGGCGTCTGACCTTTAGTGATCCTTTGTAACTGTTGTGTTTCTAAAATGCGCTTACCATAATTAAAATCATTCAGTATCAAGCAGGGATTACTGACTCTTTCCATTGCAGGGGTACTGTTATTTTCAAGATCAAAACCATTAAAGACATTTAAAATGGCTGCAATGGCGTTGTTTTGGTGAACCAAGTCACGTTCAAAATTAAAGCCTGCCACCTTAGTACCTAAACTCTACGCTAATGTTTTTGGCTTTTTTGTTTTGATATTTTGTGACGGCTTCTTTGATCTCACGTTGATGTTTACTGTCAAAATTATGAGCAAACAAGACCAAGCGCTCAACATCAAAAGCTTTGTCCTTATCGGTATCATCTATTTTTTGTAATAGCATAACCAGTGCTTCACTGCTAAAACCATCATAGATAAAGTAAAGTATTTTTTGATGCTGATAGGCACTATAACCGGCCAAATCAATATCAGTAAGAGACATTGTTAATGGTATGCCATCATAGACTTTCCAAGTCGTCAAAAGGTCGTCTAGCTGGCCATTGTTTAGTATAGAGCCATTGAATATGGGGGCTGTTGGGTTGAGTGTTTCATACTCTTCCTGGTAGCCTTGCGGTACAGAAACCGTTTCAAAGATTTTAAAACCTAAATCACCTTGATAATCAGGGTGATCAACTTTTATTTTTTCGGCGGCTTTTTCTATACGGGCTTTGGTAATATCAAAGATCGTTTTATAGCCTGCTTTGTAGGCTGCTTTCTTTTTATCTGTCAGCTCTGGATACTGAATGGATATGCATTTGATATTATTATTTTCTTCAGCATTTAAAGCCATAAGAGCATGAGCGGTAGTGCCAGAGCCAGCAAAGAAATCCAAGCAAATATCACTTTCAATAGGAAGCTTTGATGCTATAAGTGTTTTAATAAGCCCCGTTGGCTTTGGGTATGAGAAATAGCTTTTACCATCAAATAAATTTTCAACTTCTACGCCTCCATCACTTTTTGTAGAAAGAATAGATCTTAATAATAAGTCATTGACTTCATCTAAGTAGGTAATAGAACTAGGCTGTGTGTTCTCATCACAAGCAAACCATATTCTTCCACATACAATACTACCGTCATGTAATTCATTTATTTCACTGTACGATCCATCTTTCATAAGCGCAGCATCATTAAATGTTTTTTCTATCCAACGCCACCCCCTATCAGGTATTTTTACCGGCTTCTTGGTGATAGGATGAAATACTTCATATCTTGGGCCGAATGTTTCCGCATTTGGCCAGCTCATATTTATTTTTCCCCACAAACGATAATTGTCATCAAGGGAGTTATATAGAGTTATTCCTCTATCGTAGTGATTTTTTTTGTAAAGGTTTTTAACTTTCTTTTCTGCGGCTGGAATTGGGGTTTCTTTTATTTTTAATTTTTCAGTTAAAGAATATATATCATCAAGCCCTTCTTTCCTCATCTTAAAAATAGGTTTTGTTGTTGAGTCTTTTGAATACAACAATATGTATTCATGTATATTTCCTATACCCTTATCATTTTTTGGTATTCTTTTGTTCCAACAGATACATTCGATGAAATTAATTTCTCCAAAGATACTGTCGCAAAGTAATTTAAGTTGTGACACTTCATTTTCATCAATCGAAATGAAAATAACGCCATCTTCCTTCAATAAGTCACGCGCAACATATAAACGTGGATACATAAAAGTAAGCCAGGCGCTATGACTGTTGGCTTTGCTTTGAGTGAACTCAAGAATGCGTTTTGCTTCATCTGAATCGATACCGGCTAATCTGGATAACTCGTCAACGGTAAATTTTCGGTCATCCTGATAAACAAATCCGTCTGTGCCGGTATTGTAAGGTGGATCAATATAGATCATCTTAACCTGTTCGGAATACGCATTTTTTAGATGCTTTAAAACCTCCAGGTTATCGCCTTTAATGAGTAAGTGTTCACTGTTTTGGTTTTCAGGTTTTTGATTATGGGTTTTATCTTCTGATAAAAAAGTTAATGGCTTTTCGTTTGCCAATAGCCGTGCATACGATTTACCCAACCAATTCAAACTATAAGATTCTTTTGAAAACTCTGTACCGTTGTCACTGACCAGCGCTTGAAGTTTATCGGGCATAAAAGCCCCGTTTTTATCAAAACATTGCGGAAAATGCTTTTTAAGCGTCTCTACTTGACTGCTAATGGCGGTTACATCTGAATTATCATTAAAAGATTTGGTCATTTTTATTTAGATTGTAGTGTGGTTAAAGCATGGCCACCAGTAGGTCGGGCAAGCTTATCTGATTATCTTGCTTTCACTATTGCATTCAATATAACAACTAGCAATTTGCTTGTATAAAGTAGGTTTATACTCAATCTGCTTGCATTTGGGTAATGGTATTTACTCGCTGAAGTCTTTGGTCGATTAGTACGGCTTGTTGCAATATTTCAAGAGCAATTTCGGCTAATAGTGGATTGGTTGATTTTACAAGTCCTTGTAGGTTCTGAACCAATAAGTTTGCTGCTTGACTGGTCATTTCCATATTTCTTTTATCATTGTCACTAAACATTTTTCTCTCCTTAATACCCTGCAAAGTTATATTCTTTAATGTCATTTTTTATCATTCCCATGCATTGTGTGGGAATGCCTACATTGTTAAAAACAATCAAAAACACGTTCGCCACTAGGCAATCCCCCCGCCCCTTGTCAGGGTCATGAGGCTTGGCATTAGCTTATTAAGTGTTCACCTGCTCAAGGGGTCGCTTCGCTTTCAGCTAAATAAACGGTGGGGCTGTTTTTTTATCTGAACCCTTGACAGGCCGGATAAATAGCGTAATTTGGGCGG
>CANJLU010000092.1 GCA_947475085.1 Coxiellaceae bacterium
AGTTAAACATAAAAGTGACTGAAATTGCCAATATTCATTGCCAGAATAATGGCTCAATCTGAAGAATAAAAACCATTCGAGAAAACGATTGTGTTAAATAAAAAGAATAAAATAAACATAAAAGCTTGTTTCCAGGCGATACGGCCTTATCATGCCATAAAAAATATTTTATTATTTATACCTCTTTTTGTAGGACATCAATATTTTAATTTTACTGCCATAAAAAATAGTTTTTTAGGTTTTTTTATTTTTTGTTTATTAGCTTCAAGTGCCTACTTAATCAATGATTTGGTTGATTTAGAAAACGATAAACAACACGTTAAAAAACAACATAGACCTTTTGCTTCAGGAGAGTTGTCCTGTGAAACTGGCTACCTACTTGCACCATTATTAGCGATAACTGCCTTAAGTCTCTCATTATTATTACCGTTAAATTTCTTAATCATTGCTATAGCGTATTATTGTTTAACCTTACTCTATACATTTTTTATTAAACAATTAAAATGGCTAGATGCTATTTTACTCGCTTTTTTATATTCAACGCGTGTATTTGCAGGAATGACTTTGATTAAAAATGGATTTTCATTTTGGTTGATTCTTTTCGTTTTATGTCTGTTTTTTAGTTTGGCTTTATTAAAGCGTTATGCAGAACTTAGCGCGATGCAAAAAGAAAATAAACTATCTATTTTCGGGCGAGCTTATAAACTAAAGGATAAAGTTAAATTGGCCCTACTTGGATACATTAGCGGTTACTTGTCAGTTTTGGTGTTTATTTTCTATATTTATTCCGCAAAAGCACAATTCTTTTATGGAACTCCGTTGTTATTATGGTTAATTTGCCCCTGTCTATTCATTTGGCTCAATCATATGTGGCAGTTTGCCCAGGAAGGGAAAATCCATGATGATCCAGTGATATTTACCGTCAAGGATAGTTTCAGTTGGATTTTTCTGTCGCTAATAATAATTTTTAGTGTGCTAGCAACGGAAATCAAGTTTCCATTTTATAGCCTCTAAACCTTTATTCAGTAAGTTGACAATACGTGCTATTCATTTTATGTTGGCAATTTTGTGATTTTAAGAAATTATTATGTCGAGTCCTGAAATCCGTCATGATTGGACGCTTGAACAAATTCATGTGCTTTTCCAGTATCCTTTTAATGATCTAATTTATCGCGCACATACGATTCATCGCCAATCTTTTCAAGCCAATGCAGTCCAGATTAGTAGTTTACTTAATGTAAAAACAGGCTTATGCCCTGAGGACTGCTCGTATTGTCCGCAGAGTGGTCATTACAACACGGGGTTAAAAAAAGAACCTTTAATGACGTTAGAGCAAGTGAAAACCGCTGCTAAAAAGGCAAAAGAAAATGGTGCAGGTCGATTTTGTATAGCGGCGGCGTGGCGCAGCCCTCCTAAAAAAGAATTCGCTAATATATTAGAAATGGTATCAATAATCAAAGCATTGGATTTGGAGGCTTGCGCTACCTTAGGCATGCTCACGCAAGAACAAGCCTCGCAATTATCTGATGCGGGTTTAGATTATTACAATCATAATTTAGACACATCACCAGAATATTACCAAACTATTATTTCAACTCGAACTTATCAAGAGCGTTTGGAAACTTTAGCCTGTGTTCGCGCAGCAGGTATAAAAGTTTGCTGTGGGGGTATTATTGGCATGGGAGAGACGCAAGCGGATCGAGCGGGTCTGTTACGACAACTTGCTAATCTACCTGAGCATCCTAGAAGTGTAACGTTGAATAAATTAATTCCTATCCCAGGGACACCATTAGCAGATAAGCCCCCGGTCGATTCTTTTGAATTTACTCGTGTAGTTGCTGTAGCGCGCATTATGTTACCGCTAAGTATGATTCGTTTATCTGCTGGGCGTGATAGCTTGAGTGATGAAGCGCAAGCATTATGTTTTTTTGCGGGTGCTAATTCCATACATTACGGAGAAAAATTATTAACGACAGATAACATATCTCCTGAACAGGATAACGCATTGTTAAAAAAATTGGGTTTAGCAGCAGTATTATTCGATACTGAATTAAATGCATGTCATTAACTTTCGAGAAATCATTAATTCAACACGAACAAAAAGGGTTATATAGGGAACGTAAAGTCTTGCAAAGTTTGGCAGGCATGCAACGTCGTTATAATGATAAAAATTTTTGTTGTTTTTCCTCCAATGATTATTTAGGCCTAGCCAAACACCCCGCGGTTATAAAATCTTTTAAACAAGCAGCCGACGACTATGGTGTGGGTGGTGGGTCCTCGTATTTTTTAGGCGCTTATCATCGCTTTCACCATGAGCTCGAGCTTGCCTTAGCTGAATTTCTTAATTTTCCTAAAGTATTGGTATTTTCTACAGGATATATGGCTAATTTGGGGATTTTGGGGAGTTTATTGCAAAGAAGTGCTGCAATATTTGCTGACAAACTAAGCCATGCCTCCTTAATCGATGCAGCAAAATTAACGGGTGCCTTGTTTAAACGCTATCCACATAATAAGCTTGACAGTCTAGAAAAACATTTAATGCAGTCGGTTGCTAAACAAAAATTTATTATGACCGATGGTGTATTTAGTATGGATGGTGACATAGCACTATTGCCATCACTAGTAGAAATCGCTCAAAGATTTTCGTCTACATTGCTAGTTGATGATGCGCATGGCATAGGCGTGTTAGGAAAAAATGGAGTAGGTATTTGCGAGCATTTTGGATGTAAACCAGATATTTTATCAGGGGGGTTTGGTAAAGCTTTCGGTTGCTTTGGTGGTTTTGTAGCTGCGAACGAGGTCATTATCGAGAACCTGATTCAATTCGCGCGCCCCTATATGTATACCACCGCTTTGCCACCGGCTTTAGCTAAAGCTGCGCGCACCAGTTTATTATTATTCCAAGCAGAAAGCTGGCGTAGAGAAAAATTACAGAGTTTAATTTCCTATTTTAAACAGATGGCACAACAGCTAGCGTTACCTATTTTGCCTTCCCAGACCCCCATTCAACCGATTTTAATAAAGAATACTGAGCAAACCATGGCACTTTCAGCTTATTTATTGCAAAATGGCTTTCTGGTTAGTGCTATTCGACCACCGACAGTTCCTGAAAATACCTCGCGGCTACGAATTAGCTTGAGTGCATTACATTCTGAAAATGAAATTGATAGATTATTAGAACAAATAGCCATGGGGCTAAAATTGATAAAAATAAATGATAATTCAATTAGATGAAACCCAAATTGCCCCTCGTTTTAATAAAGCGGCAAACACTTATGATCCAGTTGCTGTATTACAACAACACGTAGGGAGATCTTTATTAGAGCGTTTGCAAGGAATTCGCTGTCAACCGCAAACCATATTGGATCTGGGTTGTGGTACGGGTTACAGCGAGACTTTTCTAAAAAAATTATACCCTGGGGCTAAAATTGTAGGTTTGGATAAGTCGAATGGAATGCTGGCGCAAGCGCAGACTAAAGAAAAAGAGTATCAACTTACCAATATCCATTGGGTAAATGGATGCGCTGAGAATTTGCCATTTAGTGATCATAGTTTCGAGTTAGTTTACTCCAACCTGATGTTGCATTGGAGCAACGATTTTACACAGAGTCTCCAAGAAATTAGACGCGTATTAAAACCTGAAGGTTTGCTACTTTTCTCCATGGTGGGGCCGGATACTTTGCGAGAATTGCGATACTGTTGGCGAACTATCGATGATCAACCGCATGTTCACTTATTTGTTGATATGCATGATTTAGGCGATAACTTACTGCAAACGCCTTTCGTGGATCCTGTGATGGATGTTGAATATTTTACTTTACTCTATTCAGAAGCTTTAGATTTAATGAAGGAATTAAAAAAATTGGGTGTACAAAATATCGCCAAGGGTCGTCAACGAGGTTTAACTTCTAAAGGAACTTTAAAGAAATTGATTCAAGCTTACGAATGTTTTCGTAATCCACAAGGGAAATTGCCAGCAACATGGGAAATTATTTATGGACATGCATGGGCAGCAGAAAAAAAATCTAAAAACCAGAATGATTTCAGTGAGATTAAAATACCTTTAAGTAGTATTATTCGCGGATAACACCTCCAAGTAAAAATAGATTTAGTTAAACTAATATAAATGATGCAAAATAAAGGCTTTTTCATTTTAGGTACAGACACCAATGTCGGCAAAACGACTATTGCTGTCAATCTATTATCTTTTTTGAAAGCGAATGGTTATTCGACTATCGGTTTAAAACCGATTTCCAGCGGAGCGCAATTAAGCAAGGTTGGATTGCGAAACTCTGATGCAATGGCTCTGCAAAAAGCCGCAAGCATTAATCTTCCTTACGAGCACGTCAATCCCTTTTGTTTTAGCCTAGCAGCAGCACCACATATTGCGGCCGAACAGCAAGCTTGCCCATTAAGCCTTGATAAGATTATGCAATCATTGCAGCCTTTACTAAATTATGCGGTGGATTATCATGTTATTGAGGGGCTGGGCGGCGCTGCAGTGCCTTTAAATAAAACTGAAACGACACTTGACTTATTACAAGCCTTAAATTTGCCCGTTATTCTGGTCGTGGGGCTGCGTTTAGGCTGTTTGAATCATGCCCTTTTAACTTATGAAGTCTTGAGAAAAAGAAATATTCCGATTGTAGCCTGTATATGTAATCAAATTGATCCTGATATGTTATTCCATGAAGAAAATGGCTTATATTTAAAGCAATCCATGGATGTGCCTTTTTTCAGTTTGGTTCGCTACCAGATAAACACTTTAGATCTTAATATTTGCATAGCTTGGTCGAATTTAATCAAAAACAAAAATTCTTCCTGCTTTACTCCAGTATGAGAGATATAATGGCCTAGAATCTTAATAAATATCCTTATCTATTTTTGCATTTTTTTACTTATGAAATTTTTAAATCCATACAAGCTTATTTTTTTAGGCCTTTTGCTTTTATTGAGCTCTAAGCAAGTGCTGGCTGAAGATCAACTAAGCCAATTGTTAAATAATTTACAGACCTCTAAGGCAAATTTTACACAAACAGTGATGAATTCTAGAGGTCAAATTCTGCAGCAACTAACTGGCAAAATGGCTATACAACGGCCTGGTCGATTCCGCTGGGAAGTTATGCAACCTAATAGACAGTTATTAATCGCAGATGGCCAGCGCATTTGGTTTTATGATATCGATTTGCAACAAATTAGCATTCAAACACAAAAATCCGCTGATACAGATTCTCCCGCTGCATTATTAAGTGATTCCCCTAAAAATTTAACACAGCAGTTTGCTATCCATCCTTTAATGGATGTTCAGGGTTTTACTTTATTTCCAAAAAATAAAAATGCCCTATTCCAGTCGATCACGTTGATTTTTGAAAAAAATCGTTTACGGGA
>CANJLU010000093.1 GCA_947475085.1 Coxiellaceae bacterium
GCAAGTATTTACAAGCATTTCCATTCGAGAAGAAAGTTCCGAAGCTCCTGCGGTTAATTGCGGTGTTAAACCCGGCCCTGAGGTCGATCGTATAGTTAAACCTACATCAAGATTAGCAGGATCATATTTGTTTTCACTTCCTAATATTGGTGCTGAACAGGAACAAGAGCTTAAAGTTAAAAATCAGGTCAGGTGGGGTTACGCCAGTTGACAATAAAATACTGATGAACATGGATGTTCAAAAAATTAATCCAGAATTCTGATACCTTGCTGTTTAAAAATTAATGATTAGTCCACAAACATTGAACTCACCGACTCTTCAGAATTAATCCGACAAATCGTTTTCGCTAACATATCGCTTAAGCTGAGTTGGCGAATTTTCTTGCAATGTCGTGCTGCATCGCTTAAGGGTACGGTATCGGTGACCACCAGTTCATTGATACATGAGTTTTGAATATCGTTAATGGCATTGCCGGATAAGACGGGATGTGTGCAATACGCCATAATTAAGTTGGCGCCATTTTCTTTTAAGGATTTCGCGGCTAAACAGAGTGTGCCACCCGTATCGACAATATCATCGACTAATAAACAATTGCGGTCTTTTACTTCGCCGATAATATGCATGACTTCGGTTTTATTCGGACCGGTACGGCGTTTATCGATGATGGCAATATCCGCATCATTGAAGCGCTTGGCAATGGCACGCGCTCTGACGACACCACCGACATCCGGCGATACGACAATTAATTGCTCATCACCTTTATAAATCTTTTGACCTTCCATATCCTTTAAGATCTCAGGTGTGGCGTAGACATTATCTACAGGAATGTCAAAAAAACCTTGGATTTGATCGGCATGTAAATCGACGGTTAGTAAACGACTAATGCCGACGGCGGTCATCATATCGGCTACCACGCGGGCGGTAATGGGAACACGTGACGAACGTATGCGTCGATCTTGACGACCATAGCCAAAATACGGAACGACCGCGGTGATACGTTTAGCCGAGGCACGACGCAAGGCATCGGCGATAATGATGAGTTCCATTAAATTAGTGTTAACCGGCGGACAGGTCGGTTGCATAATAAATACGTCTTGTCCTCTGACATTCTCTAAGATCTCTACCATGATTTCACCGTCACTAAAATGACCGACGGTGGCTTTACCTAGTTCCTTGTCTAAATGTTTAGCGACTTTTTCAGCTAAAGGTCGGTTAGCGTTACCAGTAAAGAGCATCATTTCAGACACAGAGGAACCTCATCGTGTTAAATAAAAGAATAAAGAAGGACGGATGAATGCTGGCTGGGGTGCTAGGATTCGAACCTAGGAATGCCGAGATCAAAACCCGGTGCCTTACCACTTGGCGACACCCCAATTTTTCATTATTTGTCGTAAAGGTGAAGTGGTTAACCCTTTACAGACAAAGCCCTGATAGGGCGCTTTAATTTTTTCTAGTAGCGTTTCAGCCGCTATTTTTGACTTAAGTGTGGCAAAAATACACGCTCCGGTCCCTGATAAGCGAGCAGGAGCATAATGATTTAAGAAGTCTAAGCCCTCCGCAATCATAGGATATTCCTGCCTAACGATGTGTTCAAAATCATTATGTGTATTTAATGATCCGCCTAAAAAGGTTTGTATTTTGATGGGTGTCGAGTTGTATGTCAATCGGGGATGTGAAAAAAGTTTTGCAGTGGAAATAGTTAGTGGTGGAATCATGACAACAAACCAAGTTTCAGGTAAGGGTATCGCTTGTAGCTTTTCGCCAATACCTTCAGCCCAACTGCTTTCTCCTTGAATAAATATCGGGACATCGGCACCGAGCGTGATACCTAAGTTTAATAGTTCCTCTAAGGAAAGATGCATGTTCCATAAATGATTTAAAACAACGAGTGTTGTTGCTGCATTAGAACTGCCACCGCCTAAACCGCCGCCTATCGGAATACGTTTTTTGATCAATATATCGACGCCGGGTGAGTTTTTATTTCTGTCTTGTAATAAGCGTGCTGCTTTAATGGCTAAATTATCCTCATCTGGGATGACTGCCGCGCTGACCGGATTAAGTAAGGATAAACACGTGCAATTAATTTGTGGGTCGCTGCGTTGTGTAAAACTTAATTCATCGCAGTAGTCAATGAGTTGAAAAACGGTTTGCAGTTCATGATAGTGATCGGCTCTGCGACCGGTAAGATGTAAAAAAAGATTTAATTTAGCAGGAGCTGGCCAATAATACACGGTGTTAAACTCACAGCAATTGGGTTTTTTGAGTGGATCGCGTTGAGAAGCAACCTTCGTTCCTGGATTATACATAAGGATTGTGAGTTGAGCGACAATGCAGAAAAAAATTTAATTGCTAAGCGTATAAAAGTGTAAGAGTATTAGTTAATGTCCCAATGATTAAGTATGATACGGACTTGCCATTGGCAATTGGACAGATCGATACGATCCGGTAAATCAATTTTTCCAATGTTAGTAAAGTGCCGATAAACCACGCGCCAACCGGATTGCCGTAGTTGCATGAGTCGATTATATGCATCTAGATTGGTGGTATAACGGGATTGTGGCGCCGGTAGACCGCGTAACCAATAATAAAATTGTGATACGGGTAAATTTAAACCTAATTGATCATGTAAGAGTTGTTCTGGGCTTTGCGCATGGTAGGTTTGTTGATGCGTGGTTAAACTGACTTGCTTAGGACTTCCGGTAAGTACCGCGCCTTGTGATCCTAAGGGCCCAAAAAAGTTGAGTTGATAATTAGGGTAGGTCTGTTCCCAGCTGAACGAGGCATTCACACCACGGCCGGATGTTTGGTGTATGACAAGGTTGCCATTGACACGAAAATTTTGTATAGCATTCAGTTGCGCTTTGCGTTGTGCCCAGGGAAGATAGTGGTTAATTATTTTGGGTTTAGGGAGCGGCGTCGGGGCTTGGCTAAAACTCGCACAGCTGCTCAAAAAAACCGCTAAAATAATGACCAGAATCTTGTGCATAAAAATTTATCAATAGGCTACTGAGGTTGTTAACATTCTATGCGTCTCACTCGTATCTATCAACCACAAGCTTTAAGTGCCGGGCAAATACTCAACTTATCTAAAGAGGCGGCAGGGCATTTAATCCGCGTACTGCGTTTGCAGGTCGGAGATGACTTTATTGTATTCAATGGTAAAGCGGGAGAATTTCACGCCATTATTATTGAACTAAGCAAAAACATGGTAACGGTAAAGCTCGGTGAATTTGATGCTGTGAGCCGTGAATCGTCTTTGCAAATTACCTTAGTGCAAGCCGTATTGCGATCCGATAAAATGGATTACGCGTTGCAAAAAGCCGTGGAATTGGGTGTGACACGCTTTATACCATTGATAACAGCGCGCAGTACACTCAAATTAGCACCCGAACGTTGGCAAAAACGTAGTTTACATTGGCAAGGTGTGATGCTTGCTGCCTGCGAACAATCGGGAAGAACACGTTTGCCGAAACTCGAAAATCCTATGACCTTTGATGTTGCTACCACGTCGATAAAAGCTGAGCAGCGGATCATTTTACAGCCTTGCGTCAAGCAAAATATCAATTCTTTACCGCGTTGTCAGAGTGTTGCGGTATTGGTGGGACCCGAAGGCGGCTGGTCTGAAAACGAGCTGAAGTGTGCTCGCGTCGCGACTTATAGTCCTATACAACTGGGACCGCGGGTTTTAAGAGCAGAAACCGCCGGTTTAGCCGCAGTGAGTATATTGCAAAGTTTATATGGTGATTTATAGAATACTCTTCGCACTTGAATTTTTTGTTGTGTTTACTGTGAGTATAGATTGCCGCGCGCTCCGCGCTCGCAATGACGTCTTATTATAACGCGCTGTGGCAATGATGAAGAGAAATGACGTCATGGCGAGCGAATGTAATGAGCGTGGCCATTCGATAAATCCAGGAACGATCAGTGCGTGTGGATAATGCGTAACGGGGATGTCAGGAGACAGATGAGCTAACAAGGCTTTGCTGGGACCAATGTCGAGTATACGACCTTGTTCAACGATTAATAATCCGTCTTCATGATAGATAGTGGAAGTTTTTTGGCCCATTGTGCAGGGATTTGCCACAAAATAGAGTAGCGCGGCATGATAGGCCTTAGTGCTTGCAATGGTCATTAACGTTACACTTTCTACGGCTAGGGAATCCTTTCCGAGGTGGGCAGTGTTTCTAAACATCCTTTAAGACTGAATATTTATTATTGTATGTGAGAGACTAAAATAAAACAAATGCAGGCAGTCATGCGCTATACAGGCGACATAATACTAAATATAGTTTAGGATGAAGTCGTAATGACCTTAGCATCTTATGGCCAGCTGTCATTTAACCGTTGGAACGATTCTGAATTTTCAAGAGTGTGGTGTGTATCCAACTCATTAATTAGTGATAACTATGGCAAAAAAACCGAAACAGTTTGTTGATCCCTATGCGGCACGTGAAGCGGGTAAATACGATAATCCCATTCCTAGTCGCGAATACATTTTAGACTTCTTAAAGAAATGTGGCCATCTGGTCAAACGTGATGAACTCAATCAACTTTTGGGCTTAAGCGATGATCCAGAGCGCCAAGAAGCCTTGCGACGACGTTTGCGAGCGATGGAACGCGACGGACAAATTGTTTTAACGCGGCGTGAAGGTTATGGTTTGCCAGATAAAATGAATTTGGTACGCGGTCGAATTATTGGCCATCGCGATGGATTTGGCTTTTTAGTTCCGGATGATGGCAGTGATGATCTGTATTTAAGTGCGCGACAAATGCAGTTGGTTTTTCATGGCGATAGAGTGTTAGCGCGCGTAATAGGAACCGATAGACGTAATCGACGTGAAGGTGTGATCGCTGAAGTATTAGAACGAAATACGCCATCTCTAGTCGGGCGTTTTTTCAAAGAGAAGGGTGTCGCTTTTGTCGTACCATCGAATAATCGTATTACACAAGATATTTTAATCGGTGTGGATGATGAAAGTGCAGCAACCTCCGGACAGATTGTTGTCGTCGAAATAACTCGCTTTCCTAGTTTTCGTCAACAAGCGATTGGTCGCATTACTGAAATACTCGGCGAGCACATGGCGCCGGGCTTAGAAATAGAAATAGCAATTCGTAATTATAATCTCCCGCATGTTTGGCCTGATTCAGTACAGGAAGAAATTGACGCTTTTCAAGCCGGTGTGTTACCGAGCGATGAAGAAGAAAATCGGGTTGATTTACAAGATTTAGCGTTTGTTACGATTGATGGTGCGGATGCCAAAGATTTTGATGATGCGGTGTATTGTGAACGACAAAAAAAACAATGGCGTTTAGTGGTAGC
>CANJLU010000094.1 GCA_947475085.1 Coxiellaceae bacterium
AGGATAACCAATTATTTTTAACGTAGGAACCCAAATTAACATCCCTGAACTAATTATTGTATTATTAGCCCCCAATAAATTAAGTATATTTTCTTTTTTTTGATTAACCCAGTTTTTTTTTAAGCTATTTTTCTGGCACCCATTGTCAATTCGAAGATCTTGCCATGATGGCCCAATAGCACTTAAGCGAGGATACAACTTTTTTAATCGATAAAATTCGAAAACCATATCACTTATAAATGCTCGGGGTAATTGGCTGTCCTGATCAACAAAAAGTAAATAATCAAAATTTTCTGTTTCGGCTATTTGACACGCATAATGATGTGCGCCTCCCACACCTACATTTTTTTCACTCTTAAACAAAATGATTTTCTCAGAAGCAAGAGATTCTAAAAAAGGACATGCACTATTATCAAACAAAAGAATTTTAGCTCTGGGATACTGAGAACAAATATAAATTAAATCAAGTACTTTATTTTTATCAGGATAATAAAGTACGATATTAATTAATACAGCGGGATCTGGCATTATATTCAAAACCATTATGAGAAATTTTTAACTATATTCATCAGTGTTTTTCAGTAAAAAACCATCTTTTATACCGCGACCAGCGGCGATTAAACTTTCCATAGGAACCGATGAAAAAACAATCTTTCTTAATTTAAATAAATTTCCAATTAAAATAAATATTTTGCATGAAAGTGTAATATTTTGCTCATGAAATAAAAAAAGGCTATTACGAAGAGAATAGTAATACCGAATAGGTTTCTCATATTGGAAAAAAAATTTTCTAAATTTTTTTACTTCACCTATTCGATGTAGCATATGGATATCGGGTAACATCAGGATCTGATAGTTTTTATATAAAGCACGTAAACACCACTCAGTATCCACTAAATCGATAAAATATTCTTTTTTGGGATAGCCAATATGTTTTAATGTAGGAACATAAACCAACATTCCTGAGCTAATTAACACATGATTAAGATTTGGAGCTTTTACAAAGCTTCTTATCTTATCTCTTAATGTTCTAGTTTTTGATTCTCCACGTTCAGGATCCTTCCATGTTGGCCCAACAGCACACAAACGCGGATGTAATTTTTTTAACCGATAAAAGCCTGAAATGATGTCAGTAATAAAATTTACCGATAGTTGACTATCCTGATCAAGAAATAACACAAAATCAAAATTTTTCTCTTCGGCCATTTGACATGCGAAATAATGTGCGCCGCCTACGCCGACATTTTTGGGACTTTTAAATAGAATCACATTCTTATTTATATCGAACTCAAAGGGTTGATACCCTTCACTATTATCGAATAATAAAACTTTGCTTTTTTCATATTGGGTACAAATATCCATCAAGTCCAATACTTTTTTTTTATCTGGATTATAAAGTACGATATTAATTAATACAGCAGGTTTAGACATCATGTACATAAGCTATTTTAATGGAGCCCAATATACCTTACACTAGGCAAAAATTAAAGCGATAGAAATGAAATTGCTCTTTTTTAATCAGCACTTAACAAGGAAAGTTATCTGTGAAAGGCATCGTATTATCAGGTGGTTTGGGCACTCGTTTACATCCTGTAACTAGAGGAATTAGTAAACAGTTACTTCCGATTTATGACAAACCTATGATTTATTATCCTCTAAGCGCTTTAATGTTAGCCGGTATCCAGGAAATATTAATCATCACTAGCGTTCAATCCTTGTCCCAATATCAGAGTTTGCTCGGGAGCGGCGAACAATGGGGGATCAATCTCAGTTATTTAACCCAAGAAAATCCTGATGGTTTAGCTCAAGCTTTTATTATCGGTGAAAATTTTATTGGCAAAGATTCAGTCGCGCTAATTCTGGGCGATAATCTTTTTTACGGAGAGAAATTTTCCGATAGCTTGAAATCGGCGGCAGGGCAACAAAATGGCGCGAAAATTTTCTGTTATTTTGTTAATGATCCAGAGCGCTATGGAGTGGCTGTCTTTGATCAAGATCAGTGTTTAATTGATATTGAAGAAAAGCCAAAAATACCTAAATCAAATTGGGCTGTCACGGGTCTTTATTTTTATGATAATCAAGTGATCGATATTGCGAAAAACATTAAACCTTCACAACGTGGCGAGCTAGAAATTACCGATGTCAACCGGCAATACTTAATACAAAGACAACTTACACATCAATTGATCAGCCGCGGAAGTACTTGGTTAGACACAGGAACACATGATGCTTTATTAGAAGCTTCCCATTTTGTACAAGTCGTTGAAAAGCGGCAAGGTTTAAAGATAGCGTGCCTAGAAGAAATTGCTTGGCGCAAAGGATTTATAACCGGAGAAGCTTTAGAGATTTCTGCAAGTAAATTGCTAAATTGTAGCTATGGTAATTATTTGCACGATATCATTAGAAGAGAATTATGAAAATTATCCCCACCCCTATCCAAGATTTAGTTTTGATTGATCCTAAATCCCATCACGATGAACGAGGTTTTTTTTTAGAGACGTTTCAGGAAGAGCGTTATCAAAAACTACTGAAAATAAAAATTAATTTCGTACAAGATAATCTATCTCGTTCTAGTAAAAATGTTTTACGTGGTTTGCATTATCAGATTCAGCAACCACAAGATAAACTAGTCACAGTCATTAGAGGCAGCGTATTTGATGTGGCCGTGGATATCAGAACTCAATCGGCTACTTTCGGTCAATGGTTCGGCGTTATTTTAAACGATGAAAATCACTATCAGCTTTTCGTGCCAAAAGGATTTGCGCATGGGTTTTGTGTATTGAGCGACGTCGTTGATTTCCATTATAAATGCAGTGATTACTATGACCCTGAAGCTGAGCAAGGCATACTTTGGTCCGATCCAAACTTGGCTATTGACTGGCCTTCGTCAGCGCCATTAATATCACCAAAAGATAAAAAATATGCCTGTCTAAAAAATATTTCCTCTGGCTTATTATTTTAGCAACCACTTCCATGAATAATATAATGCCGATTTACTGGCAATCCATGCCATACGTTTATTTTGATAGGGAGCGCGTCGCCATACATGCTTAATTCTAACAGTCGGTGAATAAGCAATTTGAGAAATTTTTGCCATGCGCCGACCCAAGTCGGAATCATCATAATACATAAAAAATTTCTCATCGAAACCTCCTAAGCGTTTGAGCAGATCCAGTCGGCAAAACATAAAACAACCGGTAGGGTTACTCAACTTAAACATAATCTCATTATAGTTTTTATCTCGCATCTCAAATTTACTTAACTGTTTTTGAAAGATTTTCTTAAAAATATTCGGGGCAAAGCGCCGCAAAAAGCTAATCCAAAGGCTAGGATTATGCCGACAAAGATGTACTCTGTTCTCATGCATATCAAAGACATCAGGAACGAGCATGCCTACTTGCTGGTGCTGTTGCATAAACTCAAATGCATTTTGGAGTGTGTCGGTCATCAAATACACATCGTTATTCAGAATAAGATGATATTCCGCATCATTTTTTAATATAACTTGGTTATGTCCATAACCATAACCGCCATTTTTTGGAGAAATTATATAATTAATTGGATAGTTCGGAAAATTTTTTTGAATTTTAAATTTTAAATCATTGTTTTTATTTAATTCCAATGCACCATTATCTATAATACTAATTATATACGTTATATCTTTAGGAATCGCATTGAGTAGACTCAAAAAACAGTCTTTTATTTGCACAAAATCTTCCCCATACACCACTATGCTAATTGAAAGTTTAATTGTATGCATAAATTTCACTTGAATTATGTTAATTAAAATGATGAATTTCTTGATACAGATTTTTTATCTGCGCTACCATTTTTTGCGTAGTAAAATTTTCTTTAGCATAATGATAAGCCGATTGACCTAAAGATTGCCGCAATAAAGGTTCTTGATAAAGCTTATAGATTGCATTCGCCAATGCTATAGGGCAGCGCGGAGGGACAACAAAGCCGGTCACCGCATCTTGATTCAAATTACTCGCCGCATGCGTCACATCGCAACAAATAACCGGTTTTGCACAAGCCATCGCTTCCAATTGAGCGATTCCAAACGCCTCACTTTGATCAATCGATGGCAAACAAAAAACATCACAAGCATGATAATAAGCAGGTAAATGCTGTTTAGCTATCTCCCCTAGAAAATTAACTTGATGTTCAAGTTGTAAAATTTTGACTTGTTGCTTCAATTTTTGTGTTAATGCCCCCTCTCCTCCTAATAACAAAATAATATTCTTAGGCAATTGTTGCATTGCTTCAATTAAATAACAAAATCCCTTGTAATAGACATGTCTACCTAAAGCAAATACCAGAAAACGCTGAGAATATTGGTGTTTAATCTGATCGATTTTTTCCTGGCATTTTTTGATCAAAAAATAATCAAAATCTACGCCGTAAGGGATAGTATGAATAATATTACGTTCCCTGGCGGCTTTAATCTGTTTAGAATGTTCAGCTAAATAAGGCGTCGATACAATTAGCGCGCTGGCCTGCTTCAATAAGCGATTAACGAAGGGTTGATAGAGCCGTAATAATTTCTTTTGTCTTATCACATCACTATGCCAGCTAATAATTCGTTTCACTGAATCAGGTAGAATCTCTGAAGCGAGGTGCGCCATAGGATTGGGCAAATGCAAATGGACGATAGAAAACTGATAATGCTGATAAAGTTTTTTTATATGGTAAGGCATGCTGGGACAAAAAGGAGTCCTAGCAAACATCCCTGCTAAAGCTATGCTACATTCAATGTAACCTGATTGTTCAATTATTTCATTTCTAAAAGAATTATTAGCAACCAAATTGAACAAATTAAAATCAAGACTCAATCCGGTAAGTAGCATATCAACAACAGTTTCGATTCCCCCTACTCGCCCATTCGAGAATTTTCCTAAATGTAAAATGTTTTCCATAAACCATTGCGATCCTTCACTCGAATACTGTTAATATATTGATATACTAAAAAAGCTGTGTTTCAATGGTCTTTTAAAATTCTTAAAATGTTTAATTTTAGGTGACAGGGCTAACCCTTTGCTCATGCCAAATGCATGATGTTAATAACAATACATGTAATCCTCGGATCAAACAAGAAGGACTACCCCTTAGGATAAAAGAAGCAAAGCTCGCTGTTAAATATCTACTAAAGTTCAAGGATGAAATAGTATGCTTGTCCCTGTTGTTCTGTCAGGTGGGAATGGATCTCGCTTATGGCCAGTTTCTCGCGAAGCACACCCGAAACCCTTTATCCGACT
>CANJLU010000095.1 GCA_947475085.1 Coxiellaceae bacterium
AATATCGAGCGCTAGCAGCTATAAAATACCAACATTTTAAACTGTAAAAATTACTAAATGCTTTATTAGATGATGGTGCGTCAACATACCTATTAGCACCAAGATGTGCAATGAGTATATACTCATTATACTTTAAAACACTTTAAATTTTTTGTTTTTTTAATGCCCTTGCTAATCAACTGATGAAAAACAATCTGTCTGCAAAATCACCCAGTATTTCTGTCATTGTGACTACCTACAATCGTCCCGATGCCTTGCATTTAGTTTTGTTGGCCTTAGCACAACAAACACAGTTACCTAATCAAGTCATCGTCGCTGACGATGGCTCCAGCGATGAAACGCGGTTATTAATTGGTCAATTACAAAATCAACTTAATTATCCGCTGCAACATGTTTGGCAAAAAGATGAAGGCTTTCAAGCCGCTAAAATCCGCAATAAAGCGGCTCTAAGCGCCAATCACAATTATCTTATTTTTCTGGATGGCGACTGTATACCCTTTCCAGATTTTATCGAAAAACACCGTTTATTGGCCGAGCCAGATTGGTTTGTTTCTGGACATCGTATTTTACTAGAAAAGAAATTGACGCAAAAAATTCTGCAAGGACTTTTACCTATTTATAAAGACTCAACGCTACAATGGCTATCGCACTATTTTAATCGCCAGTCGAATCGTCTATTTCCTTTACTTCGCATCCGATTAAATAAATTACGCAAATTACACGCTAAACATTGGCAAGGAGCAAAAAGTTGTAATTTAGGTCTATGGAAAGCAGATTTTTTGAGCGTCAATGGTTTTGACGAAAGTTTTATCGGGTGGGGCTATGAAGATTCGGATTTAGTCATACGTTTAATTCGCGCCGACATTTATCGTAAATCTGGAAAATTCGCCATACCGGTTATTCATTTATGGCATCAACAAAATGATCGCGAAAAAGAGCACATCAATCTCAATTTACTCAACCAAATAACTGAAAACCAACGAATTCGTGCAAAAATTGGCTTGGACAATTCAAATTAAGTTGATTTAAAAGTTAAGCCTGCAAATAATAAAGCAGTAAAAATAACATAAAAACAACCTTGCGTGACATCCATCAGCCATGAATTAAACAATGAACCGACTGCTATAGATACCAATACTGCTTGGGCAAAATATTGACGCAAGCCTTGCAAACGAAAGCTTGTCCAGGCATGCACAATAAACATGCCTAATAAAATAACCAAACCTACTAAGCCAAATTGAACGGCAATATTAAGATATTCATTATGCGGATTTTTGGTAGCAAATTGTTTATCTTGTGTAAGCGCTAAATAATCCTGCGCAAAACTTCCAGTACCCGTTCCTATCCAAGGATGTGCTTTTAATAGTTTCAAACTATTATGATAAAACTCTAATCGTAAGCCTACCGAAGTAGCAAAACTTCCATGTTCATATTGTGTAATTTCGCTATGCGCTAAATTGAAGCGCTGCTTAAAATTAGCTGGTAAAAATAATAAGCCACCACATAAAAAAATTGAAATTAGCAGTCCCGCTAATAAACCTTTCCAAGTATAGAGTTGACACGCTAATAACAGCATTAAACTAAATAACACCACATAACCGGAACGACTCAGATTAATAAATAACACATTATAAGTCGCTAATAAAAACAAGATAACAAACAACCATCGCCAAGCATTTTTGATTGAGAATGCAAACACCGCAAAGCAATAACTGGAAAAAGCGAGTAAAAAGCCGGTAAAAATATGATCTTTAAACACGCCAGAATCAGAACCAAAGCGATGTAGTAAATCACTATGTCCAAAAAATTTTATGAAAGAAAATAGCAGTGTTATACTTGCCGCTACTAAAAATGCAAAAAAAGCAGTAGTCGCGGTTTTTTCGTTTCGAAACGTACTAAACAAAAAAAATCCTAGCAAAAATTTACTGTATTTTGTTAATGTATGTAAGCCTACCGATCGTGGCACCGTGGTATAACTAAGCCCTAAAAGAAACAACGCAAAAAATATTATAAACATTAACGCCATCGGGTTATAACGCAGAATTAGATATTTTTCATGCCAATTTCCGGCTAATAAACAACAAAGCACAGTTACCGAGAAAAAAACCATCAACGCCGCCGTTGAAAGTGGCAATACAAATGCAGTCAATACGGCAAAGATTTGACTAAGTCGTTGAAAATAATCTCTGAGTGGACGAGATGGCGTCAATACATCAACTGACATGATTTCTCCTGGGATAAAGATAGATTAATTTCACGTATCGATAAAAAACACCTAAGGCATTCGAGATTGCCAATATAAAACCTTCGCGACCATCCAAAAAACCTAAACGTATTAAATAGCCGCGAATAAAACACCAAGTCGCATGTAGAATAGCTTTGAAGATATTGGATTTTTTGTGTTGTTGATAGGCCATTTGCGCAGTTAAGCTTGAATAATGTTCTAGTTTCAGTAACACTTGGCTAATAGTTTTCATGGTATTGTGAAAAATAACCTGATTTAATTCCCCTAAATGTAAATATCCATTTAGATTTTCATGAATACTTGCGGGTGTAAAACGTATATGCGGTAAACGACGAAATAGTCTTACGACGCTATCCCTACTCCAATCCCCATGACGAATTTTTTTTCCGCAAAAAAAAGAAATTCTTTTAATGGCATAAGCATCATTTTTATCTTTATCATTTGAAATAATCTGTTTTATTTCTTCAATTAAGCGATCACTTAAATATTCGTCTGCATCTATGGATAATACCCATTTACCTTGGGCTTTATCTAAAGCTCGATTTTTTTGCATGCCAAATCCTGGCCAGTCGGTTAAAAAAACATTCTGCGTATATTGCCGACAAATTTCTAAGGTATTATCTTGGCTACCTGAGTCCAAAATAATAATCTCATCCGCCCATTTTACAGACTCTAAACAACGTTGGATATCTATCGCCGCATCTTTTACTATCACAATTACACTTAACGCTAGCATATAAATTTTAAAAAAGCTTAGAAAGCTGCAGAATATACCATATACTCATTAGATAGGTATCGCTGGTATGTTAATCTCTGGAAACGAGTAAAAAAATTACCTATGATGAAGCGAATATAATAAGCGAGCCATTCATGGATTGCCACACACCTACGGTGCTCGCAATGACGACCAATATTTTACGTGCTCGCAATGACGAGGAATGTGATTATACAGAGGGAATATCCTGTTGATTAATTAATAATCTGACTTTATTAATCACTTGTTCGGCGGTTAATTTTTCCAAACATTGGCTACGACTTCGAATATGTTGATCACAACCTTCTTGGAAGCAAGGAACACAAGCTCCAGAACCTTGCATCAAGTAAACGTTGTTTCTATGTTGCGATCCGACACGAACAAATGGATTGCTTAGTGTCCATGCTTTTGGCCAGGGCCCCCATTTTACTGGATTGCTCGGACCAAATAATGCCATGGTTGGAATGCCTAACGCAGCCGCCATATGTGTTACCACAGTGTCCGGACCAATATAAATTTTAGCCCTACTCAATAAGAAACCGAGTTGATTCAAGCTAAAATGACCCACCCTATTAATAGCCCCTGCGGGCAGTCTATCCAGCAACTCATCCGCCATTTTTTCTTCTGATTCGTTTTTATCTCCGGTTAACACAATGGTATACCCGACTTGTAATAACCAATTCGCTATACCTATCCAACCTTCTTTAACCCATTCTTTGTAAGAAAATTTAGGACGCAGATGCAAAATAGCTAATTTTTTATTCATATCAACGAGTTGCATTACTTTCTCGGAATCTTTTTCCTGCCAAGCAATTACAATGTCTGGACAAAGCTTTAACTGTAAAATTTCTGCCAATCGTAAATTCATTAATACGGTATGCGTAAAAATATTATCAAATTCTACGGCTTCGGTGAGTAATAGACGCTTCCACCAGCGACTCTTATCTGTACCTAACATACCGATGCGATAATTGGCGGCACAATAAGCATAGAGCGTCGCTTTATCTCCCGTTAAGGTCGATACCGCCATGTCATACGCACGAAAAATCTTTTTTATTAATTGGCAATGTTGGAAAAAATCCGGATGTTCGGCAACACTAATAATATTATGAATATCAGGATTTGCACTGAGTAGTGACTCGGTCCCTTTAAAAACTAACAAATCAATCTTAGCTTCTGGCCAATGACGTTTAAAAGTTCGAATTAAGGGGGTAACGAGCAAAACATCGCCAATACGACGAATGCAAATAATTAAAAGCCTTCCTGGCGGTGATTTGCGCATATCCTTTTATAAATATTTTTACTTGGCAATACTATGCAGTAGGCACGCCCGTCATTGAACGGCCACTTATTCAAGTGCGAAGCGTATAATTCTTACGGGTTGTTTTTTGAAATATCAACTTTTACATCGCCAAAGCATTGTATATTATAAAATTCATCTTTTAAATCTTTAAACCACTTCACTCGAGAGTCAATACCAATAATTTCGCGAATAATTTGAAACATCTCGGCATAATGGTTATTACAGCCAAAATCATGCTCAAACTCTGTACCGTCAGATAATATAATCTTTACTTTACTCATATTAAGCCTTTTTAGGATATGACTTTGCAATCCTTTGTGAGGACCGACCTGTCGCTAAAGTGATATGTATCGGCAGTATGGTGCTTAGATTGTCCAATAGCCACTTATTTAAGCAGGCATCTTCGCCGCTTAAACTGACATTAATAGGCCTTTCAATATGAGCCGCTATTTTTGGTGCAATACGTTTTTTAAATGCCGCATTCCCTGAATAGCTTAATAAACTACGCTTATTACTCGCTTTACTAAACATATATCCCCCTTGGAACCATTTTCTTTAGATTGCTGGCTATACTCTTCGCACTTAACATTGGCTATGAGTATATTTTTAGTTGTTGATGATAATGATTTTTGGAATTAGGCAATCTAGATACTTAATCGATACTCATTAAGCTTTGAGCTCTTTTAATTTTTGACTTGAGTGAAGCTTTTATTGGTTAGATTTTGCTAGCATCAGTTTTTCTGAAAATTTTGATGCATAAATTGTAAAAACCAGTCTTACTAAATATAGTGTTAATTTTTTTTCAAACAACTATATATAGTGTTATATATTTTACTTACGTTATTTTATACAATCACGTATAACAATTTTAGCAAAAGATTGCATTATCCACAAGTTTTCAAGG
>CANJLU010000096.1 GCA_947475085.1 Coxiellaceae bacterium
ACCTTCGAATCTCTGCCAAGCACTTGGACGATTGGGATCAATGATTTGTGTTGCAAAAATACATTGCCTAATTGACGCTTCGCTTTTATCGCGGTAAGCATACGTTGCTTCAGAAATTTTTCCTATGAAAGGTGTATAATCTTTAGCTTCATCAATTTGTTGTAAAATAAAGTTTGGGCGCTTTTTACAAAACACGTCAAACTGTGTTCGATCAACGTTTTCTCTATGTTTGACATAGAAGATGATGACGGGATTTTCTTCTAACTTCTTTAATGTTAAAACGCGGCCGAGTACCGTGGATAATTGTTCTGGATCTTTTAACTTTTCCTCTGGAATGAGTCCCGCTGGAATAGCATCTGCGTGGTCTGGTTTTAATTCATATAATTTACTTTGCTCGTTGAATTGCACGGCATCCGGAGAGATATACAGTGGTGTTAATGGAAACTTTACAAAAAAGATCGCTCTCCCATTTTTATCAGCGGCTAATTGTTCCTCAATTTCACGTTGCTCACCGACAATTTTTTTTCTTGATTGCGCTTCATCCTCAAGTTGCTTATTAGTTTCTGCGTTTAACGCTGCAAGCATAATATTTTCTCCAGTTTTTTTTGAGATTTTTTATTCAGATAATAATTAATTTTTTACTAAAAATAAAAAGTCAATAAATTTAAACATGTTAAAAAATAAAGTGCAATAGTTAGATAATTTAATGAATATCTTGAGTATACCGATATTTAATTAGTCGTTAATTAACGACTTCTTTTTTATATCGATACACACTGATAGACGGCAAAAAAGCAACCGATTCAATTTTTTTGTCCATACGCATTTTGCGTTTTTGCTCCCGAGGCTTAGCAAAACAAACAATAGGATTCGGCAATTTTTGATCATGTAAATAAAATAAAGGCAAAGCTGTTCGAATATCTTCATAGGCGGAGCAATTATTTTCTTTAAACGCACCAATATTCACTACCCAACCGGGTTTAATCGCACGGTGCTTAATGAGTTTAGTTTGATGAGGTAAACCACTTAATTTTGCTTTTTGTATTTCAATATGTAAGCCCTGCCCTGCTTTATCCAATAGCTTTTCTGAAGCTTGTCTGGATAATTGTTTGCTCGTGGTGTGTTTACCTTTAGTCCATGCTACGCGTCGCGGGTGATAGGCTATGTAAATAATATGTCGAAAAACCTGTTTCAGTTTTACGCCTGGATAACCGGCGTGCGCTAAGCTGTCACGAATAAATTTAGTCATATCTTGGTCTGTGCTTTGCTGACAAGCACGCACCAGTTCTTTAAACATAGTTTTAGACTGGTTAACCTTGTCAATTAACGCTAAGGTTTGCGGCGTGCCCGCTACGACTCCTGGGCATTTAAAGGTTTCCTGTGGTGATAAGCCAGGCGTTGGGGAAAAGTTTGCTAAGGCAAAGGTGACTTTATTTCGATGCCTAACAAAAACTTCGTTACCATTGTCTACCCAGAGCGGTAATTCTCTGAGCTCATTTTGAATATGTGCATTACAGATGTTGATTGTTTGCAATAACGTTGTAAAACAGCTAACGAATTGCGGCGCAAAATCTATTAACACAGCATCTCCTTAGAAAAAAGCAATCTAGATATTACCTATATTTATCCCATAACCCATAAAAAACATTACACACTACTATGATATCAAATGTTTACTATTAATCACGTCTTTTTAACAAGATATAATAATGTGGATGCAAACAGGTTTTGTCGCTTAAAAAGGGTTGATGTTGATATAGATTAAAACCACTTTTAAATAAACAATATAGGATTGAAGAAAAATACAAGTGTAAATCTATATAGTTGGTTATGGGATAAACTATGTGTATTAGTCTTTATCCCAGTCCCTTTAAAAATTAAATCTAATTAAATCGTGATAATTCTTCCAGTCGAGAATGGCAAAAGTCAATGGCCCTGGCTAGGGTTTGCTTGTTAAAAGGTTTAATGAACACCACGTCAGCGCCTAGATACAGACATTTTTGTTGCATAGGTCCATCGGCATGGGCGGTAGCAACAATCAGCGGTGTTTGTTGATTGGTCACAAACTCACGTGTCGCACGTATAACTGATTCACCGGATTGATCAGGCAAGCCTAAATCTAACACGATAAGCTTATAAACATAATGTTCTATGCGTTCAATTGCCGTTGCAGCATTGCTTACGACCTCTACGGTATAGCCCAACTCACGAAGACAATGACTTTGTACCTTTTGGCAAAAAATATCATCCTCTATGAGTAAGGCACAACGTTCTTCTAAGGCAGGTTGTTTTTCTAAATTATTCATAAAATCATCCATTAATTTTTAATTTTATTTTTTAATGCACACATTATTTTCTAGTATTAAATGAGATTAATAACAAAAAAATCGATTGTAATTTATTTTATAATATCGTTGTCGGTTACGCATCGACAATCTCTAAGTTAATTTAAACTGAATTTATCTTCTTGGGATATATGCTAGGTACATTAAAGATGGGTGTCAAGTCATTAAATTTTTTTTTCATATATTTTTAAAAAATAAATATAAAAATTTTTTTCTATTAAAAAAAGTGATAGGTAACTTAGTTATTAGTTAAAAACATACATTTTTTTCTTAGAGGCTTAGCTCTCAATCGAGTCATAGCGTTGATTTCATGAAGAGAACTCAATAAGATAGCCACTCAAAAAGAAAAATATAAAATACAGTATAAGGCAACTTCTTCTTGCGTTCTTTATCTAAGTACCGATAATACCTTTGAGACTCGCTCCTCTTAGCGGAATACCACTTAAAAGATGATAGAACTTATTGATATCGCAAAAATTTATAATAGTTTAGACCGCCCTATCTATGCCCTACGCAACATTAATCTAAGCATTCGCCAAGGAGAAATATTTGGTATTGTCGGCCAAAGCGGCGCCGGCAAAAGTACACTGATACGATGTATCAATCTGTTAGAAAGACCTAGCCAAGGACAAGTTTGGGTTGATAAGCAAGAATTAAGCTCATTGAAGATTGCCGATTTACGCTTAGTCAGACGACAGATAGGTATGATATTTCAACAATTTAATTTACTGACTGCAAAAACGGTGTATGAAAATATTGCTTTACCATTGAAATTTGCCCATTATTCAGCATCAGAAATTCAAGCGGCCATTGCTCCATTATTACATCTCACTGGTTTAAGCGATAAGCAGCATGCTTATCCGTCACAACTCAGCGGCGGCCAAAAACAACGCGTGGCTATTGCACGTGCACTCGCCAGTCAACCCAAAGTATTACTCTGCGATGAAGCGACATCGGCGCTGGATCCACACACCACGCAAACTATTCTGCAATTATTAAAAGATATTAATCAGCGCTTAGGGATTACCATTGTATTAATTACACATCAAATCGATGTTGTAAAAAGTATTTGCGACCGGGTTGGCTTGCTGGATCAAGGCTCGATCATTGAAGTCGCCGATGTCGTCAGTTTTTTCACTGACCCAAAAACAAGCTTAGCCCAGAAATTCGTTAGTGTGGGTTTAAAACATGAATTACCTCCCCTATTACAAAAACGGCTTCATGCACAAAAAAAAGCCTGTAGCCACGCCGTACTCAGAATAATATTTCAGGGACATGCTGCCGCTGAACCTTTAATCGCCCATGTTATGCGCGAAATGGGTATCCATCTGAATATTTTACAAGCCAATATTGAATGTCTTAAAGAAACAATCTTAGGTATCATGGTAGTCGAAGTCATGGGGGATCAAGCGCCTTTACCTGAAGGGATACAGTATTTAATTAATAAAGGACTTCATGTAGAGATTATGGGTTATGTCGACGAATCTATTGTTTGAATTACTCATCGCCACTGGAGAAACACTGTATATGGTGTTGGTCTCAGGTCTACTGGCACTGCTATTCGGATTAGCTTTGGGTGTATTGTTATTTAGCACGCGTCAAACCAATTTATTGCCGATGCCATTACTTAACAAAACTTTATCTTTAATGGTTAATATAGCACGTTCAATTCCATTCATTATTTTAATGTTAGCTATTATTCCTTTTACGCGTTTATTAGTCGGGACATCGATAGGCACGAGCGCTGCCATCGTACCCTTAACCTTAGCCACCGTGCCATTTTTTGCACGCATGATAGAAAATAATCTCAATCAACTGCCCGCCGGTTTAATTGAGACCGGACTTGCTATGGGCGCCACGACCTGGCAATTAATTCCTGCTATTCTCCTGACAGAAGCGCTACCGGGTATGGTAGGCACGTTAACCACGACTTTTATTACTTTAATAGGTTATTCTGCCATGGCAGGAGCGGTCGGGGGTGGTGGCTTAGGTGATTTAGCGATACGCTATGGTTACCAACGTTTTGATGCGGGCGTGATGCTCATGACTATCCTGATCCTTATCGCCTTAGTACAAGGCATACAGCATTTAGGAGATTATTGGGCAAAACGTTTAAACCATCACTAGGTCTAGATTGCCGCGCGCTACGCGCTCGCAATGACGAGATTTGCTTTACATGCTCGCAAACGAGATTGGCTTATGACTCGCACATGACGAATAAAGATAAACGTCATGACGAACAAATGAGCGTAGCCATCCATAAAAATTTTTTACTCAGTTTTGCCTTGGAATTATTTAAGATGCTAAAAAAAATTCTTCATTTCATGCAGTTATCCTTATTGATAAGTGGCCTATTAAGCGTGAGCGCTTGCCATCAGCGCGAAAATCCACATCAAATTCGTTTAGGCACGATTAGCGGACCAGAAACCGAGCTTATGCAAGTCGCTAAACAAGTAGCGCAACGCGATTATGGCTTAAAAATAAAAATTATTGAATTCTCTGACTATTCGCTACCTAACCGAGCCTTAAACGACGGTAGTCTTGATGCCAATCTATTTCAGCATCAAGCTTTTTTAAGCGACGAAATTCATAACCACGGTTATCCACTGGTCGCCATCGCTAAAGAATTTATTTACCCGATGGCTATCTATTCTGTAAAAATTCAGCATTTAAATGCATTAAAACCCCATGCCATCGTAGCGATTCCCAATGATCCCAGCAATGAAGCACGCGCATTGTTATTATTAAATCAAGCTGGCTTAGTGACATTGGACACACATAAAGGCACATTGATGACACCTGCCGATATCCTGCATAATCCC
>CANJLU010000097.1 GCA_947475085.1 Coxiellaceae bacterium
AGAAGCTTGGGGCGCGGTACTTTCATGCCATCAAACGGAACATAACTGATTAAAATATAGCCTAATTCACTTGGGGCAATGATGCTTTAAGTAAAGTGGTTAAAAGATGCTGCTGACTGAGAATAACTGATAAACCCCGCGTTGACCACAGCTTGACCACACTCGCTGGTTTCGCGACCACATACCCACAAGCCCAATAACAGGATTTTTTTATTATTTTTTAAAGGGCTAAAGGCTCCTAAATATTTTTAAGATCGTGGTCTAGACAACGGGGGTCATTTCATTCCCTCGAATTTTATTTCCAAAATCCATTTCATGTCCTAATCTTAAAAGTAATAAATTTGAGCAAAGTAATTCTGCATGCCTTAACTATTTTTTTCCAGTGCTATTTTGACTATTGCTTCAATTCAAAAAAAAAAGAATAAGTTAACTCATGAGATCAATTAATAAACCTTGCATCCTATTGAGTGTTATAACACTCATCCCCGATCCTGTAGACGTCACTTCTCCCTGCAAACGTCACATGATATTCCTGTAAACGTCGCATAACTGTCCTGTAAATGTCACAGATATCCCTGTAAATGTCACATGTCTTCCTGTAAATGTCACATATACACTATAATTATCTATAATAATCAATATGTTATAGATGCTAAACATCTTTATTAAACAATATTAAAACAATAAAACAAACGTTTGTTGTTGCTTTTTTTCTTCCTATTGCATATCACATGCATAAACATATAATATGTTATTACATATATTATGCAGATTAAAAGACTATGACTAAAGTAATTGTAAATGCAACTCATAAAGGTGGGGAAGGAAAAACAACAAATTCTATTGTATTAGCTGAATATCTTGCATTAATTGCTAATAAAAGAGTTTTATCGATAGATTTGGATCCACAAGCTAATTTTTCTGGACGCTATTTACAAATGAATTATGATCCAGCTTATCAAGGAGGCAAGATACCCCCTTTACACCCAGATTATGAACCAGATGTTGATCTTGACTGGGATGGGCGTAGCGGCATAGCTAACATTTTTTATGGTGAAGAAGTTATTCCTTACCCTACAAATATTGAAAATCTCGAAATTGCCCCAGCCCACTCAATAAAATTACAAGAGGCTGAAGCAGTTACCAAATCTGAGGTTAAAGATAAAGTTCATCTCCAATTAAAAAAATTTATAGAACAACCAGAAGTACAGGCCAGTTATGATGTCATCATCATTGATACGCCACCATCAAAAGGACCACTGACTATTTCGGCTATTAAAGCAGCGACACATTTAGTAATTCCTGCGCAAATGGAGCAATTCTCTATAGAAGGGATTTACGGAATGTTACAACTCTGGAAACAAGAGACTTACTCTAGAAATAAAGATAACCCTATTGAATTAGTTGGTATTTTACCAAATCAAATGAGAAATATTAATATTCATAAAAGTTTTCTTAATGACTTAAAGAATAAAGAGTTTATATCAAATTACGTTATACCTCATGAAATAAAAAAACGCGCTATTTACACAGAGATTTTAGCTGATAACGCGCATCCCAAAAGTATATTTGAATTGCCACTCAAAAGCATTGAACGTTCAGAATATGAAGATGCATGTAAGTACATAACAGATAAGGTATTTAAACATGGCTAAGAAAAAAGTCTTTTCTATAGGTAGTTCTTTATCAGATGGTTTAGAACAAACTATCGCAGCTGCACACAATTATTCGAGTGATCTGAGGGTAGATGTAATCCCTTTAAGTAAAATTGAGACAGATCCTGACAATCCTAGATCTCTGTTAATATCTTTAGATGATATTACGAATGGGATTACTAATGATGATCCATTTTTCGAGCAGAAAACTCAAGAGATTGAATCTCTTCAAAGTTTATCAAATTCTATTAAAGAACAAGGAATCATTAATCCAGTAATCGTATATGAGCATAATGGAAAGTATCGATTAATTGCTGGTGAAAGAAGAACTTTGGCCTCAGGATTGGCGCAAAAAACTGATATCCAAGCCAAAATTCTGGATGGAAAGCCTGATGAAGTTAAAATTAGAGTTTTACAATGGATTGAAAATATTGAACGATCAGATTTATCTTTAGCAGAGAAAATTGATAATTTAGAAAAAATCATTGATGCATATGCAAGACAAAATCAAATCTCATCTCGTGAAGTAACTATCACAGATATCAGTCAACTAGTTGGATGTGTTAAATCACATGCAATGAATTTAAAAACAGTTCTAGAGGCCGATGGTGATATAAAAGAACTTATATCGAAAAATCAAATACGGAGTTTGGAAAAAGCCGCTGTTATTTCTAACATAGCGTCTGTAAATTTGAGAAAAAAGGCTCTTGATGAATGTTTAAATGGCGCTACGCTTAAACAGCTTAAGAGTTATTTAGAAAAAGATAAATCAACACAAAAAACACCTTCACTGGAAAACATTGTTGTTCAAAAAGCTGGTAGGCCTACCCTTTCTGTAAATTTTGGTAAAACTCCCAATGTAAGAGTTGCCGGGATTATTCTTAAGTCATTGATAACAAATCCAGATATTTCTAATTTAGAAATGGAAGTTGATAGCCTTGACTTCGAAAGTCCTAAATGCATCTCGGATGCTTTTAAAACATTAGTTAGAAAGTTGGAGCTATTACATGAGTAGTATTGCTAAAACAAAAAAGAAAGTCAGATTAAGTTACTGTATACCGGAAGGAATTTTAATTGACATAAGGGAACGAATGGTCTCTGAAGGATATGATCTTAAAGGGAAAAGTAAATGGATTTCAGAAGCAGTCAATGAATTATTAGCTACAGATAATTTTAGTGAGTTAGTGAATATAAATGATCAAATGGAGAATTTTGGGAAACTTGATTCTATCTCTATAGATCAAGAGTTAAAGACAAAATTAGATAATGCAATTATTGAGATTAGACGTCATTTCCCTTCTATCGAGGGAGTACAAAGCAAAATATTAAGAACAGCAATAGTTCAGAGATTACTTAGATAAAAGTTCAGTCACTGAACTTATACGTAACCTATTGAAAAATAATAATTTAATTAAATAATAATTATACTTTATAACGGGTTTATTTTTAGACGCATGATTCCCATGTGACGTTTGCGGGAGTTCCTAATGTGACGTTTGCAGGAGATTATTTAACAATCAATGTAAAAGTTCAGTTACTGAAATAATGCGTAACCTATTGATTATAAAGAAATTAATTAAATAATAATTATGCTGTAAAAGAGGAATAATAATAATGAATAAGGAAAAAGCCGAAGGTGTAAATCAACGTACACTGGAACTAAAAAAGCATGTTGCTGTAATTCATTCTAATAGCAAAATCTCTTTATTACAGCGAAAGATTTCCAATGCCCTGCTTTTTCATGCTTATGAAGATTTGCTAATTAAAGATGAACATGAAATTCAAATTTCTACCTTAACTAAGTTAATCGATTACGACAGTCATGACCATAAAAAAATAAAGCAAGCTCTAATGGATTTGCTTGCAACAGTAGTTGAATGGAATATTGTCGATGGTGATAAGCTAGATAAAGAAAAAGTTTGGAATGCAAGTTCAATAATAGCCGATGCCTCTATAGATGGTTCTTTATGCACATATTCATATTCTGGGAAAATGCGAAAATTGCTATATCACCCAAGTGTCTATGGGCGATTAAATATGCAAATTCAAGCGAAATTTCAATCTAGCTATGGACTTGCCCTTTATGAAAATTGCAATCGATATCAAGATATTGGTCAAACACCTTGGTTTGAATTAGATAAATTTAGAAAACTTATGGGTGTTGATGAAGAAAAATATAAGATATTTAGAGATTTTAAAACAAGAGTGATCGATAAATCTGTAGAAGAGGTAAATAAATATTCTACTCTGTTTGTTGAGAGTAAGTTTAAAAAACAAAATAGGCAGGTTGTTGCAATCCAATTTTCCATCAAGAATAGAGTTGTAATTGACGCTGCTTCTGTTACCGCTGAACTTAATTCCGAATCATTATTAAGTGTATTAAAAGGGGTATATGGTCTATCTCAAAAACAGCTTACAGAAGTGGTTTCAAGTTATGAGGAAAATTATATTAAGGAAAAAATTAAAATAATCGAACTATCACCAAGTTACCAGTCTGGAAAAATTAAAAATTTAGGAAAGTATTTGTTGTGTGCTCTTGCTGATGATTATCAATCTACAAAGCAACCCAAGATTAAGAGGGGGCATGAAAATACAAGGTTAACTAAGGAGCATGAGATAGCATATCAAAAATATTTACATAAAATAATTTTTGATACATTTTTTCTGTTGGATGACGAAACGAGAACTGAAATAGAAAGTGGCTTTAAGGTCGTGATCACTAAAAGTATTTATCGAGCATTCTATGAAAAGGATGGATTAGAACACATCTTAGTACAAGATCAATTTATAAAATTCATAATGTCTTATGAAAATGAAATTAGTAAAAAAGTAGAGAGGCTTGAGGAGTGGGTAGAATCTATTTAAAGAAATTGTTTAAATAAGATGCAATTACAATCGTGTCCTCGAAAACACTGCCTTTGTATTTTGCTCCTAGAAAGAGATCTATGCCAGGTTAATATAAAAGTGTGGCTGTAAACGATCGCTTCCATAATGCGTTAAAATTGGCTTTTACAGTGTGTGGATATAATATAACCAATTGTATCTAAGCCTTTTTTCCTTTTCAAATCTTGCTATCTTCCAAACGTCTGTAACATGGATAAGATGTAACCAAGATAGATTAGTAAAACAGGACTTCAAAATATAGCCAAACTGGAAATGCGTTTTAAGCGATCTGGATTATCTTCTACGTATTCAGAGGTCGTTACTATACTAGCATGACCTGCTAGTCGTGATACTGCTTTGATATCAGCTCCTTGCTCTATCAATCGTGTAATAAAGGGGCTCTTCTGCGCATCTGTAGAAATTAATCATGCGTAAATTTCGAACCCCTGGAAGGTATGCGTTCGGCCAAATACACCTTTTAGTAAAATAAAACTTAATTAAACTGTGCCCTACAATAATAAAGAGGAGAGCATGGTGAAACTAGCAGCAGATTACTGGCAAAAGATTATAAAAGAATATGAG
>CANJLU010000098.1 GCA_947475085.1 Coxiellaceae bacterium
AAAAATATTTAACTAATTTTAAGTGACCATTCCAGGCAGCGGCATGCAACAATGTCTGATCATAATTATCTTTAGTGTTTAAATCAGAACCTTGCTCAACTAAATATTCCACACTCTTTAATTGGCCTTCCCAGGTAGCGTAATGTAGCGGTGTACTTCCATATTTATTTTTGTTCTCCATCAAACTAGAATCTTTAGTAACTAAATTTCGAATTGCGTTTAAATCGCCTAAAGCCGCAGCAACATGTAATCGAGTATTGCCAAAATTATCCGATTCAAACAATTCAGATTCATAAGGTTTCAAGTTGATGGGTGATTGAGAAGTTTTAGATATATTATATTTTTCCATTTAATTTACTCCTATACTTATTATTTAATATTCTTATGAATATTTTTCAATGTAATAAGAAAGTTTATTTTTACATAAAACCACTCCATCATTCAACTTTTCCTTACTATTTCATGTGCATTTTAGTCAATTATTTTTATTATTTTATCAAAAAAAATTGAGTCGCCGTTATTTTAATTTTTTTAATAATTTTAAAAAATAAATTTTACTCCTTGCAATCAATCACTCTCTCAATATAAGAGATTATTTTAAGTGAATTGTATTATTTCAGAATAGAGTCAGTCTATTTGCTCGCTAAAATCTGACGTAAATGATTCGCAAAAGTTTGACTTTCTTCTTGTCCAACTATTCGAGAATCTTTCAATTCTTGTCCATTCGGCGTAAAGAATAAAAAGGTGGGCGGCGCAATCACGTGGAACTGACGTTCTAAAGCTTTATCTTGATCATCATTCGCAGTGACATCCGCTCTTAACAAGATGAAGTGTGACATCAAGGATTTAACTTGCGGTGCAGTAAAAACTATCCGTTCCATTTCCTTACAAGATAAACACCAATTGGCATAAAAATCGACTAACACGGGTTTATGCTGTTGCTTTGCTTGTATTAAAGCTTGTCTTAAATCAGAAATGCTTTTAATTGTCTGAAAATTACTTGTCTCGGAGCTTGCAACTTGATTGGGATGCAGAAGGTTAAAGGGTCGGGAATTGCTAGGGATGATTCGTGCTAGCAGCCATACAGCCATTGCCAGCATTAGCACACCTAAGATAATTTTAATGCCATTCATCCAAGGGCCGGATTTAGGTAACCATTTACCTGCCGAAGTCCCAATAATTAATAAAGGCACGCCTGAACCCAAACCTAAAACAAATAAAGCGAGTCCACCTAGTATGGCATTCCCGGTATTCCCAATATAGGTTAATACGCCGACTAAAGGTGCTGTTATACACGGAGAAATAACCAAGGTGGATAAACATCCCATTAAGGCCACACCGATATAATTACCACCTTGCTGACGATTGGTGATATGAATAAGCTTTTCGTGCCAACTCTCAGGCAGGCGTAACTCATAGAAACCAAACAAAGAGAAGGCGAGTGCAACAAACAATGCACAAACAATGATAATGACCCACGGGCTTTGTAAAAATGCTTGTAAATAACTGCCTGCTAAACCAGCAAAAACACCCGCTATGGCATAAGTAAATGCCATGGCAAGAACATAAGTTATCGATAAACTAAAGGCTTTAGCTGTCGTCAAATGCTTTTGGCCTAAAATAATAGCCGATAACACCGGGATCAATGGCAAAACACAAGGTGTCAGTGATAGCAATAAACCAAATCCAAAGAAACTAAGCAGTGTCCAAAAAATATTGTGACCTGTTAATAAAGTCAGAATTTTACTTTGTTCGCTAGCGGTTTTTATACTTCCCTGAACTTGATTTTTCGATGAATTCTGACCTATGTCCACGGAATTTTGGTTAATATCGCTAACTGACATTCCAGCATGCGTTAAGCTTATATGTTTAACTACAGGTGGATAACAAAAACCGGCTATGGCACAACCTTGATAATGGATCATTATATCCAGATTTTGATCGGGAAGCGGATTTACAAATTTTAATAACGTGACGACATGTCCTTGATAAACTTCGTATTTGCCAATAAATTGGTTATGTTTAATGGTGCCCTTAGGAAAAACCACCGAATTTATGCGGATTGGTGTACTTTCGAAATGTATTTTGTCGCGGTAAAGATAGTAACCGGGCTTGATAGTCCAACGTGCGGTTAGCGTTTTATCATTTAAACGCTGCACTGAGACTTGAAAAACCTGATCCACAGGTAAAGCTTGCTGACTAGCATAAGCGGGTAATATTCCTGCGCCCAAGCTCAATCCAACGAGTAAAACTTTAAAAAACTTAATTAAATTAAACAAAATAGTTTCCTTTTAGATAGATATGAGTATCGAGCCTTTTTATTAAATAGACCTTTACGCGCTATTTTTCTAGCAAATCTCACAGAAAAAACAATGTTTCGCAAAATTTTTTAAGAAAAATCAGGGCTGGGCCTAACTCAGAGGCTAAGAAAATCAAAAAATCCGCCAAAAGACGCTTGTCGCAACCTCTTAGCTACTATATCATGGAAACTCCTCTGACCTAGTCAAGTCTCAAAGGATAATGTATATGCAAAATGCACTCGATCAACTTCCTGTTCTACCTATGGTTGCTAGCGCTGGCGCCCCTCAGCAGCCGCTAAAAACTTATGTCGAACAGGCTTTAGAAAATTACTTTTCGCAATTAGATGGGAACTCACCTTCTAATCTGTATGGCCTTGTTTTAGCTGAGGTTGAGTCCCCTATGTTGGAAGTGGTATTACGCCAAACTCGCGGAAACCAAACCAAAGCAGCTAAAATGTTAGGTATCAGTCGCGGTACTTTACGTAAAAAACTAAAACAATGCGATCTTTGCTAGATCCAGACTAGTAAATAAACCTCTCGTACAACTATAAAAAAAAATAACAACAATAAATAAAATGTCTTTAACAACAAGAAAAATCTATTTTAATTGGATATTTTGGTTTTTCATCGGAAATGCCTTATTATTTTGGGGAATTGGCTTGCATTATCTTGCCAGTATTATTCCCTTTCATTTATCTGTATCGTCCCTAGCTAATCAGCTACTGGCGAGTTTGTTTTTATTCAGTGCATTTTTCGGTCAGCTTGGTTTATTTGCGTGTATTGCAGCGATTATCCCCATCCTACTTGTCTTTCTTTGTCCTAGAAAAAAACTCATACTTTCTGTTTCAGTCATTATAGGCTTCCTATTCGCTTATTTGCTGAGTGTCGATACATTTGTATTTGGCCAATTTCATTTCCATTTGAATGGGGTTATTTGGAAATTACTCACAGGGGGAGAAGCCGGTGAGGTATTCGATCTTTCCTGGCTAGAATGGCTATCGATAGGATTATTATCCAGCTTGTTGTTAGCCTTAGAAATAGGTTTAGCCATATTCATATGGAAAAAATTACGTCATAAAACTTTTATCTTGCACTATCCTGTCGCAACGCTGGCTTGTCTTTTATTTTCTTATTATATGTTAGCCATATTAATCAAAACCTCAACTGCACTAGCACTTAACCAGCAAGCTTACACCATACCTCTTTATTATGAAGTCCTAGCCAAACTATTACCCGGTAAGCAAGCGCTGTCTGAACTAGAGAGTCTTTACCGCTCAGATTTTGTCGAAATCAATCATGACAACCAAAAGCTTAACTACCCTTTGCATACATTAGTTTACAAAACGGTTAAAAAACCGATTAATATCGTTTTCATTCTGATCGATAGCTGGCGTTTTGATATGTTGAATGCTGTCAATACGCCGAATATTTATCGCTTTGCACAGCAAAGCTGGCAATTTCAACAGCATTTCAGCGGTGGAAATGGAACTCAACCCGGCCTATTTTCTTTATTTTATAGTTTACCTGCTACCTATTGGGCGGCCACTATCAGTCAACATAAAAGCCCTTTATTTATGGATAAACTGCTTTCAGAAAATTATCATATGGGTATTTTCGCAAGCGCCGAACTCCTCGCTCCACCGTTTAACCAAAATGTATTTGTACGTATAAAAAATCTAAAAACCTCAACGATAGGAGAAACACCCTACGATAGAGATAAACAGATTACCAAAGAATTTAAACAATTTATCACACAGACGCCATCGCCTTTTTTTAGCTTTTTATTTTATGATGCCGCGCACAGTTTCTGTATCGGAAATAGCCCTGTACCTATTTTTCAGCCCAGCATAGCGGTTTGCGACCGCTTAACCTATACGAATCATACCGATCCCACTCCAACCTTTAACCGTTATAAAAATGCCTTATATTATATCGACCAGCTAGTAGGGCAAGATCTGGCGTTACTTAAAAAACGTCATTTATTAGATAACACGTTAGTCCTTATCACTGCCGATCATGGTAATGAATTCAACGATAATCATCTAGGATATTGGGGACACGCGAGTAATTTCACTCGTTTCCAAACCCAAGTTCCCTTGATCATTCACTGGCCAGGCCAAAAACCACTGCTGGTTAAGCATATGACTAGCCATTATGACGTAGTACCGACCTTACTAAGCCGAATCTTTGACTTGCAAAACCCCATAAAGGATTACAGCATCGGCCAGTCTTTGTTTAGTAAAAAAACTCCCGCTTTTTTATTCATGCATAGCTATACCAATGTAGGCCTGGTGAATGATAAACACATCATCTCCATTTTCCCTTCAGGTTACTACCAAATTCAAAATCTCCAGGCTAAGATGTTACCCAATGCAGCATTACCGATGAAGAATGTTTTAGCCGCTTTAGCCGTTACTAACCGTTATTACTCCAAAGATAAAAAATAAAGATTTTTTCTATTTTTTATTGCTTGACAGATTCAGTGTGGCTTTAGCACAATAGGCCACCTTTGGCATGTAGCTCAGTTGGGTGAGCAAGAAATAGAAAAAGCAACGCTTTTTCCTTGTGAACGCCCGAAGCAGGATGCGCAGGGCCGGCTTTCAAGCGGAGCAGGAATGCGTAGCGCAGAAAGGAGTACAGACAGTGTAAGTCGAAGTTAAAGAAGTTTAGGCTATGTAGCTCAGTTGGGTGAGCAAGAAATAGAAAAAGCAACGCTTTTTCCTTGTGAACGCCCGAAGCAGGATGCGCA
>CANJLU010000099.1 GCA_947475085.1 Coxiellaceae bacterium
ACCGGCATCTCACATGCACTCGAGCATATGATGTTTCGTGGAACTAAAAAATTTGGACCGGGTGTGCTTGAAAAAATTGTCTCAGAAAATGGCGGAGAACAAAATGCATTTACCGATTCAGATTTTACTGCTTATTATCAAAAATTTTCAGCGGATAAATTAGCGCTAAGTTTTGAATTAGAAGCCGATAGGATGCGAAATTTATTACTACGCCCACAGGATTTTCTCAAAGAAATTCAAGTGGTAATGGAAGAGAGACGCATGCGCGTCGACGACAATCCCCAAGAAATTTTGTTAGAGCGACTTAACGCTGCGGCTTTTGTTGCAAGCCCTTATCATCATCCAGTCATTGGCTGGAAAAATGATCTGCAAAATATGACCGTTGAAGATTTACATAAATGGTATGAAACTTGGTATGCACCTAATAATGCAATACTCGTCATCATCGGTGATGTAAAACCCAATCTAGTTTATCAATTAGCACAAACCTATTTCTCTGATTTAAAACCTATTCCTCTCCCTAAAATAAAACCAGTAAAAGACTTGCTACCTTTGGGAGAAAAGCGTCTCATTATACATACGCCTGCACAATTGCCCTGGCTGGTGATGGCTTACCCAGTGCCGGTTATTAAGCAAGGTTTAAATAGTCAGGATCCTTACGTTTTAGATCTGATTGCAACATTATTATCAGGAGGTAATAGTGCTCGTTTTGCAAAAAATCTTATCAGGGACCAACAAATAGCTGCCGATGCTAACGCATTTTACAATCCCGTAAGTCGCATAGATAGTTTGTTTCTATTACAAGCCACACCAACACCTGGACATACTTTACCAGAGCTTGAATCGAGTTTATTAAAGCAAATCAAGCAGCTGCAAACCTTTAATGTCAATACTGAAGAATTAGCACGCGCAAAAGCACAAATAGCTGCTGACAAGATATACCGCGAAGATTCTATAACTACAGAAGCATATGAACTTGGAAGTTTAGCTGCAATTAACTTGCCCTGGCAAATAGGACGAGATTATCTAAAGCATATTAATGCTATCACGCCACGTCAAATACAAACTGTAGCCAATAAATATTTGCTTGCCTCTCATTTGACAATTGCTTACTTAACCCCCTTACCCATGAATTCAACTGATCCCGACTCTAATTCTTTATCAGTTATAGGATCTAAGCATGCACATTAAATCTTCCTTTTATTTTTTGGCTTTCTTATCACTATTTATTGCTGGCATTACGCAAGCAGAAACTTCACACGCCATTCTAAAAATTGAACATTGGTCTACAAAAAATGGCGTACCGGTTTATTTCGTTGCTAAAAATGAAATACCCATTATAGATATCGGTGTATTATTTCATGCGGGTTCTGCTCAAGATTATAATTCCCCCGGAATTGCTCAATTTACCGCACAAATGCTAGATCAAGGCACGCAAAATTTAAATGTAGATCAAATTGCCAATCGTTTTGAAGCCGTCGGAGCTCACTATAACGCTGGCATTAACCAAGACATGACTGTTCTAAATCTTCGCTCACTGAGTGCTCCACAATACTTCAATCCAGCATTCAGTACGTTTTCTACCTTACTTAAGGATGCTTCTTTCCCGCAAACCGCTATAAATCGAATAAAAAAACAAATTTTAATCTCCTTACAACAGGAAGCGCAAATACCTAGCGCTATTGCTGCAAAAACCTTCTATCAAACTTTATATGGTCTTCATGCTTATGCTTCACCTATATTAGGAAATAAAACAAGTATTGAGCAAATATCTCAAGAAAAATTACTAAAATTTTATCGCCTCAACTACGTAGCACAAAATGCCATGATAGCTATCGTAGGCAATGTAACTAAAGCTAAAGCAATAAATATTGCTGAACAGCTTTCCACCATGCTGGAGAAAGGGGAAAAATCTCTTCCCATTAATACACCTTTATCTCCGCATTTAAAAAATCACATCATAAAAGTTCCCTACCCTTCCAAACAAACGACTATTTTTTTAGGTCAAATCGGGATTGCTGTAAAAGATCCTGATTATTTTCCGTTAGTTGTCGGTAACCAAATTTTAGGTGGGGGAATACTTACCTCAAAACTTTTTAATGAGGTTAGAAATAAACGCGGTTTATGTTACGGAATAAACAGTGGATTCAAGCCGTTACAAGCTGCCGGCCCTTTCTTAATTGTGTTACAAACGCGTCGAGATCAAGCTGCCAAAGCACTTTCCCTAACTCAACAAACTTTGAAAAATTTTCTGGCCAAGGGGCCAACTACACAAGAATTGCAAGGAGCTAAACAAGCCCTTATTGGCAGTTTCCCATCTTCTATTTCAAGTAATGAAGGAATTTTAGCTGCTACGGAAAAAATTGGTTTTTACCAATTACCTCTAGATTATTTAGATACCTATCAACAAAAAATAAACTCCGTCAACTTAGAACAAATTCGCCACGCCTACCAAAGGATTAAACCAGAAAAAATGCTTGTGGTCATGCTCGGAAAACAATAACTATATCGGATAGAAAATCGTTCTATTTTCCAGACGATAGGTATCCACTACTACAGTTGGTTGAGGAAACATAGGAGCAGGATAAAGCATTATTGGAGCAGGAGTTAAGTAAACGGTAGGTCCTAGCGGTGGAGGATTGTAAATATTAGTTTCTATAGGATCTGCTCCCAATGTCGCTTGGTCAGTTAAGCAAGAAGTATCTGGTTGAAACTGATTATTATCAGCAATAGTTTTTATACCAGTAGTTTGAATACCAGTGTTCAGTGGATCTATACGGCTCATAAGAAAATTGTACTTACTGTAAGGTATGACAGCCTTTAAATCTGCTTTAGCTCTCTCTTTATTTGTATATTCTTCCTCTAAACGTATCCTAATCTTATTACACTCATTGGTCGACTTTAAAACTTCAGTTACTAAACTAAGTTCTGTGTCGTTACCCGCATGCGCGTCCTCCGAGCATAAAGATTCTTCTATGCTTGGTACAAATATTTCAGATTGTTCTTCACCAAAATTTCTTGCAGGGGTTTCTTCTGCATCCTCTTCAATCAACGGGATAGACTGTGGATGAGCAAGTTTATTACCGTCATCATCATTTTTTTCTTCTATATAAGACTGCGCCTTTATTTTTTCATTTAAAAGAGAATACATTTTGCAGCAATCAGCATCTTTTTCTTTAATGATGGCAAATAATTTAATCACCCGATCATCTGTATCGCATTTAATTAGATTGATTAATTTTTCTAACCAACTTGACTGTTCTTTTAAACGTATATAATCATTAGATAATTTTCCATGTATTTGGCGTTTCACTTTTTTAGTCATCGACTTAGAAAAAAAATGAGGCCCCATCTGATCTTTTACAAGAGAAGTAGAAAGTATATTTAGAATTTTTTTAGCTTCATTATTATAATTATGGTATTTATTTATTATTGAATTAACTTGCCCGATAAGCAGTTCTATCGATGAAGAGGAATTAGTAATCAGCTCTTGCAATTGAATGAACTTTTTTTGATGATCCTGCCTAACATTTAATGTTTTTTTTATTACAATCTCCTCTACGAGTTCTAATAGTTTTGGCAAACTCAGACTTGATAAGTCTGGAGTTTCATTTGGATTTTTCCAACCGTTTATGCTCGATAAGAGCTTCTGCATTGATGAAGAGATCTGACCTATAGCAGAAGAAATTTTTTGACGAACTCGAGTTATATCTAGGTTTTTTTCCTTTATAAGCTTTAAACTCTCAGATAAATTTTCTGACAAACAACTTAGTGACTCATAACAATACTCTACAGCTTTGTTGCATTCTATTTCTGTATTTTTCTTTGGGTGGGATTGGTTGGTTTTACTAAGCTTTGCCGGCGTAAGTTTATTAATAAACTTATGTTTTTCTATTTTTTGATATTCTAATTCACAAATTTTTTGCTTTTTCTCTAAACATTTTATTGAATTTAGCAATAAATTTTTCTCGGGCATGGGAACTTGACTAGACTCTAATCTTGGAGCAAGGGAGTTTTCTAAAGATTTTGTATCAAATAAGATACGCCTGGTATCCTGGACGACCTCTAGATTTAATTTAATTTCCTCAAGAATATTTTTTTTATGAAGAGTATATTCTTCTTGATTTTTAAAAGTCTTTTCAAGAAATTTATTTATCTCTTGATTTTTTCTTTCTTCTAATACTTGTAAAGCTTTTAATTTAATATTGTTAAATACGCTTAATGTAACTAACTCAGTATAAAGTAATTTACTGTTAAATCCCTTTAGAGTGGCATTGAAATCTGTATAAAGTAAAGTAAAAACATAGTAAAAACTAAATTCTATTAAATCTTCAAGCTCTATGCTGTCTAAAACAGAAATATCATCTTTAGAATAGCTTTCAGTCATTTCATTAATAAATGAATTAATCCTGGTATTTAAGGGTGTATAAAATTGATCTCTACAGATAGCATGAAATAAATGATTTAAAGCTTCTTGGTTGGTTTCTATATACTCTGATCTCCTCATGTTATTTAAAGTAAAATCATTGCCAATTTTTGCATTAAATATTTCTAGAAATTTCGGGAGGTGCGCTTCATTAACGATAATTGCCAACATGCGACGCATTTTTGTCAAATTCATATATTTGTTGTTAATAAAGTTACTGGTCTTTCTATTAACGATTTGAATTTCATTTTCAACTATATTATAAAAAATTAGTGCTTTGTTCACATCTTCTTCTTTTTCTTCCGATTTTCTTCCAAGAAAATCATTATATTTTTTAACTATTTTATCTAAAGCTTCTTGTAAATCATTTAATCCATAAATAAGCGTGTCCTTAGTATTGGCCTTATAATTAACTATATTTAATTCTAAATTAACTGATTTTTTTAGATGCTCTAAATTATTCTTAACTGTTTTTAATTTAAGAAACTCAAATACAAGTTCGTAGAAAAAAAAACAGCGCAATGCGGCCAATTCATAATTGAACTCTGGCAAAGGAATATTAGTAGGAATATTTTTCGATAAGAAAAATTTGAGATCAGTTAAATTGAA
>CANJLU010000100.1 GCA_947475085.1 Coxiellaceae bacterium
TATCGGCAACGGGATCAAGGAATGTGCCTAATTTAGAAACTTGTCCCAAACTTCGCGCTAAATAACCATCTAACCAATCTGTCATCGCCGCAAAAATAAAAATGATCGCGGCTAATATGTGACTACCACGAAAAGGTAAATAAAATAATAAAATAAAAACGGGAATTAAAATGATGCGCAGAAAGGTCAATATATTGGGGATACCCATGGGGTGTATACCAGTAGCGAGCGATCTCTTATGGATACCTTAGTGTAACTGGTTAGTTTAGCCTTTTAAAGCTAAATAAATTTGTTCGGCCAAACGTTGACTAATACCAGGAACTTTGGCTAGGTCAGCCGCACTGGCGTTTTGTAATGCTTGTAAGCCGCCAAACTGACGTAATAATTCACGTCGCCGTTTCGCACCGATACCAGGAATATCTTCCAGCGCTGAAGTACGTCGTTTTTTTGCGCGTCGACCTCGGTGCCCAGTAATAGCAAAACGATGGGCTTCATCGCGTATGCTTAAAATCGCTCGTAATGCCAAGGAATCCGCAGGCAAGCTAATAGGCTGCGCACGATTGGAAAAATATAAACTTTCCAGACCCGATTTTCGACCCGGACCTTTCGCTACGCCGATGAGAAGGATACCATTAATCTGTAGCTCCTCTAGGACTTGCTCAGCTTGCTTGAGTTGACCTTTGCCACCATCGATAAGCAACACATCCGGTAAATTTTCTTCTTCATTTTTCAAATGCTTATAACGGCGCAACAACGCTTGACGCATTGCTGCATAGTCATCGCCAGGAGTAACATCCTCAATATTAAACCGTCGATAGTCCATTTTTCGTGGACCTTGCTCATCAAATACCACACACGAGGCAACGGTCGCTTCGCCTTGCGTATGACTGATATCAAAACATTCTATGCGCTGTGGCATATTATCCAAGCGCAATGCCGTTTGCAAACATTCGAGTTGCTTATAAAAGGCCAATTTATCGGAAAGATGCGCTACTAAAGCCTGTCGTGCATTTTCATGTGCCAAGCTTAACCAGTGCTTTTTTTCACCACTGGGTTTATTTAATAATTTAACTTTATGTCCTGAACGCTCAACTAAAGTGGCCCTTAACCATTCTTGTTCAGGTAGCTTTAACGAAATAACAATCTCCTCAGGAATGGTATGCGAAATTTCAGTTTGCAAATAAAATTGCTCAATAAAAGCCGATAATACTTCCGCGGTTTTATGTTTTGCAGGTACATCAGGGAAGTAGGCTTTACCACCTAATAATCGACCATGGCGCACATTCAACACATATAAAACATAATGCGACGTTTGTTGTGCTAAGCCAATAATATCCAGATTACCCTGGCCGGTAGTAATCACTTGTTGCTGTTGAATCTCACGCAGCGCGGCAATCTGATCGCGCAAACGCGCGGCGGTCTCATAATCTAATCCCTGCGCTGCCCTTTCCATTTGTTCAGCGATATCATCGATAACGGTTTGATTTTTGCCTTGTAAAAATAAAACCGTATTTGCCACATCACGTTGATAGTTTTCTGGTGTAATAAGTCCGACACAAGGAGCGGTACAGCGTTTGATTTGGTATTGCAAGCACGGCCTGGTGCGATTGCGAAAAAAACTATCTTTACAAGAACGAATTCTAAATAATTTCTGCAATAAATTGATAGTTTCTCTGACGGCCAGGATACTTGGGAACGGTCCAAAATAGCGATAATCCTTTGTGCGTGCACCGCGATAAAACGCTAAACGCGGATAACTTTGGTGCTTGCTAAGAATAATATACGGGTAGCTTTTATCATCGCGTAACAAAATATTGTAACGTGGCTTCAATTGTTTAATGAGATTACTCTCTAACAATAAAGCTTGATTTTCGGTTTCTGTGGCGGTGGTTTCAATGGCCGTCACCTGTCGCATCAGCAACGCCACGCGACTACTTTGCTGACCACGGAAATAGCTACTGACCCGTTTTTTTAAATGCCGCGCTTTGCCCACATACAATACTTGCTGCTCGGCGTTCAAAAATAAATAAACACCCGCACTTTGACTGATAAAAGCCAGTTGCTGTTTTAGATTCGTTGCATCCGCACCAAGCTTCACAGAATCACCTACAGAATACCCAATAAACCATCGAATATACCTCGCGAACTTCAAGCTGCGCAATGCAAAAAGTGTAACCATCGTCATTGCGAGCACGCAGTGCCTATTCGTTCTTGCGAGCACACAGTGCTTATTCGTCATTGCGAGCACCGTAGATACGCGGCAATCTAGACACTCGCTCGCCATGCGCTGACTTTTCACCTCTTGAAAATCTGCATCGCGAGATGGAAACATATCAAGATGCTACATCGCATCTTGATATGCAACGAGGTAAATTTTATTTATTTAAGTTATCAAAGATTTGTTTAACCGTTTTCAAAGCAGGTAAATTAGGGAACTGCGTGGCTAAAGCATCCACCAACACGCCTACGCCTTTAAAACCGGTTTTGGTGGTAACCTGCTGTTGATTCAGTTCCTTAGAAGCATTAACTTGTTGGTTTTGTTGGCTCTTAAGCTGATCTTTAATCATTTGCACTTCGTGGCGTAACTCTGCACAACAATCGCTGTCTTGTGCCCAAACCGGACTCACTGCAAAAACCGCTAATAAGAATAATGTGACTGGTTTTAATAAAGACATCTGAAAAAACCTCCTTCGCTATACCATGCGCTCTAAACTGAGTATCGATCAGAAATATTACTCACCCGGTTTAGAATCGCCCCATTTTAATACTAAGCAAAAGAAGCATAGTCTATCGGCTAAACTTATGCTAAATGCTTAATTTTTAACCGAATACACGCTTCGCAACGTCAAATTTTGAGACGAATATCTGTCTGTTTAATGCGCATTCCTATTTTTTGCCAAAACTAAGATCGTCATGACGAACGAATGCAATGAGCGTGGCCTTCTACAAATTGAATTTATTTTTAGATTGCCGCGCGCTACGCGCTCGCAATGACGATTAATTTTTTCCCTACTCGCAATGACAAGTTTTTAATGATCAACAACCAGGTAAATATTTTTATTACCTGATCAGAAAAAAAAGGGGAAACGCTTGTTGTTATCATTTACTAGATAAAGTAAGGTGTCAGTGAAAGTTGTTTACTTTCTAAAAAAAAATCAAACTATTATAAGGAAATTTTTATGCTTAATAAAAAACATATTATCATCTCTTTATCCTCATTAATGATATTTAATGAGGATATTATGAAAACGGAATTTAAACCTCTGATTAATGTTTTTTCTAATTCTGCCCTCGATGTTACTAGGGTGATTTTATCTCGTATGTTTAATAAAGGAGATGAAGCAGAAAATAGACTAAGCGAGCAAAAAAATAAAAAATATTTGCTTAAAATTCCCACACTTTCCTTTCCCAATGTAATTAATTACCAACTAGGCATAATTAATACCGATCAGTTTATCGATAACCTTAGAAAATCACTGGCTATGGCAAAAGGTGATGGAAAGCCTGATGGTACAATTGAAAGTAAATTAGGATCTTCCTGGAAATCAGGTATTGAATTAGCTGGAAACGCCACAGAAAAATTAAATGATTTAATTGTTTGCGCCAATAATAACCAGAAAATTTATCTGATAAGCGATATTGATCCTTTACATGCTGAAAAAATTTTAAGCTTGTTCAGTGAAATATGTCCTAATTATTACTCGGAAAATTTACCTGAAGCAATTACTCCCAATCAACCTATTGAAATTGCCAAAAATATTTATTTGTGTCCCTCATATATTTACGGAGCAATGATTGAACCGCAAGCTTCAAGTTTTTTTTCCAGCTTATTTAAATCATCAAAGACAAGTCTAATTACTGAAGTAATAAATTCTTTAGATTCAGATAAGGATATATTATTTGTCAGTGACAATAAAAAAGAAACTTGCATAGCCAAAAAATTGGGAATGACTACTACAAGCACCGATCATTTTTATAACCAGATAAAACCAACTGTCAATCCTACTGAAACAAAGATTGATTTCATAAATGAATGTTTTCCATCTGCAAGCAAACTATGCGTACCAAACAATTCTCCTTCTAACACGGATATAACAGAACATACTGCCGAAAAAAAATTAAGTTTTTCAAGATAATATTTTTAGCCAACCAATTAAAGGAAGAAACGTTTCTTCCTTTAAATCGGATTTATCAAATAAATACTCATTTAGAAAACAGAAAAATATTCAATAAAAATCAAAGCTTTTATAAGGAAATTTTTATGCGTCATTCAAAAAACATCATCGTTCCTTTATCGACATTAATTAAATTTAATGAACATATATTTAAAGAAACAATGATGTCTTTACGTAAAATTGAAACCATCCCCTACCATGATGCCTATTTTATCGCACGTTACTTTATGCATTATTATCTTACTGCGCGGTTACTCTTTAACCCAGTAGAGAATACACTGGAAGAGGTGCGCGCGGCGGGCGTGCAAGAAGAAAAGGCAGCTTACGCTCAGTTAATAGAAAAACAATTATCTTCTCCTTATAGGATGCAATATAATCGGGGAGCAATAAATACTGAACAGTTTTTCGATCAATTATTTAACGCTTTAACGTTATCTTCTGATGATAAGCAAACTCAAATAGATAAAGATAGCTTAAAACATGCCTGGAATTCAGCAATTGAATTGTCTGAGAACGCAGCAAATAAATTAAATTACTTAATTGATCAAGCTAATCACGATCAAAGGATTTATCTGGTAGGTGATAGTGATCCACTATATGCCGAAAAAATCTTAGTTCTATTTAAACAGGCATCTCCCATTAACTGGAAATTCCCTAAAGATACTGCCAAAAATCAATCTATTAAAATTGCTAGAAATATTTATTTGTGTTTATCATATACTTATGGAGAATCAATACAGCCATCATCTAGCCATTCTATTTCCAGCTTATTTAAAACACCCAGATCAAGTTTGATTTCTAAAGTCATATATTCTTTACAGAGTAAAAATATATTATTTGTTAATGATGACGAAAAAGA
>CANJLU010000101.1 GCA_947475085.1 Coxiellaceae bacterium
GCCGTGTTTGCTTAAAGGTTCTGCTTTCGGTACCGCATTAGGGATCCGATTCGCGTTGACTCTAAAACAAGGCGCTTTATCTTGTCGCAGATGGTAACGATAATTATTGCTGGAAGTAGAAGAACAAGCTCCTAGACTGAGCGTGAGTAAACATAAAGTAAATCCATAAATAACTTTAAAAAATAAGCTTCCTTGCTCAGCATTATTTTTTATTGACATGAGGTTGATGCTCTTGTTGGTGAAGATGATGGATTAATTCACTTAATTGAAAAACCGCCATTGCATACAGTGAGCTGGAATTATAGTGTTTAATAGTTTGGAAGTCATTAAATCCTAACCAGTATTCATTGCCGTGCTTGAGTGGTAGTACAATCAGGAAGGTCTTGAGTTGCGAAGATACCTGTTTTTTGGGATAAATGTGATACTTTGCAAAATCTTTTACGGTGAAATTCTCTTGAGATTGTGGTAAGCGTAATAGTGCTTGGCGTGAAAAACGCGCGGGTATGGCCACCGGACCCGATTTAGCCCAGCCAAACGAATGTAAATAATTGGCAATACTGAGAATAGCGTCATCCGAGTTATTGATGAGATCACTATAACCCTTATGCGTTGCGTCTACCGAGAGGTGACGGTAATTGCTAGGCATAAATTGTACTTTTCCGATAGCGCCAGCATAAGAGCCTTTAGTGGTTTTTGGGTTTATAGCGGGATTTTCTCGACTGAGTAACAAAAACTGTTCCAGTTCATGTTTAAAAAAATCCGAGCGCCGTGCGTGATTGAAACTTAAGGTGCTTAAAGAATCAATGACGCGATATTTACCGGTGACCTCACCATAGCGTGTTTCGACGCCTAAAATAGCCACGATGATTGAGGCAGGAACACCATAACGTTTTTCGGCTTCAGCTAAGGTTTTAGCGTGTGCGTTCCAAAACTTTACGCCGAGCTGGGCTCGTTTGCTGGTAACAAAAATTGGCCGATATTCTGACCAGGTTAAACGTTCTTTAGGCGTAATAAACGAACTAATAATCGAACGGTTCGATTTAACGGTATTGAAAAGTTGTTGCAGTTGTTTACGGTCAAAATGATATTTTTCTACCATCGTATCAATAAATGAGCGTACTTCAGGTTTATTCGCATAGGCGGTACATGAAGTCAGACTAAGTGTAATCAATAACAACAATGCGCTTAAGCTACTACGTAAGTTTTTGTTTTCCATCATGTTGCTTTCCTTAGTTACCGACTAATTTTCTATGCATTTGGATAGACATTAGGATACCAAAACCAGCGATTAAAGTAATTAATGAGGTTCCACCATAACTGATCAAAGGTAAGGGTATACCTACTACAGGCAATAATCCGCTCACCATACCGATGTTAACAAAGGCGGCGATAAAAAAACTTAAACTTAATCCTCCGCCGAGTAATCGTGAAAAAGTGTCCTGCGCCTTCATGCTGATATAAAGTCCGCGTGCCGCGATCCACAGATAAAGACTTAATAACACCATACCACCTAGTAAGCCAAACTCTTCACCGCAAACCGCAAAAATAAAATCCGTGGTATGTTCCGGTAGAAATTGTAAATGCGATTGCGTGCCATGTAACCAACCTTTACCAAAAAGTCCACCCGCACCAATAGCAATTTTGGATTGAATGATATGGTAACCAGCGCCAAGTGGATCTCTTTCTGGATTTAAGAAGGTCAGTACGCGCAATTTTTGGTAATCATGCATAAAATGCCAACCTAGCGGTGCGATGACGAGCATTAATAAACCGCCGAGTAATAACCATCGGCCACTTATGCCGGCTAATAAAATAACACTAAAACCCGAAGCAACAATCAGTAATGCAGTGCCTAAATCCGGTTGCTTGATCACTAATAACGTCGGTATCGCAACTATAATTAAGACGACGAATAAATTGAACAAGGAAGGAGGTAGGGATTTATCATGTAAATACCAGGCCAACATCATTGGCACGGATAATTTCATCAGTTCAGAAGGTTGGAATTTTAATAGTCCCAAATTCAACCAGCGCTGCGCACCTTTACCGACCACGCCCAAAATTAATACTGCAAGCAGTAAGGTAAAACTAAAAATAAATATCCAAGGCGCCCAGGCACGATAAGTAGCAGGTGAAATTTGTGCAAGCATCAACATGACAGAAAAAGCAATCAACATCCGCAACGTTTGTTTGCTGATGATGACTAAACTTTGATTGCTTGCGCTATAAAGTATAATCAAACCGATACAGACCAGACTGAGCAAACCTATTAATAGGGGTTTATCGACTCGAAAAAATTGCGATATTTTTTGTAATGAAAATCGTCGACGCTGTTTGCTAATCGCGAACATAGTTGCAGCCTAGTAAAAGTTAATAGCTGTAGTATAGGATAAAATCCCCTGACTTACGCTAAACTACTGATATAGCTGTTTAGTCATAGAATTATAAGCGTGTAGTGGAAACAAGTAAAAATTAGCTTCATGGCAGCGAATGTTTAGATTGCCGCGCGCTACGCGCTCGCAATGACGAGTAAATTATTACTTGGAGAGTTAGTCTATTGTTAATAGGCGAGTGCGGTTGCGTAATCAGTGATTCGATGTACAATACCCAATTCTAAGAAAAGCTGCTTTTTTATTGATAATTATGTCAACACTATCATCTTCTATTGCAATGATTGAAAGTTTTAAAAAACGAGCAATGCGTTTGACAATAGCTTTTTTTTTCTATTGGAGTGTTGTTGCGCCCGCTACGGCATTAACGTTTGTGTTACCCGCGCATGGCGATGATGTTGTCGGTCATGTGCAATGGACACAAGCTTTACCCGGCGATACGTTCAATAAAATTGGTCGACGCTATGATATGGGCTATTTTGAATTGGTAGAAGCCAATCCGATGATCAATCCGGATCACCCGCAACCCGGAAGCATTATCGTTATTCCCAGCCGTTTTATTTTACCACCCAAGCGGCATGGCTTAGTCATTAACTTAGCTGAATTACGTATTTATTACTATCCGCCGCATCGCCATGTGGTGATTACTTATCCAGTAGGAATAGGTCGAGAAGGATGGGATACGCCTTTAGGGCCTTCCTGGATTGCTGAAAAAATGCGTAATCCTATCTGGACAGTGCCGGAATCTATCCGCAAAGATCGCGCTAAAGAGGGCGTACACTTACCGGTAAAAGTTCCGCCGGGTCCGGATAATCCTTTAGGTGGTTATGCCATGCGGCTTAAGCAGGCCACTTACTTAATTCATGGCACCAATGATTCACAAGGTGTTGGACGGCGTAGTAGTGCCGGGTGTATTCGGTTGTTCCCAGAAGATATAGAAAGCTTGTTTGCAGAAGTGGCACGAAAAGAAAAAGTCACGATTATTGATTTACCTTATAAATTCGGCTGGGAAAAGCATAGACTTTTTTTAGAAGCGCACGTACCATTGCAAAAACAGTCATTATTTAATCGTTTAGCAATGGAAAGGCTTATTCAAGCAAATACTACAAAAGCTGCTAAAATTCAGTGGCAATCGGTTGAGCGCATTAGTTTTCGAGAAAATGGAATACCACAAGTCGTCGGATATCCTGATACATCACTAAAGCATGTTACATCACATGCTCATCAGAAAAACAAAAAATCGACTTGATCGCTTTGGCATTAAACCTAAACCTACTTTTAATATGACAGTGAATTTTTATGCGTTGTGTTTCTTTTTGTACAGCAGCTAATTATAAATTAAGTCTACTCGCGGAATTTTTTCGCACGAAGCGTTATACAGCTAAGTTGTTTCGGAATGTGCTGTATGTCACAAAGCTTGATAAGCCTATCGATATCTTTTTCTTTAATCATGGCTGTTTTGTAACCTGGAATCTCAGTAAAAAACAAGAGAAAAAAATAATTGAGGATATTAAGCCTTTTTCTATTGATCCTTTAGAAAAAATTGAAATGGATCGCTTCATTTATTATCTGGACAAAGAAACTCGGCTTTTTCCACACCAACGCTTTAACGTGGATGTGATTACTTTAGAAAGCGACGAATCGGATAATGTACAAATTAAACTCGCGATCTCTTATGGTTTAGCACAATCAATAAAACTAGAATCGTATGAGGAATCGGTCAATAAAACTGTACTTGCAAATAGCCATTTTCCTAAAGAATTAGCACGTTTTGGGAAAATTTCGCTATCGCGTTCGGAAATTTCTAAACGTATTGGTGAAATTTTTTTGACGCGCAGTTCGGTCAATCTCAGCAGCGAATATTTAGATGTTCCTGAATATTTTTGGCGCTATTCGAATCTCGAATCCTATTATGAGATGACTGAAAAATTTTTAGATATTCCAAAAAGAGTAGCAGCTTTGAACCATAAGCTGGATGTAGCGCATGAAATTTTAGAAATGTTAAATAGTCAGCTACAACATCGCTATTCCAGTATCTTAGAATTCGTGATCATTTTATTAATTTTTATCGAGATAGTGGTGCAAATACTTCAACATGTTTGAAAATGTTCCTCACACTCTTCGCAGTTGACATGGACTGTGTTGCCGCTCGATTTGCATCCTTATGTATCTTAAATACACTCCGGTTGCTCCATTCTCGCGGCGCCTGGTCAAAAAATCCAATTGTTGTGAGTATGCAAATAAAAAATAAACATAAAATATTTATAACGACCTCTAGCAAAAAACTAGAAATATGCTATTTTATAGAATCCTAACCTTCTGTTTACTCCTTATATAATTTAGAGGAATATGAACCATGGCTAAAAAGTTAGCTAAAAAAAAGTCTCCGGCAGCTAAAGCGCGTAAAAAAACTAAAGTAACATCGCCTAGTAAAAAACTAGCTGCTGTGAAAAAGTCTTTTACTAAAACTGAATTGCTCCAATGTTTAGTAGAAAGCACTGAATTACCTAAGAAAAAAGTTGCTGAGGTTTTAGAAACCTTACAGATGATTATGCATGCGCATGTAAAAGCCGGCTGTGCTTTTGCGCATCCAGGCATGTATAAAATTACGGTTGTAAAAAAACCAGCGACTAAAGCGCGTAA
>CANJLU010000102.1 GCA_947475085.1 Coxiellaceae bacterium
CTATCTTTTGCTCCTTGAGTTCCTCTTCTAATGAGCTAATTTCTGACGATTTAGTGCCCAGTTGTCCTCCTTGTTCTTTCTTTTTTTCTTTATGCGCCTTAGTTGCTACTAGGATACTTTCTTCTAGGCGGGGAGCGACGGCTTTAGCCATGGCAAGGTCTCGATGATGGAGAATATCTTTACAACGATCGATTTCGTAATGTAATTCTTCTCCTAAGCGTATCAAGCCATCGTTGAATTCAGAACGATTTAAAACACCTCGACTAGCTTTTTTTGCATCTTCTATCATCTCTTTAGTGTACTGCATCAACTTTACCATAGAGTCATAGGCAATATTTCCCTCTTCATTGAGGCCTTTGGTAGTAACAGCTGTAATGGAATCCACTAATCGATGTAAACTTTTGATATATTGTTCGTATCTTTCCTCTAAAAATGCATGTACACCGGTTATCACCTGTATATAAACCGGATGCGTCATTCTCGTTTTTAATTTATCTAAGTAGTTATCAAAATGCTTTTTTATATTGTTAAATGTGACATATAAATCAAAGAAATTATGTAACTTTGAAATATTAGGCGCTAAAATGCTTAAATTTTGTTGGATATGTTCTATCACCGCTTCTTTCCAGGGTGGGCACTCGTTTCCATCAAATAGTCGTTTTAATAAAAATATTTTTTGATCCTTCGGTGTTTCAAATATATTAGCCCCTGCTTGCAATAATAATTGAATACTACCTGCGCTCTTTACCCTAAAAGCCTTTTCCAATAAATAATAGCCAATGGTTTTATTCGTCTCTTTATAAACTTTGCTTAAATCAAGCGCAACCAGCGACGAAGCCTCTTGTAGATATTCTGGATGATTTTTATAAACTTCGGGTAAAATACTACAAGCCCTCTGTATCCAAATTTCCTTATTGTTATCTTTATCTGCAGCAGTAATGCTTCCCAAATCCAATTGATAACTTAAGACTACTTGTAAATACTCGACATGATTGAATTGTATGGCTTCTTCCGCTAGAGATACCAATTTATTTTCATTTAATTGTTCAGATTTAAACTGCTCTTCTCGATCTCCTGCTAAACGTTGCCTGATCGCTTCGTGGGTTGCTTCTAAACCAATAAACTTCTCAGCTACTGGCTTTCTAAATCTAATTCTATTGATTCGATAATTTCTAGAAAGTAGTGAAATTAAACTGTTATAACTCGTTCTTTCAAGGGGAATATTTCCTAAGTCCAAGGTCACTAAACTGGGATGCTTGGCTAATTCAGGGACTAACCAATGAAATTCATCATCATGCTGCCAATCTATTTTTAGGCCTAAAAATTCCAATGCTGAGGCTCTTTCCAAGGTTTCAATCAAGATATTTTGCCGAAAATCTATTCCCACTAAACTTAATTTTTCTAGGATAGTTTCGTCTTTCTCTAATTTTTTTAACAAATTATTGCCGAAATTAAAGCTTAATGGTAGATCTTTATTCTCATTAGAAAAATAAGCACCATTTAAGTCAATCTCATTCCAGGTTGCAGGAACAGTTAATAAATAAAATAATGTTCTTTCAAAATGATTTTTTTGACTATTAAAATCAGTGATTTGATTCGTAATGGGTAGCCCCAAATTAAAGTTATTCGAAGGAGCAAGCATCCTGACTAAATGGGCATCAACATGCTTATCACGGTGATCATTTCCAACGACATGTTCATGCTCGGTAATTGCACCAGCGATGACATCTTCAAAGACATAATGTGGAATGAGATAAACGTTGTTTAAATGAAATTGATAGTAAGGAATTTCTGGATTACGTTCACCAAAAATATATTCTTGAAGGTGATCAAGTTGTCCTAAATGTAAAGATGAGTTACTTAACTCAAAAAAACCATCTTGTATAAATCGATTGAAGGCGAGATCAAATGAATTGGCATTAACTTCTTGAAGCATGAATAAGTCCTTTTATTGTAGTTGTTCCCTATGATTTTCGTAGCTTTTTTAGTCTAATCTATTTTTTTTAAATTGACTAGATACGAAATTAACTATTTTGTATAATTTAATTTTTATTTAATTAATTATATGGATGCTAAAAATTTACTCGCGCAATTGAATCCAAAAAGAGATCGTTTGCGCGCATTGAATGAGCTACTTAGTGATTCGATTCAATTAAAAAGTGGAAGATTAAGCTTTGTTAACGATTCAGAGCGAAGATTAAGTGCCGCTTTAATCCAGAACCCTCAAAACTTAGATGAAATAAATCAATTAAGAGAAAAGCTTGATCATATTTGGGATATGTATATTAAGTATCAGGGTGCCATTCTGAAATATCAAGCAGATATCGAGGTCATTAAAAAGGAAATCGAAGATTTAGAGCAGCTCCTCAGCATATTTCCTGATAAAAAAGCCTACTGTGATTTTTATAAGAAAAAAAATAAGGATGATCATCAAGATTTTGGTATGGCACCTCGCTCTGGAGCAGATAAAACTTTATGATTTTTTTTCTTATTATTTGGCTGTTTAAATAAATTTTTCTAAATAGCATTTTTTATAAAAAAACTTACAAATAAATTGAATAGTTATTCAATTTGCGTTAGCTTATTAGGAATAACAAGTTGTGCATTCTATCTTATGGATGAGTATGTGCTTTAAGACATAGCATCAAATATAAAAAAATATTGAATATTAATAACAGTGAAGTGCACCATGAATGCTAATAAAATACATCTCACTTTAAGAACTTTAATGCAAATGAAAACGGCACGCGACGGCGTAAATTTTACGCTATATCGGCTGGCAAAATCCTTAAATATGCCACATTCGGTGCTGCTAAGGTTAATTCATCTAGAACCCACTAAACGTGTTAATAATCCTAGAATTGATACTTTATATAAAATTGTCGAATTTTTTAAATTAGACGGCTTTAATATCACGGTTAATGATCTGTTGATGGGGATTAGCGCTGAATCTGAAATGACTATTCAGGAGCAGCAGGCTTTTTCTTTTAATACCGAGGCAGAGTTACCGCTTTATTCTTTTGATGCAACTAAGCTCGATAAAATTGGTCAAATACACATTAAGTTAAGCACCTCAGCTAAAAACCTAATTGCGCTGCTGTCCGAAGAAGAAATTAAACCTATCTTTAAAAAAGGCTCTATTTTTATTGTTGATCCGAATGCAACGCTAGAAAATGATAGTTTAGTCGCCGTTAAAATCAAAGATAACCCTCATACTTTAATAAGAAAAATTTATCTTGAGACCCATAAGACCTTACTTATGACTTACGATAACAGTACACCACCCTTAACTTTGGACCCACAGTTACATTTAATCTTAGGTGTGGTCGTACAAGTCAATGCTAAAACTTAAATCGTGCATGGAGGGGTATGTTATTAACCATGTTGGCGAAAAAACTTGATAGCCTATTTTGTGTCTATCTTGGCATAAATAATGAAAAAATTAGACCACAAAGTCTATGCATGAAGAATAATTATCTCATCGTAACCAGTGCCCTCCCTTATAAGCGACATATCTTTAAAGAACCCTGGAATGATTTTAATAACAATGATTTAAAAAAATCCAACGTCATAATTAATGAAAAGATAGGTTTAGCTGTCGGCAAAAGTATTGCTAAGGGCTTAGTCATCTCTTTCGAGGAAGTTGCAATTGATCAGTCAAAATCTGAATAATAATGCTTATCGTAGTTTAGATACTAAATGTTTATGGTTTATCACGCTGAGTTATGCCATGTTGAGCTTACTGAGCAGTTGGTTTGTCATATGCAGCATTTCTTTAAAAAATTTAACGCTTAATGCAGGAATAATCATTTGTCCTATTACGTTTCTATTATCTAGTTTCATTGCCGAAGTATATGGCTATAAAAATGCCCGACGCGCAGTATGGTGTGGATTTTTTTTCAATATACTATCAATTTTCTATGCACTGTTCATTATTAATTTACCCAGTCCCTGTTACGCCATCCATAATATGACTTTTAATTCGATCATAAGCAGCTATTTAAAAAGTTCATTTATCTTTATGCTAAGCTATTTTGTTGCTGAACCCTTCAATATATTGCTTTTGGCAAAATTAAAATTGAAACTGAGCGGATATTATATGAAATTACGACTGTTAATCCCGGTTATATTCTCAATAATAATCAGCGGATCAATTTTTAGTCTCATTAACACCTATGCTGCTTTAATGAATCAAAAATTTATTTCCAATGCCTTTATTAGCATACTAACATTATTAATTATCTTACCAATCATGATTTACTTAATAGAAATAGTAAAAAAAATAGAAGAAATAGACATATATGACCAAAACACACAGTTTAATTTTTTTAGATTTGAGGTAAATTACATTGCTAGAAATAATGGATTTAATAAGCTAGACCTTTAATTGCTTGCAGGTATTAAAAAAATAAATTTTAAGGAAAACTAAACGATGAGCTTAGGAGCGGTAAAAACCGATAGTACGCAACTAAGCAATATTAGACATCGATATTTATGGCTATTCATCTTAGCCTATACGTTAATTTTCTTTACGTCTAATTGGTTTGACCCAAGACAAATACAAATTTTTGGATTAAACACCGGAGCTGGATCCATCGTATTTCCGTTAACCTATCTTATTTCTGATATTATTACCGAAGTTTATGGCTATAAACACGCAAGAATAGCCGTTTGGACAGCCTTACTATTTTTTTTAATCTTTATTCTCTATGGCCAATTAGTTATTGCTCTGCTTGCTCCTGACTCTATTTCACGAGTCGCCATCACTACTTTTTTGTATACCAATAATCGTATTATTTTTGCAGCGATTTTAAGTTATTTAATTACTGAAAGTATTAATTCTTATATCGTCGCCAAACTAAAGATTAAATTAGATGGTAAGTATATGGGCCTACGTTTTATCGGCTCTACTTTAACCGCTTATACGTTTAATGAACTAATCTATGCCCCGATAGCCTTTTA
>CANJLU010000103.1 GCA_947475085.1 Coxiellaceae bacterium
CTGGCGGTATGTGTAAGTTTACCACACCCGTTAAGGTAGGAATTTGTATATCACCACCTAATAGCGCAAGCGTTAAATTAATAGGAACATCACAATATAAATGATTACCTTCACGCTTAAATAAAGGATGTGGTTTAAGGTGAATTTGCACATAGAGATCACCGGCAGCTGCACCATGACTACCTGCTTCTCCTTCACCACTTAAGCGAATTCGGTTGCCTTCGTCTATACCTGCTGGAATTTTTACTGATAAGGTCTTAGTTTCTTGGACTTGGCCTTGGCCATGACACTCTGGACAAGGATGGGTAATAATGCGACCTTCACCATGACATTCGGGACAGGTTTGTTGAATAGTAAAAAAGCCTTGTTGGATGCGAACCTGGCCTTGACCTTCGCAAGTTTTACAAATAGTTGGCTTAGTTCCCTTGCGCGCACCTGATCCTTGACAACTTTTACAAGTAACCAGACGCGGAATACGAATTTGTACAGTCGTGCCATGAATGGCAGATTCTAAATCCAATTCCAATGTGTAACGTAAATCGGCACCACGTTGCGTGCGCTGACTTTGTTGGCCGCCCCGGTTGCCAAAAATATTTCCAAAGACATCACCAATATCGCCAAAAACATCATTAAAGTTAAATCCCTGCGCTCCTTGCGCGCCACTCATGCCGGCTGCATCTACACCAGCATGACCAAATTGATCATAAGCAGCTCGTTTTTTAGGGTCGGATAAAACTTCGTAAGCTTCACTGATCTCTTTAAATTTTTCTTCAGCGGCGGCGGCTGATTTACCCTCAGCAGCATGATGTTTATCGGGATGATATTTCATCGCCAATTTACGATAAGCTTTTTTTAGTTCGGTATCATCGGCGTCGCGTGAAACACCTAATGCTTCATAGTAGTCAGTTTTTTTTGCCATAAGTAAGAACCAAAGATAAATTCCCTAGTTGCGCTGCAACTAAGGAATTTGAGATTTTTAATTGAATAGATATCCGAGCTCGTTACTGACTTTAGTCAGTAACGAGAAGGCGAGCGGCTATTCTTTGTCCTTATCGTTATCTTTTTTATCCTTGTCCTTGTCTTTTACTTCTTCGAAGACCGCATCAACAATATCGTCTTTATTGTCTTTAGTGCTGTCTTGCGCATTGTCAGTTTGGCTTCCAGCATCGGCCGGTCCAGTATCCGGCTGGGCATAGAGACGATCAGACATTTTGCCAGATATTTCCGTAAGCTCTTTAAGTTTAGCTTCAATAGTTTCCTTATCGGTACCTTTCAGGGCTTCTTTCAATTCCTCTATTGCTTTTTCTAATTGAGCTTTTTCATCCGTAGTAACTTTATTATTGACATCAGTTAGTGCTTTGCTAATGCTATCGATTAAACTGTCTGCTTCATTACGTATTTTAGTAAGTTCACGGAACTTTCGATCATCATCAGCATGTACTTCTGCATCTTTGACCATTTGTTGAATTTCTTCTTCAGATAAACCACTGCCTGACTTGATAACAATCTTTTGTTCTTTTCCGGTAGTTTTATTTTTAGCGGATACATTAATAATACCATTTGCATCGATATCAAACGTGACTTCGATCTGTGGTGTGCCACGTGGACCGGGTGGAATGTCTGTAAGATCAAAACGACCCAGTGTTCTATTGTCCTTAGCTTGTTCACGTTCACCTTGCAATACATGTATAGTAACGGCCGGCTGATTGTTTTCTGCAGTTGAAAATACTTGGCTTTTTTTTGTAGGAATAGTGGTATTTCTTTCAATCAATTTAGTCATGACGCCACCTAGGGTTTCTATTCCTAATGAAAGTGGCGTTACGTCCAGCAGTAGCACATCTTTGACATCACCGGCTAATACACCCGCCTGAATAGCAGCACCAATAGCTACGGCTTCATCAGGGTTAACGTCATGACGAGCATCTTTTCCAAAATAAGCTTTAACTACTTCCTGTACTTTCGGCATACGCGTCTGGCCACCGACCAAAATAACTTGTGAAATTTTATCGAGGGAAATCTTGGCGTCTTTAACGGCTTTTTTGCAAGGTTCAATGGTACGTGTAATCAAGTCTTCTACAAGTGACTCCAGTTTGGCGCGGGTTAATTTAATATGTAGATGTTTAGGACCACTGCTGTCAGCTGTAATGTAAGGAAGATTGATGTCCGTTTCTTGGGCGGAAGAAAGCTCAATTTTTGCTTTTTCAGCGGCTTCTTTCAGTCGTTGTAAAGCGAGTGGGTCGTTGTGTAAATCAATGCCTTGATCTTTTTTAAATTCATCCGCTAAATAATTAATAACACGTAGATCGAAGTCTTCACCACCTAGAAAGGTATCGCCATTAGTAGCTAACACTTCGAATTGATGTTCACCATCAATTTCAGCGATTTCAATAATGGAAATATCGAAAGTACCACCTCCTAAATCGTAAACTGCTACTGTTGAATCGCCGCGGTTTTTGTCTAATCCGTAGGCAAGAGCGGCCGCCGTAGGTTCGTTAATAATACGTTTCACTTCCAAACCGGCAATACGACCTGCGTCTTTAGTAGCTTGGCGTTGCGAGTCATTAAAATAAGCAGGTACCGTAATAACGGCTTCCTTTACTTCATACCCCAGGTAGGCTTCAGCGTCTCTTTTTAATTTCATTAAGATTTGTGCAGCAATTTCCTGAGGCGATAGTTCTCTACCTTTCGCTTCTACCCAAGCATCTCCATTTTTGGCGGGAACGATTTTATAGGGGACCATCTTGATATCTTTTTGCACTTCTGCATCTTTATATTTTCGACCTATTAATCGTTTTGTTGCATAAAAAGTTTCATTAGGGTTAGTGACCATTTGGCGTTTTGCTACAGAACCTACCTTGCCATCACTAACAACTGAAGGAGTAGTTCGCTGACCTTCGGCATTGTCGATTACTTTTGGCTTGCCACCTTCCATAACAGCCATACAAGAGTTTGTAGTGCCCAAATCGATGCCGATTATAGGGTTTCTGGGTTGTGCACTTGCCATAATTTTCTCCGCGTTAAATAGCTCATTTTTTTTACTAGACAATTGAGTTGAAAAGGCTTTGTTGATTGAAAACTAACAACTTCTCTTAAAATTGGGTTGAGAAGTTGGATTTTCAAGGTATTGAATCATGAAGTTTTCACTTTAGCCTTTGAGACCACAACTAAAGCAGGCCGAATTAATCTTTCATGAAGTAAATAACCTTTTTGTAGTACTCTGATAATCGTATTGGGTGCTTCATCACTTTCTTCGGTTAGCATCGCCTCATGAAAACGAGAGTCGAAAGGTTTGCCAAAGGGATCGATCGATTTTACGCTGTTTTTTTCTAATAGGTTTTGTAGTTGTTTAAGCGTCAGTTGAATGCCTGATAAAGCGGAATCCTGATCTTCAACCTTAGCATGATCAAGAGCTGTTTCTAAGCTATCTTTTATAGGTAATAATTCTTTGATAAATTTTTCTAAGGAAAATTTATAGGCGTTTTCAATGTCGCGTTTAGTGCGACGTTGAATATTGTCCATCTCAGCTAACTGGTAAATTTTTTGCTCTTCAAGCTTCACTAATTGGCTTTTATAGTCATTGGCTCGATTTTCCGTCTCAAGTAGCTGTGCTTCTAGCACTGCATAGTCAGGATGGGTTAGTTGCTTTTCCTGTTCAGGTTTTTCCTTTTCTGCAGAGGGGGTTTTTTTCTCGTTATCAGCAGGGGAAACTTGTTTTGCTGCAATATTGAGCTTTTCCCAAGTGGATTTTTTTGATGGTTCTTTTTCAGTCATTTCTGACAGGGCTCCCATTTTTTAAAGAAAGAGATAACTACTCTATATTAGATAGAGGCACATGCGTAAATTATGGAGACTCGATTGCTTGGATTCAAGAGTAGAGTGCTAGCAGGATAAAAATTTAACTAAAAAATCTAATTACCACTAATATAAAGAGTATCCCAGTTGACTAGAGTGATAGTTTCGAACAGGATATCGGCAATCTTTAACGTATGAAATAACCACTTATGAGCAAGACTTTTACAAGCATCGGTCTGATCGGCAGACAAGGCATGAAGGATGTCAGTGATACGCTGATCGCCGTCTTAGATTATCTGCAATCCCATCAGTATGAGGTATTGGTGGAAGAAGGAACGGCACATTGTTTTAAAAATCGCCAATTTACTTCTTGCGCACGTGATCAATTAGCGCAAAAAGTGGATCTGCTGATTGTGGTGGGTGGCGATGGAAGTCTTATCAATGCCGCGCATAGTGCGGTAAAACATAACACGCCGGTGCTAGGTGTCAATCGCGGGCGTCTAGGCTTTCTTACCGATATTCATCCCCAAGATTTAGAAAAGAAAATAGGTGAAGTGTTAGAAGGAAGTTATCAAGAAGAAAAGCGTTTTTTATTAAATGCTGCGATAACCATGCAATTAGATAAGCAACAATCCGGTATAGCTTTAAACGAAGTAGTATTAATGCCAGGTAATGTGGCGCGTATGATCGAATTTTCTATCATGATTGATGACCAATTTGTCTGCGCTCAACAAGCGGACGGTTTAATAGTGGCGACACCGACCGGATCAACAGCTTATGCGCTATCTGGTGGAGGCCCGATTTTATACCCACAGCTTGATGCTATCGTACTTGTCCCAATGTTTCCGCATACGCTAAGCGCAAGACCGATTGTCGTCTCGGCAGAGAGTCGCATTGTGATTCATATTGATGCGCATAGTACGGCCGCACCTTGGCTAAGCTGTGATGGTCAAGAACGCATTTCAGTGCCTGTGGGTGCTAATATCAGTATTCAAAAAAATGCTAAAACACTGCGCCTAATCCATCCTTTAGATTATAATTATTTTGAAACTTTACGGTCAAAATTACATTGGCATAAACATAATAATACTAAATAAATAAAAATTAATTTGTTAATTTTAAATTGGTATTTAGCTGCTTTAACTAAAAATAAAGTTTCTTATTA
>CANJLU010000104.1 GCA_947475085.1 Coxiellaceae bacterium
AATATAGGTTCGCATCATAGAACGATAGCTAGTATTATGCTGGCGGTGTTTTTCTGCTTGCCGCACACGTTTTTTTGCTTGTTTTGTATTGGCCAATGGACAACCTCCTGAATTAACAACAAACGAGCTTACACCAACAGAGTTAATGTAAGTCGAGTAAATAGGCGCTAATCATGCCCTTATAGAGCTTATTTGTCAATCGAGAGAGGTTAATCGATCACTCTTCCAGTGAGTTATTATCATCTGTTTCCAAAGAGCCTTCCGCATCGTGATTTTTGCTAGGTGTTGTTTCTGAAGCGGGGGCGGCCGAAGGATTTTTGTTTGGTTTGTTCGTCTGTGCATCTTGGTGGTTGTCAGGTTCTTCTATTTCATTGCTATATTCATCGTCTTCGTCATCTTCTGTCTCTGTTTTAACCTTAGCTGGCGTTAAAGTATCTACAGGCTGGGAAGCATTCGATAGGTTTTTAGAAGACTCACCTAATTGATTTTCCGGTTTTTTGTCAGGAACAATCACTGGGAGGGTTTGTTGTGTAGTAATAGTTGGTATGGGTGAAGGGGGGATTAAGTAATAATCTAAAAGTTTGCGGGCAATTTGAGGGGCTGGAGTAACGCTATTCTGGATAACGATAGCTAGAGCAATTGAAGGTTTTTCAACAGGTGCAAAAGCAATAAATAATGAATTATCACGAAGCTTAGCAGCGACTGTTTTGGTATCGTAACGTTCATCGTTTTTTAAACTATATACTTGTGCAGTTCCGGTTTTTCCTGCCAATGTGTAAGGGACACCTGGAAAGAAGCGTTCGGCTGTTCCTCCTGGTGCATTAACAACATGTTGCATCGCGGTACGAATAAAACTCAAAATATCTTTAGGTAGATTAACCGGTTCTAAAGATTGTGGCTTAGTAAAGCTTACTGTTCCATCACTTTTGCGCGAGCTTAATACAACATGAGGTTTCCAACGTTCTCCCCATTCTGCGAGCGCGCTGACTGCGAATGCAAGTTGTATAGGCGTCACTAATAGAAAGCCTTGGCCTATTCCACAATTTAATGTATCTCCGCCATACCAGGGAGTGTTATAGGATTTTTCTTTCCATTGAGGGTTGGGTAAAACTCCGCCACTTTCGTCAGGGAGGTCAATATCTGTTGGACTTCCAAACCCAAATCGTTTCAGGCTAGTGTAAATCCTATTTATTCCCATGCGTAAACTTAGATTATAAAAATAAATATCGGAAGAAACAGTCAGCGCCTTAAGTAAATTTACCTCACCATAAGCATGACGACGAAAATTGTGATAAATTCGTCCTCTTCCATTAATTTGAAATTCTCCGGTGTCATGGATGGTAAAAGTAGGGGTGACTACATTTTCTAGAAGAGCCCCTGTACTGATGAAAGGCTTGATAGTAGAGCCCGGGTGGTAAGCTCCACGCAGGGCACGGTTATAGAGAGGGTTTCCCAGTTCATTTTGCAATATTTCATAATCATGCTGTCGGATCCCGCTCACAAAAAGATTGGGGTCGAAAGTTGGATTGCTTATGAAGGCTAAAACTTCGCCATTACGAGGGTCCAAGGCTACTATAGCTCCTTTTTGGCTGCCCAAAGCTTGTTGGGCTAATTTTTGCAAACTGCTATCAATAGTTAAAGTAATACTTCTTCCTGCTATAGGCCGAGTTTGCTTTAATATACGTACAATTTGACCGTGCACATTCGTTTCCACCTGTTGATAACCGACTGTTCCATGCAGCTGTGCTTCATAATATTTCTCTACGCCGGTTTTACCGATAAAATTACTCGCGCTATAATTGACGGGATCTACGCTTTGTAGTTCTTTTTCATTAATTCTCCCCATGTAGCCTACAATCGCAGCAAAAGAAGCCCCTTGAGGATAATAACGTATCATTTGCGCTTGTATCGCAACGCCGGGAAAGCGATATCTTTCTAGAGAAAATTTAGCGACTTCTTCTTCATTTAATTTTAAGCGTAAAGGGACAGGCTCAAAGCGATGATGTAAGCGCCGTTGACGGTTAAACTGTTTTAAATCTTCAGCGTCAATTTTAATGAAGGAGCTTAATTGTTGAATAGTAGCGCCAATATTTTTTACCAGGTCAGGCGTAATAACAAGGTTGAAAATAGGCTTATTTTCTGCCAGTAATACGCCATTTCTATCATAAATTAAGCCGCGATTTGGCTCTATGGAGACTAGGCCAAGCTGATTTTGACGAGCTAAGGTGGTATACAGCTTGTGTTGAAAAACTTGTAAATAAACGAGTCGGCCTAGTAATAAGATACTTAGAACAGACATACCAATAAGGATCGCGATAGCTCTACGCTTAAATAATTTATGCTCTTGATGAGTGTTCTTAAATGTATTAATTGGCTTGAGCATAAAGTTGTTCGTGCCTAAGTTAAATGCTGAGTAACAGCATGGTCCTTGTTATACACTTCCCACTTGAATTTTTGTCTGTGTTGCCAAAAATCCAAGCTCCGTGAATATATATACCCAAAACTGCCATTTACGGTCGATAATTTGATGTCTCAGATTGCTTTGGTTCTTAGCGTTTTAAATGGGACTTATACAATGCTATGTAGGACTAATTTGTTCATTTAAAAAGCATAAATGTAAGCCTCACGACGACATTTTTGCCCTTGTTTATCGTTTACAATCGATAAATTGCTATTAGGCAAAAACAATATAAATGTATCAAACATTTAATTTCTCTGAGTATATAAAAAACTAAAGGTTTAAGACAGGTCTAAGTTAAATATGATTTCTTCACATGAGTTATTTTGTAAAGCGAAGCAGGTTATCCCCGGGGGGGTTAATTCTCCAGTGCGCTCGTTTAATGCCGTGGGTGGCGATCCGATATTCTTTTCGCATGGGAAAGGGGCTTATTTGTTTGATGTAGAAGGTAAATCCTATATCGATTATGTAGGTTCCTGGGGAGCATTGATTCTTGGGCATGCACCCGAAAAAATTGTGTCTGCTGTAGAAGAAGCCGCTAAACGAGGCTTAAGTTTCGGCGCCCCGACTTCTGGGGAAATTGACTTGGCCGAAAAAATTTCTCATTTAATGCCTAATTTAGCAAAAGTACGGTTAATGAACTCAGGTACAGAAGCTACTATGACAGCTATACGTCTTGCTCGAGGCTTTACCGGTCGTGATAAAATCCTAAAATTTAATGGTTGTTATCATGGCCATGTAGATGCGTTGTTAGTAAAAGCGGGTTCCGGATTAGCTAGTTTCGGTATCCCTGATAGTGCTGGAGTGCCCAAAGTAGTAGCAGAACAAACCTTGAGTGTTGACTTTAATAATCTCGAGCAAGTCACGCAAATGTTTATGCATTATGGTAAGGAAATTGCCGCTGTCATCGTAGAGCCTATCGCGGCGAATATGAATTGTATTTTACCATTGTCGGGTTTTTTAGAAGGATTGCGTGAGTTATGCGATTATTATGGAAGCTTACTAATTTTTGATGAGGTGATATCAGGCTTTAGGGTGGCTTTAGGTGGTGCCCAAGAAATCTATCAAGTGAAACCAGACTTGACCACACTGGGCAAAATTATTGGCGGTGGTTTGCCAGTTGGTGCCTTAGGTGGACGCGCCGAAGTTATGGATTGTCTTGCCCCGCTAGGAGATGTTTATCAGGCGGGCACTTTATCGGGCAATCCAGTCACAGTGGCAGCAGGCCTTGCTACTTTAGAGATAATCAGCCAACCAGAGTTTTATTCGGAATTAAATTTTATAAACGAAAAGCTTATTTCAGGATTATTAGATCTGGCTAAAGCCGCCAATATTGGTTTTCAAGCACATCATGTTGGAGGTTTATTTGGATTTCTTTTTTGCAATGAAGGCGAAGTCTATAATTATCAACAGGTAAAATCAGCTAATCAAATATTTTTCAAAGAATTCTTTCATAGAATGTTAGCAGAAGGTATTTACTTTTCACCATCCGCTTTTGAATCGGGTTTTATATCGAGCGCACATGAAGTTCAGGAGATAAATTTAACTTTAGCTGCAGCTGAGAGGGTTTTTCATAAATTAAAGTGTAAACAAGAATCTGCTTCATTAATTCATGCTTAATTACTTCTTTCTATTATCTAAAAAATCGTCTTATTTCTAATAAAAATTATTTTCTATTTTTTTTCTAAAATAATTAAAAAATAAATTTATATGGTGTATTATTGAGCGTGACAATATAAAAATGCTTTATCATGGAAGGTAATATGCCAAAAACAATAAATGACTTAATTGAAGATAAGCTTGAGGAGGCCGGAAATCTTAGTCAAAATGTTTCTCAAATTCTTGATAACATGCGGGCCCCAACTATTTACTCTTTATCACAAGAATTACTTGGTCATGTAAATGAATTGTCCATTTTAGAAAAAAAAATTGATAAAGCCAATGACTTATTGGCCAAAATAAACAATCAAGATTTAATTTTAAAATTCCTGATAGGAAAGAATCGGTTTGAAGAACAAAAAACTAACCTAACTACTTTAATTAAAAAATTAGAATACATTACCGACTCTGTTAAAGATTTCACCTTATTTTTTATCTTTATCAGACGGTTTCATACTTTGGCAATTCAAAAAGAAAATTTTGAACACCAAGGGAAAAATATCTCTGCAAAATTAATCGGTAATTTAAAATTCGAAGAAGAAAATTTGTATAATGAGTATGTCGAAGGAGATTGTTTTTCTAAGGTATTGGTTGCTTTATCTTTTCAAACGTACCAATGTTGTTTCAAGCAATACGCAAAAAACTTCTTTGAAAATATTCAACATTCAAGTGACTCTTATGTCAATTCACTTCTAATTCTAAAAGCCATATTTTATGAATGTACTTATTTTAGTCCCGATAATTTCAATTTAACTGATCTCAAGTTTTTCTTATCGAAAAATATTCCTGCTAATGT
>CANJLU010000105.1 GCA_947475085.1 Coxiellaceae bacterium
ATAGAGGGCGTCGTCCACTTTGCTGGCTTAAAGTCAGTTGCCGAGTCCGTAGCAAATCCATTGCTGTATTACTCAAACAATGTTCAAGGCAGCATTTCTTTAATAGAGGCAATGCAGCAAAACCAAGTCAAAACTTTTGTTTTTAGCTCTAGCGCAACTGTCTATGGTGAGCCCGTTTATCTGCCTTATGATGAAAAGCACCCAACAAACCCAATTAATCCGTATGGGCACTCTAAATTGCAAGTCGAGACCAGCTTGGGCGACTAGGCTAAGTCCGACCCTGAAGTTAAAGTCTCTATCCTGAGATACTTTAACCCAGTAGGAGCCCACGAGTCTGGGCTGATTGGCGAGAATCCAAACCAAACCCCCAATAACCTAATGCCCTACATCGCAAAAGTTATTGGTGGTTCCTTGCCAAACTTAAATATTTACGGCAGGGATTATGGCACCAGAGACGGGACTGGAGGGCGCGACTATATTCACGTCATGGATTTAGCTGAAGGACACCTAGCGGCACTTGATTACTTAAAAAATAATTATGGTTCACACATACACAATCTTGGTACAGGACATGACACCACCGTCTTAGAGCTAATAGAGGCATTTCAAAAAATTAATGGGATTGAAATTCCTTACAAATTCTCGGGCAGGAGAGAGGGTGATTTAGCCACTTACTACTCTGATGCAAGTAAAGCACTTAAAGAGCTTAGATGGCAGACTAAACACAATCTTGAGCAATCCTGCAAAGACACATATCATCACTTACTCATATCAAATAACAGAACAAAATAAACATTTATTGCAAATATGGACCAATAATCTCAGCAGCCCATTTATTTCCATAAACACTCCAATGGCCATCGCAAGTCCAAAATAATTTAGTTGGGTCAGCCGGGGCAAAATTGGCTAAATCAATAAACTTAACAGGCTTTCCAGCCTTAGAGCCCGCGGCTTGGAATTCTTGATACCAAAGCATGTCTTTGGGATTGCTTCCTGCTGCGATCCTGCCTAAATCACCCAAAGTGGGAATGGCTACTAATATTATTTTATTGGCTCTGCTTTCTTTAATAAGTTTATTAATGTAAAAAACAGCCGCTTTTTGCTCTTCCTGTGTTGCATCAAAATAACCTGAATATCCGCCCTTGTAGGTGCTTATATCAATATGACCTTGTGCCATAAGAGCCTCTTGAACTTTTTGTTCTCGCTTTTGCGCCAAAATAAATTTTATAGTTTTGTAAACATTATGCGCCCACAAGTAACGATTGCCAAAATTTGGATTTCTTGCTTCAATGGTTTTTGTTGCGCCCTCAGGAATAAAACTTTCATAACCATCTTTTGTCTTTTTATAGTATGGGCGCCAACGCTCAGAACCGTCGGACTTAAATGTTTTATTTGTTTTTCTCCAATAATCGTAATCATTGTCTGTAAAATCATTATTTGGAAGAAAAAATATTACTAGCTCATCTGGATCATAGTTTTTTGCTAACTCTTGATAAAGTATTGAATACTGAACTGGTCCCAAATCTCCAGCTGATCCAAAATTAAACACCTCTACCCCAGATAATTTTTCCATTAAATACTGAGCGGTTTCCTCGCGCCTTGCCCCAAAACCCTCGGCAAAGGAGTCTCCAATCAACACGGCTCTTTTTTTGGATTTTGGGTGCTCAAATGAGTCATCTCGCGCACCAACTTCATTTGAATAATATGGCGCATCGAAACAACTGTGACGCTCTCTAGTTGCAGAGCTTGGCTTATGCCAGGCGCCCCAATCAGATTCTTCGGTGCGCCACTGTAAGGGTGGTAGAAAGATATTATCTTTGGAGCGGTAAGCCCATGGAGTATCGTGAACAAGTAAAAGGTTTGTTTTGGACAAAATGAATGAAGAAAACTCTAGCGCAATGAACAAAACGACCAAAAAGGTCGCTGTGGATTTAAGCGCTGAATTAAATTTAGTCCAGTTCATAACTAGCTTTGTAATCAATGCTTAATGACTGTGATTGCTTTGGTTTTTCTAAAAATGCATTTCCTACTACCAGTGCATCCAGCTCAGTTCCCATAAAGCATCTAAAGGCATCACTAGGCGAACAAATAATCGGCTCGCCACGAACATTGAAAGAGGTATTTACTAAAACAGGGCATCCTGTTAATTCTTTAAACCGCTTGATGAGTTGGTAATAGCGAGGATTAGTTTGCTCATGAACAGTCTGCACCCTTGCTGAATAATCCACATGGGTTACAGATGGAATGGATGAGCGCAGAATATTGAGCTTTTGAATACCAAATAAAGCCTCTTCGTCTGGGCTCATCGTACGTTGCTTAGATTTAGCTACATCAGCCACTAACAACATATAAGGACTATCAGAATCTAGGTCAAACCAATCTGAGACATCTTCACGCAAGACGCTGGGCGCAAAAGGTCTAAATGACTCGCGATATTTCACCTTAAGATTAAGTAATTTTTGCATTGCTGGCGATCTTGGATCAGCTAAGATGCTCCTACCACCCAACGATCTCGGACCAAACTCCATGCGTCCATTCATCCAACCAATCGCCATGCCATCAGCCAAAGCTTGGGCAGTTTTATTGGTGATTTCTTCCGGCGTATGCATGGTAAAGACTGCGCCACATTTGATTAATTCTTTTTCAATTTGCGCTTGATTAAATTCAGGGCCAAGGTATGAGCCTTTCATGCCATCGTAAACATTCTTATCAACCACTCTTGGTTGATTGAGCATAATATAATAAGCACCTAGTGCAGCGCCAACAGCGCCACCAGCATCGCCTGCTGCAGGCTGTATCCAAATATTCTCAAACACTTTCTCACGTAAAAGCTTGCCGTTGGCTACACAATTAAGTGCTACACCTCCAGCAAGGCACAGATTTTTTTGACCCGTACTTTTGGCAATGCCTTTAGCCAGCTTAATCACCACCTCTTCAGTGACTGCTTGCACAGAAGCAGCCAAATCCATTTCACGTTGCGTGAGTTCAGATTCAGGTTTTCTTGGAGGGCCGCCAAAAATATCATCAAATTTTTTACTGGTCATTGTCAGGCCAGTGCAATAATTAAAGTAGCTCATATCTAATGCAAATGAGCCATCTTCTTTAATATCAATTAGATGCTCTTTAATCAGGTCAGCATAAACAGGTTTACCGTAGGGGGCTAAACCCATCACCTTGTATTCACCAGAGTTCACCTTAAACCCTGTGTAGTAGGTCATTGCCGAATACAGCAAACCCAGCGAATGAGGAAAGTGGATCTCTTTAGCCACTTCTAGCTTATTACTCCGACCAATTGCCAATGAGGTTGTTGTCCACTCACCCACGCCATCCATTGTTAATACGGCTGCAGATTCAAAAGGGGATGGAAAAAAGGCGCTGGCAGCGTGGCTTAGATGATGCTCTGAAAAAAGCAGTCGCCCTTCCCAATTAATATCCACACTCCATAAGGCCTTAAGCGCATCAGTAATGACCTTCTTTTGAAAGAGCTTGTCCTTGAGCCACACGGGCATGGAGGCAATAAAGCTACGCAGACCTTTTGGCGCAAAGGCTAGATAGGTCTCTAGAAGGCGCTCAAACTTTAAAAAGGGTTTGTCATAAAAAACAATGTAATCAACTTGATGAGGTGCAATACCCGCCTCTTTTAAGCAATAGCTAATGGCATGATCAGGAAAGGCCGAGTCATGTTTTTTGCGAGTAAATCGCTCCTCTTGAGCGGCAGCAATGACCTCGCCGTCATGCACTAAACAAGCTGCTGAGTCATGGTAATACGCTGAAATACCTAATATATGCACTGGCTAACCCGGGGGTTAAAAAAGTGTGTAAATAAATGGGGCCAATACTGAGCCTTGGGCAAAAATTAACAAAGCTCCCAATAGCACCATCACAATAATGATTGGAAGAAGCCAAAGCTTTTTACGCCTTCTTAAAAATGTCCAAAGCTCTTTTAAAAAACTCATGACTTAATCCTTAGAATTGATTTTTAAATGAATCGGGTTCAATGGGATCTTTGTTAACCCAATAGCTAGAAACTTGACGCTTTTTAAGTAATAAGGCATCTCTACCAAAGAGGCGTGTAGTTAAGGCAACTGGGGTAATCAGAATAAAAAAGATCGCACTCAAGACAATGGGGCTTACTACCTTCCCCAAAAAGAGACTTAAGGCAAACCAAGCCCTATTAAGCGGCGCTAATGCAGTGGGCAAACAAATAGTCAACAAAGCAAATAGAATCGCCAAAAATGCTGAAAGAATCGTCCACCCAAGAGAGTCCTTCAGTTGAAAATAGCCAAAACAGAGTGTAAATATTGCTGTAAATAGCCAACCAAACTTTCGATTAGAGGGCATGTTTTCTGGGTTGTGAGCGCTTGTTTGCATGTAATAATTGTAACTATCTTTAGTATTTATTACGAATTCTTGTCGGTTTTGCCTAAATTGCGCATCCCATAACTAGACGCCGAATAAATTTGCTCCATATAGAGCGGACAATTACTCATCTTCTATCCATACAACTCGGTAGAATCAAGTCATGATAGTTAAAGATCAATGTCTGTATAGGGATTGCCTGTAGAAGTTAAGCGTCTAGTTACGAGACGCTTAGTTCGTTCCATTAATCAAACGTTTCCTCAATATGCCTGCGTGCCACGCCTATAGATTCAGATAACGAGACCCCAAAGCTTGCGCAAAACTGCATTAACTCTTCATCTTTTTCATCAAAAATACCATTCTCGTAGCTTCTATGTAAT
>CANJLU010000106.1 GCA_947475085.1 Coxiellaceae bacterium
ATCCATCGGGATTCGCTTTTCCCAAATCCAAACCGAAATAGCCGCATTACTAGATTTGCTCCTACCCCTCCAAAGCGAATGCGCTGTCCTTGAAACACCATTGCTCGGTAAAACGAAATCCCATTTACCTGGGTCGGTACTGCAGATATACATGTATTAATATTCTTCGCCAAATCAGCAGAGATAATTTCATCGGCATCAATCCGCATCACCCACTGCGCACTAGTAGGTAGCTGAGTTAAAGCCCAATTCATTTGCGTTGCCTGATTACCCTCCCAGGCATGTTGTAAAACTTTTGCTCCCAAAGAGCGTGCAATCTCTACGGTGGAGTCAGTTGAATAACAATCTACCACAATGATGTTATGTGTCAGCACCTGAATACTACGAATGCACCGCTCAATATGAATGGCCTCATTAAAGGTCAGGATGATGACTGTAATAGGAAGGCTCATATTAATACTGCTTACTTGGGTAAGACACGCGGCAAATAGTGCGTTTTCAAGCGATAAACCGCATTAGCCCACCACAGAGGGGCGCCATTGGCGAGTAATGCTTCACGGTACTCCTGTAATAATTTCGGCAAATGGGCGTCACTTCCATAAGATTCATTGATACTTAAAATATAAGAGGAGCGTTTAATGCGAATGGGTCGCCGACAGACCCGCAAATAATGCTCAAAATCGGCAGCAAACCGATAACGTTCATCAAAGGGTTCGGCTAACAATAAGGATCGAAGATAAATAATTGATTGATGCGAAGTTGGCATTGACCAAAAGCGCCAAAAATTCGGTCTTGGCTTACGAAACTGTTGGCGAATTTGAAATCCAAATAGACTTAAATCTATATGAGAATCTAAATGCAACTGCTCAATTGAAGAAATCGGCACTAAAATATCGCCACTATTTAAAAAAAGGATTTGCTCTCCGTGCGCTTGTATAACCCCTTTATTCATTGCTGCATATATTCCCGAATCTCCTTCGGAAACAATGACATCACTTGCTTGCGCAAATCGTTGAGCCAATAAAACAGAATCATCGGTTGATTTACCATCAATACATACCCATTGAAAATCGCGTTTGGTAACTAATTTCAATGAGGCAATAGTTTGCTCTAAACCTGCATAATTATTCTTATTAATTGTGACAATCGAAAGCATTTTAGTTTTTAATCCAAGCATGCAGTATTAAACTAGAATTTTTAGACTGTTGATAGGCATATACCGAAAGCAAAACTCCCCAAAATGCTAAACCGTTCGAAAATCCACCCACTGAAGTAGCTACACAAGCCATTGGAGTTAATATAATGAGCGCCAACTTCCAGCCCGTTTCTTTTTTAATTAACCAGAAAAAAAGTAGTGGGATTAAAAAAGTAATATAAATTCCAAATTGATATAAGGCGCGCGTATAAAATGCTTGTAGCATCAAGGGATCGCAATTATGGCTATTCCCAGTAAACCATTCTGCAAAATCAGGAATACGGCTACATAAATAGCCTGGAACTTTTTGATAAATACCCGCGCCTAAAGGATCCGAAAGAATTTCCCAAAAGCTATTATTGTAATGACCAAGCAAGGCTTGTAAAGACTGTACTCGGTCAATAGTATTAATTGGTGCGCTAATATTTCGACCTTTGCCAATATATAAGGCTGCGCCGACACCCAAAATAGCAACAATCAGTTTTTGACGCCAATTTACCGCAAAAAAATAAAAAAAACTAATAGCGGCAAACGATAGCAAGCCCGATCGACTTCCTGCTAGCGCAATAACAAGTGCCACCAATAAAAAATCAAGTATTTTGCGCTGACCAAATATAAAAAATAAAGCTGTAAAACAATTTAAATACAAAGTAATTTCGAAGTTATTTTCAAAAATAAAGTAGGGTCGCCTAGTCATCAACTGAAGTAGACTAGCATTTTCATCAAGATGAACTAAAAATAAATTCCACAACAAAATCAGTGGATAAATCCATAAGAAAATTCGCAACCATTTTTTTAGATCTAATTGAGGTACATTTTTACAATAGACCGCTAAAACACACAAATAAATAAAAGGTTTTAGGGAGACTAAATAATTATTTTGAAACTCGGTTTGGGGTGGCTCTGGTGAAAAAAAATAGTATCCCAATAACAATGCCAAACTAATAAAGAAAATGGGTGAGAGCGCCTGATTTAAATCTCGAAATTTATAGGCTAAATATAAGAGTAAAACGACGTCGGGAAAATAGTAAACCGGTATGGGGTAGAAAAAAATCAAAGAATTAACAATGCAGCCTAATACCAAGGCAATAACGCATTCGCCACGCGAAGGAATGGATGAATTCATTTAATTAAGAGCGATATTTTTTCTGAAGAGCGCTAAAAAATATTGTCAGAAATATTCCCAGCAATATTGAACCAATCAATATTTTTTTCAAATTGGGTCGAATAAAGCTATCACTTAAGCGAATATCCTCGACTACACTAGCTTTTTCAAACTGTAAATTTTTTTTCGCTTCTTCATTCTCAATTTTTGCCTTTATTAATGCACCCTCATAGTAGCCGTTAAGATCTTGCATTACTACTAACTGAAATTGCTTTGCGCAAAACAAAACACGCTTCTCGCCTTCTAAACGAATCGAAAATTGAATAATGTCGCCTCTATTTTTTAATCCAATTTGCAATGCATTTACCCAGTCTTTGCGATTTTGATTGGTATCCGCTCCCATGCAATCGCGCATAAACTCTTGCGAATATCCCAAGGGGTTTTGCATGCTTCGCAAATAATCTAAGCCCGATATGGCGGTGTTCCACTCAATTTTTTTAGGACTTGCTTCACTAACTACTTGAACCTTTGGTAGACGGACTGCAAAATCAGCTTCGTAAATCTTGGGTGCAAAGAAAAAATAGGTAAAGCCCAGTCCCATACACAGTATTTCAATGACTAAAAAACCCCTCCAAGAGCCTAATACCCAATTCCTGAGGTTTTGGTAATTTATTATCATCATGCAACTACGCGTCCTTGATAGATTGGCGGACCTAAAAATTAGGAGGTGGTACTTTCATGATTTTACTAGCAAACATCGGATGCCCATAGGAGTTGAGAAGGTGGTAAAGTGAGCTAACTTCTGGATTGACTGGCTTTTCCCTATGTCCGCCCTTCTTATTGCTTTTATACTCTCGCTCATTGGTTGTTTGTTGCTAATTCGCTACCAGCGCTTTCACAATCATATTACCGGTGACACAGACCTCGTAGGGGTGCAAAAATTTCATACGAGCCCTGTGCCACGTATTGGCGGTTTACCCATTTTTATAGGGCTTAGCTGCGCCTTACTAGCGCGCTGGTGGGATGATCACCAAGTAGGTCTTTTTTCTACCTACCTCTTGCTCTGTGCCTTTCCCTGTTTTCTTGTAGGATTTATTGAAGATCTAACGAAAAAAATTGGCGCAAAAACACGCCTTATAGCAACGATGGTTTCTGCAGGGTTAGCTGGCATACTTCTAAATGCTTGGCTCACAAATATCCAAATCTTTGGTCTGGATTGGGTATTGGCCATTCCTCTTGTCTCGATTCCATTTACCCTATTTTGCGTAGCTGGCGTAGCCCATTCTTTTAACTTAATTGATGGCTATAACGGCCTTTCAAGCGCAGTCGCTGCAATTATCTTAATAGCCTTAGCCTATGTAGCATTTCAAGTAAAAGACGTCTCCATCATGGTCTGTGCATTTGCAGGCATCGGCGCCATTCTTGGCTTCCTTTTTTGGAATTATCCCAGGGGCCTTATTTTTTTAGGTGATGGCGGAGCCTATTTAATTGGGTTTTGGATAGCTGAGCTATCTTTACTGTTGGTTTTGCGTAATCCAAGTGTATCTAAGTGGTTTCCACTTTTACTCTGTTTTTATCCTATCTTTGAAACTCTTTTTACAATGTACAGACGCATCATAGTTCAGCGAGTTAATCCGGGCATTCCCGATGCGACCCATTTGCATCAAATTATTTATAAACGCGTAGTACGCTGGGCAATTGGATCTACTCAGGGCAATTTACAAATTCAGCGAAACTCTATCACCGCTCCATACCTGTGGTTCCTTTCTAGCCTAGCTGTTATACCAGCAGTTCTCTTTTGGAATAATCATATTGCTCTTAAAGTTTGCAGTGGATTATTTGCGCTGATGTACATTTGGCTTTATTGGTCAATTGTCAGGTTCAAGACACCAAAATGGCTCATTATCAAAAAACAATAGGCGGCTCACCTGAGATAATTAGCATTGCTGTAGTCACAGGAGCGCCTTAATTCCACTCTATTTGCCGTACCTTTATGCCTAGGCGCCTGTCATCTACACTTATTCCCAAATTACGAGGGGTAAAACAATGCGCTAACTCAAGCCGGGCTGTAACCATATTTGAGGTGCGCTCAAAACTAGTTGGTAGAGAAAGTCCTAATTCAACTAATTCATTGTTGCTTATCTCCTTAGTTACAGTTGCAACTGGAACTTTTCCTTTGCCAGCTTCCCAAGAATAAAAAGTGAGGTCCACTAAAAGCGGGAGTTGTGCTAAATTCGGTCGCCCTGGTTCTAGGCGCAAAATCACTTTACGTTTTTCAGATGGTAAACGTTCTTCCCATGCACCAGACGTCCAACCATCAGGCGTGATCGGTAACGGAACCCTATAACAATCGATCCCACGTAGAAATGGTTTTTGCTGAAATGAAGATTGAAACTCATAAATTGATGCTA
>CANJLU010000107.1 GCA_947475085.1 Coxiellaceae bacterium
GACTTTCGACTTTAGCTCAATTGCATGATGTTAAGCGGGCTTTATTGTTGGTACCTATTACCACCTTAATGCAGCGTATTGCTCCACTTAGTTATATAAGAGCGACAAGCTTGAATATTACTTGTGGCGAAAAAAGATCCATCGAGGAACTGCGAAAAAATTTACAATTAGGTGGTTATCACTGTGTATCGCAAGTTTTAACACGAGGTGAATTTGCTGTGCGCGGATCAATTTTAGATATTTTTCCGATGGGTAGTGATTTACCTTTTCGGGTTGATTTTGCGGATGATGAAGTAGATAGCATTCGCCATTTCGATCCCGATACACAACGCTCCATAGAGAAAATAGAAAAAATAAATTTACTTCCTGCACGTGAATTTCCTCTGTCAGAATCCGCAATCAATTTTTTTCGCCAACAATGGCGCGAAAATTTTGTCGGAAACCCCTTAAATTGTCCGTTGTATGAAGCGGTGAGCGAAGGGCGCGCGCCAGCAGGGGTAGAATATTATCTACCGTTATTTTTTCCGCAAACCCAATTATTAATTGATTATTTGCCAAAGAAAGCCTTAATTTTACAAGTTAATAACGCTCAACTAGCCGCAGAAAATTTTTGGAAAGAAATTAATGAGCGTTATGAACAGCTTAGACATGATATAGAGCGACCTATTTTAGCGCCCAAACAACTTTATGTGGAAGTCGATGCGTTATTTACTCGATTAAAAGAATTTCCAAGAATTGTATTGCAGCAAGCTCCTACACAGTCTGCTGATACCTATAATACACTCGTTAAGAGCTTTCCCAATTTAACGGTTGATCATAAGCTTGAAGAACCTTTAGAGCATTTAAATGCTTTTTTAAATGAATTTTTAAAAGATCCAGAAGCCCGCGTGTTATTTTGTGTGGAAAGCGCAGGTCGTAGGGAAGTGTTGTTAGATTTACTCAATAAATTTTCTATACCCGTCTATCGTTGTGAGACTTGGCAAGAATTTTTGCATGACTCTGAACGCATTCATATCATTATTTCACCATTAGAGGAAGGTTTCTATCTAGAAAAACCAGCTTTAGCATTAATTAGTGAAGCACAGTTATTTGGTAATCAAATTATCCAAAAACGGCAAACTAAAACTAAAGGTTTAGATGCACGCACCATTATTCGAAATTTAGCAGAATTAACTGAAGGTAATCCGGTTGTTCATATCGACCATGGTGTAGGACGTTATCGGGGTTTACAGCATTTAAAAATAGATGATCAGGAAAATGAATTTTTGATAGTCGAGTATGCTGGAAAAGCAAAATTATATGTTCCGGTATCTTCACTTAATTTAATTAGTCGTTATAGTGGAAATGATAGTGAGCATGCTCCTCTACATCAATTAGGCTCGGATCAATGGGAAAAAGCAAAACGTAAAGCCGCCGAGCAAATGCGTGATGTTGCCGCGGAATTACTCGATATTTATGCTCATCGCGCAGCCCACAAGGGTTATGCTTTTCGTTTGCCTGAGCATGATTATCAAGCATTTACCACGCAATTTCCTTTTACTGAAACACAGGATCAAGAACAAGCTATCCAGCAAGTTATTAAGGATATGACCTCAGAATGCACCATGGATAGATTAATTTGCGGCGATGTCGGTTTTGGTAAAACAGAAGTTGCCATGCGCGCTGCATTTTTAGCCGTGCAATCTAATAAGCAAGTCGCCATACTAGTTCCAACCACATTATTAGCCCAACAACATTATCAGAATTTTAGTGATCGTTTTGCTGAATGGCCAGTGCAGATTGAAATGATTTCACGTTTCCGCAGTGTTGCATTACAGAAAAAAATTCTAGAACGTTTGCAGATGGGAAAAATTGATATTTTGATTGGTACGCACAAATTACTAAGTAAAGAATTACAATTTCCTCGGCTCGGTTTATTGATCATCGATGAAGAACATCGTTTTGGTGTGCAACAAAAAGAGCGTTTAAAAGCTTTACGCGCAGAAGTAGATATTTTAAGTTTAACCGCAACGCCTATACCGCGTACCTTAAATATGGCTTTATCTGGTTTGCGTGAGTTATCGATTATTGCCACGCCACCAGCGCGACGTTTATCGATCAAAACCTTTGTACAAATGCGTAATACTAGTTTAATTCGCGAAGCCATTTTGCGAGAGTTATTGCGAGGTGGACAAGTTTATTTTTTACATAACCAAGTCGATAGCATTGAAAAAACAGCTAGAGAACTAGAGGCATTAGTACCAGAAGCACGTATTCAGGTGGCGCATGGTCAATTACGTGAGACTCAACTCGAGCGAGTGATGGCAGATTTCTATCATCAACGTTTTAACGTATTGGTTTGTACCACCATCATTGAAACCGGAATTGATGTACCGTCTGCAAATACCATCATCATTGATCGAGCCGATAAATTTGGTTTAGCGCAACTTCATCAATTACGTGGCCGAGTAGGACGTTCTCACCACCAAGCTTATGCCTATTTGATGACACCTCCGAAAGAAATTATGACAGCAGACGCTGTGAAGCGTTTAGAAGCCTTCACTTCTTTAGAAGATCTTGGCGCTGGTTTTACCTTAGCCATGCATGATTTAGAAATTCGAGGTGCAGGTGAAGTGCTAGGTGAACAGCAAAGTGGGAATATGCACTCCATAGGCTTCTCACTCTATATGGAATTACTCGAACAAACGGTTGCTGCACTAAAATCAGGGAAAGAGCCTGCGCTAAAACCAGTTAGCCAAACGGTAGAAATTGATTTGCAAATCTCAGCATTAATCCCAGAAAATTATTTACCTGATGTACACACCCGCTTAATACTCTATAAACGCATTGCTCACGCAAAAGACGCCCAAGAATTAGAGCAATTACAAGTCGAAATGATTGATCGCTTTGGTTTATTGCCACAAGCCGTGAAAAATCTATTTCAATTAAGCGAATTAAAATTACTCGCGCAAAAAATTGGTATTAAAAAGATTGTGTCTGGATCTCAGGGAGGCCGCATTGAATTTAATCAAAATCCAAATATTAGTCCTGAAGCTATCATCCAATTACTTCAAAAAAATCCAAAATTATACAAGCTAGAGGGCCCTACTCATTTACGTTTTAGTTTTATACAACCTACTCCCGAATTCAGAATAAAAAATCTTTATAACTTATTAAATAAGTTTATCTTAAAATAAAATCATCAATTTTCTTGTAAATTAGATTATTTTAAAATAGCCTTATTAATTAATTTTGTATTATTATAATAATTTAAATATTTGTTTAAAATATTATAATTAATTTTTTAATTAAAATTTAATATTCAAGCATGCGAACAAGGAAAGTTATCATGAAATTATTAAGTTATTCTACATGGAGTTTGTTTTTTATGACTATTCTGCGGTTGGTTAGCGGATATACCTGTCCTAGTGTAGGCATGATTAATTCAAGAATTGATGCAAATAAAACCATGCGATTTCCATTGGCGGAATGTGTTATACCGACGCGTCGAGGTTATGCTTGGCTTTATAGAGACAATACCAATCAAATGCAAAAATTTTACAATGGAGATAGCCATGTGGCAGAGGTTGTTTCTATATATTATCAAAAACCCACTGCTTTAATGAGTCCTTCCTTAACTTGCTTTTATAAAGATAAAAACAAAAAGTTTTTTTCTTTAGTAATGGGAGATAAAGGAGCCTCACGAGTTAATACTTCAGCGATAGAAAGCAATTGTAGGTATTGGAAAATATTTCATAGTGATGGTCTCTATGTTTGTGGAGAGGAAACAGAAGTAAAAAAATATTTAAAAAATTGCAAATTTCATCTTAAATCACGTTGAGATATAAGGAGATTACGCTAAAAACAGATTAGTTAAACACGATATATTACTTATAAAAAATATTATCAAATATTAAAACTATTAAAAGGAAAACTTATGAAAATACTAAACTATTCTACCTGGTATTTATTATTTACGACTATTATGCAGGCGGCATCGGGATACACTTGCCCCAATATTACCGAAATTAATAAAAAAATAGATGCTAAAGAACCGATGCGTTTTCCATTGATAGAAGGGGATCGCACGTTTTGGCGTCACAAAAATTTAAATAATCAAATTGAAAAATTTTATGAAGGAACGGCAAGAACGACAGAAATCGGAGGAATATATTATCTAGCACCGCCAAATTCAACCCTAATGTGTATTTATAAAAAAGCTAGTCAAGTTATGTTTTTTTCTTTGGCAGCCGCAAAAAAAAGGGTTAATGAAGTGAATGCTTCATCGATTATTGGAGGCGAAAATTGGGTTCCATTTGATCTTAATCTTCCAGGCACATATTCTTGTGGAGATGATAATCAGCCAAAAGAAAATATAGAAAATTGTCAATTTAATCTTAAAATTTCTCGTTAATACTTGCCTGACTGTATAATAGTCAGGTAATTAAATTTAAAAATATCCAACAATATATAAATTTGCCGCCCCGCTTTGCACCTTAGCTTGAGTCAATCAACATTGGAATTAAAAATTAGAAAATTAGAAAATTAGAAAATTAGAAAATTAGAAAATCTATAAAAAATCTTGGTAAATATTTCTTTTCGTGTTAAATTTTCCCAGCTTTAATTTTTTAAAAAAGGTTACTATGATTTTTACAAATATTTTTA
>CANJLU010000108.1 GCA_947475085.1 Coxiellaceae bacterium
ATGTATACCAATTAACGAAGGTTGCTTCATTCTCGCGGCGCCTTGACAAAAATCCAATTGCTGTGAGTGTATAGATTGCATAGAACTATTTATATCTAATCAACATAATCTCTAATCCTAGATTATACCCACTGCGCATCAAGATGCGAGTTTTTCATCTCGATACGCCTATATATCGTGATGAAGATTTGCAAGAGTAGAAACGCGATTCCCCTCTTGTTATGGCTGGCCCAAACTTAGCTTGGGCCAGCCACTTGATAGGGATTATGCCACTTTTCAAATAGTGGAAAAAAATTCGCACTTAAAGTACGAGCGGTAAATGCTAAAAAGGAAAATTAACCAAAGCTGTTTACAGTACTCTTAGATGATTAAGTAACACTACAGTTGGCTTTTTTTAAAAACTCGGATATTACCGTAGATTGATATTTCTCCTTATGTATCAAAATATAGAACTCTCTGCTCAGTGTTAAAAATGGAGTTTTTAGTTCTACTAAGGTATTATTTTTCAAAGAATCTTCAACTACAAATCGTGAAAGACAGCTTATCCCTAATCCTGCTTGAGTTGCCTGTTTTAGCGCATCGGTATCATCTAATTCTAAAAAGGGACGAATCTTTCCGCCAATTTTCTCTTCCAGTTTTTCACGTATACTAGAACTTTGTTTTCGTAGTAACCAACGCGCATTAGCAATATCTGATAACGTCAATTTCCTTTTTTTACTTAAAGGATACTTGGGAGCAGCAATTATTACTAACTCATCTTTTTTCCAAGGATAGGCATGCACTTTATCAGAAAAACAATTAGCCTCAATTAAAGCTACATCAATATTAAACGTGAGTAATCTAGATAATATAGCTTTAGTATTAGCTATTTTTAGACTGATCTGAATATTTTTATGTGTGTATGTTAGTTCGGAAATAAGTTTTGGTAACAGATAGTTACCTATGGTTTTACTTGCTCCTATGATCAACTGACCTGACAAATTATCCTTTTTATTTTCCATCATCATATCTTTAAGTTCTGAAATTTGCGACATGACACTGCTAGCCTTCGGCAACAAAACTCTACCGCGTTCATTCAAAAATAATTGTTTACCATGCCTATCAAATATGGAACCTTCTAATTGTTCTTCTAACGTAGCAAGAGCCATACTGCATGCTGACTGAGAAAGATACATTTTCTTTGCGGCGTGACTTACATTTCCTGTCTTAGCAATTGCGACAAAAACTTCGAGTTGTTTTAGAGTAATACGCATAGTAACTTAAATTGTTATTACTTAAATCCAATACCTTTAAATTTAATTTAACATAATAATAATTATGTAAATATAAAAACTATAATACCGGATAAGTAACACTATGACTATTATCATTATCAAAATATCTGTATCGCCAAATGTAGCCGAACATCTACTATATAGTTTTTTTTCTCATCGATTAATGCAAACAACTTTTTACATCCCACCAAAAAAATTTAGTATGGTAAGAAAAATAACTTTATCATCTAAATTTTAAATATAGTTTTTTTTTAATATTTATAAAATTAATTTATGTTAGCTTTTAACAATTTGGAAATAAAAATTGAATAAAATATTTTATAAAATGTTCGGTGTTTAAAAACAAATAGCGAGCAAAATTGGTTAGAGTAATAATGCTTAAAGTCAAATACTATTTTTACTAAGCTATGCTATACTTAGCGCGACGGAATTGAGAGATAATTTAATGTCTAACTTACTTAAGTGGTCGGTTGCTAGTATCTGTTTGCTGATATGCAATATAGCTCTTGCTGATATTTCCATACCTATGTATCTTACTTCCTCACAAGGAATTGGGCAGTCTATAGGCACAATAGTTGCCTCAGAGAAAGCTTATGGTGTTTTACTAACGCCCAATTTACATAATCTTCCACCCGGTTTACATGGTTTTCATATCCATCAAAACCCCTCGTGCCTGGATAATGGCATGGCTGCAGGCGATCACTTTGATCCTTCTCAATCTAAGCAACATTTAGGCCCATATGGAAAAGGTCATTTAGGTGATTTACCTGTTCTAGAAGTAGATAATAATGGTAACGCCACTTTGCCTATTTTAGCCCCTCGACTACGCTTAAATGAACTTAGAAATCATTCTCTAATGATTCATGCGGGTAGCGATAATTATTCTGATATTCCTGCTAAGTTGGGCGGAGGCGGTATGCGCATAGCTTGTGGTGTTATAAAATAAAAATTTAAACAACTCTCCTTTATTAGATTTCAATAGGCGTTTTTGCTAGCTTGCACGCACCTGTTTAATCATTGATAAAATATATTATTCGTAGTTAATATATTCTTTTTTACGAATGATAAACAGATAATTTATAGTAATCCCATGAACTCAGATCTTTACTTTTTATCCGCAAGAAAATTAGCTGCGCTAATTAAAGAAAAAAAAGTTTCCTGTGTTGAAGTTATCCAAACATATTTAGACCGCATTCAACAGATTAATCCTAAACTTAATGCCCTAGTTCAAGTAGCGGAACCAGAAATTGCATTAAAAAAAGCACGCATAGCCGATGAAAAATTAGCAAAGAGCCAAAATCTTGGACCCTTACATGGTTTACCTATTACTATCAAAGACTGTTGTAAAGTCCAAGATTTTATTATTAGCAAAGGAAGTAATGGATATAATTTTCTTTGTAAAGAAGATGCAACTGCCGTCGCTAGATTAAAAGCAGCGGGTGGAATTATTTTAGGTATAAGCAATGTACCTGAATTCAATATTGCCTATGAAACAGATAATGACCGTTATGGCAAAACTTTAAATCCTTATGATTTAAATCGCACTCCTGGTGGAAGTAGTGGTGGAGAAGCAGCTATTATCGCTGCCGGGGGTTCAGTACTTGGTTTAGGTACAGATGGAGCAGGCAGTATTCGTCAGCCCGCTCATAATACAGGAATTGTGGGTTTGAAACCCACGCGCGGTTTAATTCCCAATTCAGGTAATGTTCCATCAGATGGTAGAGGCTTATTACGCCCATTCTTTACGTATGGCCCAATGGCGCGATTTGTAGATGACATCGAATTATCCTTACCTTTATTATCAGGTCCAGATAATGCCGATCCAGATGCTATCCCCATTTCAATCAACAAACCTCTGATCCGATGCAAAGATTTACGAATTGCTTTTTATTCAGACAATGGCATTGTTACGCCCGATAAAGCAACTTTGCACACTATTAATCAAGTAACGCATATTTTACAAGATGAGGTGCAGCAAATTGAACATCAACGTCCTCCTCACTTAAAAGAGCTTTATATCCTTATTACTGAGACATTTATTTTGGGTGGCGATAAGGGTTTAGGATTAAAAAATTTACTACATCATTTGGGTATTAATAAACCTTCCTATCTGGTTAAAGAATTTTTAGCGATTGCACGCCAGTGCGAATTTTCTATTACTGAACTACACCAGCGCTTACGTCGCATCGATGAATTACGCATCTCCCTTGAAAAATTTTTTATTCCGTATGATGCTATTATATGTCCTGTAGCAGCAACACCTGCCAAATTATTAGGTCATTCATTTATCGAAGGTCATGACTTTAGTTATCTTAATATTTATAACTTAACGGGTTGGCCAGTTTTAACGGTGCGCTGTGGTTCTTCTGAGGAAGGTCTACCTATAGGAATACAAATCGTTGCTAAACCATGGCATGACAATATAGCGCTCATGATAGGACAAAAATTAGAAACGCTATTAGGTGGATGGCAAAAGCCCATTTTATTTCCATAAGCAATTCTCCTACGGTGCTTGGGTCTAGAACCGAACCTGCTATACTTTAAAAATATACTTAAGGGGGTTAAATGATTTGGGTAATTAGTTTAAATAGCAGTTTAGGTCATATTTATTCTTATGAGCCCAAAAATCACAAACTGATCTTATTAGAAAGCCTAGAAAATCCTAGTGCCAAATTAAAAGAAAGTGATTTGGTCTCTGATAGACCAGGACATTATCAAACGATGCATTCTGCAAAAGGAGCTTATGAAGCTGCAAGCAGCCCCCATGAGGTAGAACTCGATCATTTCACAAAAAGCTTGGCTGACTTTTTAAAAAAAGGGCTTGATAATCATCAATACAAGCAACTCATTTTATGTTCTGCACCTCATGTCGGTGGGATTTTACTCGGCAATCTTGACAAACAGGTTGCTGAAACATTATTAGTTAATATCAAGAAAAACTTTGTGGAAGCAGATGAATCAGTTCTTATCAATTACCTAAAAGAAAATTGGTGGGATATTATTCGGTCAAACAAGCTATGATCACTTCAATAATACTTACGTTAGATAAATTTATCTAAAAAATCTAATAAAAGCGAAGGTTTCATACTTCTCCCAGAAAAATAAGACCTTACCTTGAAGAAAAATTTACTGTTATTATTTTTAACACTTTACTTTGATTGTGAATAACGACTATAACTAATCCTTCTTTTGAGGACGCTTCCAATTAGAAATAGTTTTGGTTTCGGCCCTGTTAAGTGTTAATTTTCCGGGAGGGACATCTTTATTTAAAGTAGATCCAGCACCAATGGTAGCTCCTTTTTGAACTCGGATAGGTGCTATTAAGGACGTA
>CANJLU010000109.1 GCA_947475085.1 Coxiellaceae bacterium
ACTAAGGCATGATCGTCAACGATAACGACGTTAATCATGGAACGCCAACTCCTCTTGTCAATTTCATTTTTTTGGCGGAGGGACAGGGATTCGAACCCTGGAAGGAGTTGCCCCCTTGACGGTTTTCAAGACCGTTGCTTTCAACCGCTCAGCCATCCCTCCTACTTTAATCAGTAGCTACGGCTATCTTAGCATAAACTATATAGGATGTAGACTATAAAGAAATACGTCAAACACTGAGTTGAAATTACGCAATTAACTTTATTGAAGACATCCTTTCATAGCATCGTACGCAGGATTTGACGTTTTTGTTTAAAAAATTTCTGTAATTTTTCTGAACAAGTTTCTGCTAACACTCCATCGGTAAAATCAAAGCTATGATTAAGACCTTTGAAAAGCTGCCCTTGTGACATTATCACGCCAAAACGCGAATCATACGCACCAAACACCACCCGTTTAATTCGGGCTTGGATCATCGCGCCGACGCACATTAAACAAGGTTCTAAAGTAACATACAATGTCGACTCTAATAAACGATGATTTTTTAGCCGTTTGGCCGCTTGTCGCAGCAACAAAATTTCAGCATGCGCGGTAGGATCACATTTCGTGCGAGTTTGATTGTAAGCAGTAGCGATGATTTCTTTGTTTAGCACTAAGACCGCACCGACGGGAACTTCGTTAGACATTTCTGCCAACTCCGCCGCTTTTAAGGCTAAGTGCATGTAGGTAATATCATTCTGCAGAGCGTTCATACCAAGATAAAAAAAACCGTCATGGCGAGCAAATAAAATGCGCGTGACCATCCAGTTTATAACCTTCTCTGGATGGCCGCGCGCTAAGCACTTGCGATGACGAGTAAGTTATTAGAATTCCACATCTTATCGATAGGAAGTGGCAAAAAATAGACCATTTATCTTAGATTTATTTTTTACCATTACACATTTTACAATGATCACAGCCACAATGGCAGGCTTTATGTGAACGCGGGCAGCACAAATATTTGATCAATGCGCCTACGGCTAAAATTGGCAGCATAATATCAAAGAAACGCGAAACCATGACTATGGTATCAACCGATTCCGGTTTCGCAAGACTTGCAGCAATAGCCATCAGAACAGCAATAATAATCACTATTGCTGGAAAGAATTTACGACACATATCAAGGTCTCCTTGCAATTTTAAAGGTTAGGGTCTCGTATGACACTGAGCAGCAAATACTATCATAGTTGGATTTTATTGTCTTTGCCTAACCGCTTCGAATAAACAGATCCCAGCCGCGACGGAAACGTTTAAGCTGCTGACACTACCGGCCATCGGAATAGCAATCAAGCCATCGCAACGCTCTTTGCTTAAACGGCGCAAACCTTTGCCTTCAGCGCCTAATACCAACGCCAAAGGTCCGGTTAATGCCGTATCATAAATAAGTTGGTTAGCAGATTGGTCTAAACCGTAACACCACACTCCAGCTTTTTTTAACTTCTCTAAGCAAGTGGCTAAATTTGTGACCGTGAAAAGTGGCGTCATTTCAGCGGCACCGGCAGCTATTTTTCGCACACTGGGCGTCAAGCTAACCGAACGATCCTGTGGAATAATCACCGCATCCGCGCCCGCAGCATTAGCAGATCGTATACAGGCACCTAAATTATGCGGATCCTGAACCTCATCTAACACTAATAAAAACGGCGGTGACGTTTCGTTTGCTAGGCGCTGATCAACTAAACTAAACAAATCGCGCTCGCTTAGTTGCACCGAAATTTTGATCTCTGCTAACACGCCTTGATGCACCGCACCCTGAGCCCATATCTCACATTTAAGCTTTGATAACGTTTGGATAGGAATCTGCTGATATTCAGCCAATTGCACGATCTCTAACATACGTTTATCTTCGCGACCCTCTTGGCGATAGAGTTGGCATATTCTTTCTGGATGTGATTTTAATAAGGCGGTAATCGCATGAAAACCAAAAATAAATTCTTTTTTAACATTATGACTCATGATAAAGTACTCAATAAAAATGTCTTATTTAAAGGATTAAATCGCTGTGCCACATACACTCTCTATACGCATTAACCCTGACTATTTAAACCAAATCGAATATGAAAAAAACGTATCGCCGCGACAAAATACCTTTATCGAGAGCATTAGTGATCTCCATAGCACAGTAAAGCAATTAAAATCGCAAACTTCTTTTGAGTTTACTCTGGATGACGAGAAAGCAATCGGGCGTGGCAATTTTTACGCCTTGACCAAGTCCTTAGAAAAAAAGTTTACTCAACAACCACCTATTACTTTACCTGATTTACAAAACGTACTGAAGAAGGAATTCCGCATTAAAGATGAACAGACTATTAATTTTATCATTAAGTCGCTGTTAGAGCCCCACTCGGTTCCTTTTGCATTATCTTTGCTAGCCTACTCTGTCCTAACTGATGACAGTTTTTGGTCTAATGAGTGCACAGTATCAAGCTCAGAATTTAAATATACGCTAAAGGCAAAACAAAACTCTAACGGAAGTATCATTTTTAACATGAGGATGAATTTAAAAAATCCTAATTTCTCACCGAGCTGCTCACCGCAAGGTTCCGTACAGATTCAATTTATGATAAATCAGCAAGAACAAATTAAACTGCTGCCATTGGATATGGAATTTAATTTTATTGATAAAAAAGCATTTAAGGAATTTAAAAAAGAATTGTGCTGCGACTTTCGAGATTGGATTTTTCTGCCTAAAAGCCATTGGCCTACGACTGATTTATGGGTGATACCGGTTTTGCTGGGTTGCTTTTTAGGTTTAATTGCTATGATTAGCTTACTCGCGTTAAGCTTAACCCCCATTTCACCGTTGTTGCTACCACCTTTAGGTTTTGCATTGGGTTTAGTTTTATCGAGTGTTATGCATAGTTATGCTCATATCAGTATAAAAAAAGACCAGGAAAAATTTAAACGGCCGATTCACATCTTTAATAGAAAACCAGTGCAAACCACTTTTTTCAACTCTCATTGCTTAAACAACACCATCGAATCTGAAACTCGATTTGTACTCGCTAGATAAAGTCATGTTTAGATTGCCGCGCGCTACGCGCCCGCAATGACGAATAAAAAAACTGTGATCGCAATGACGAGGAATGACTATTTTCTTTTTTTATAATTTTTAGCTTTTTTTGTGGGCTTTTGAATTTCGGGTTCGAGCAATTCAAAATCTATTTTACGTTGATCGAGATCAACGCGCCCTACTCGCACCTGTATCCTATCGCCCAAACGATACATTTTTCCGGTACGTTCACCTTGCAAGCAATGCCGACTCGCATCAAATTGGTAATAATCATTATGTAAGGCGGTTACATGGACTAAACCTTCCACATAAATATTTTGCAATTCAACAAATAAACCAAAGCCGGTGACATTAGTGATAATGCCATCAAAGCTTTCACCGACACGATCCCGCATGTATTCACATTTTAACCAATCTAATACTTCGCGTGTCGCTTCATCGGCGCGTCGTTCGGTCGTCGAGCAATGTTCACCTAAACGAGATATCGTGACCTTATCATAGAAAAAATTCTTGGCTTTGCGTTTGGCTAAGACATGGCGTATGGCTCGATGCACTAACAAATCCGGATAACGACGGATCGGTGAAGTAAAGTGGGCATAAGCATCAAACGCTAAACCAAAATGACCAATATTTTCCGGACTATAAATTGCTTGACTCAAGGAACGCAACATGACTGTTTGGATTAGATGCGCATCCGGCCGGTCGACAATTAATTTTAACAACGTTGAATAATCTTCCGGTGTGACGATCTTTTTATTCGGAAAACGTAAACCTAATTCCGCTAGAAAACTTTTCAAGTCTGCTAATTTTTCCGCAGCCGGTGCCGCATGGATACGATATAAGGTCGGAATTTTAGCTTTCAATAAAAAATGCGCGGCAGAAACATTGGCCAGTAACATACATTCTTCAATGATACGATGCGCTACGGTGCGAACAGTGGGAATAATCTGCTTAATTTTTCGATCCGGCCCAAAAATAACTTGCGTTTCAGTCGTTTCAAAATCAATCGCGCCGCGTGCTTCGCGCGTTTGTCGCAGCAACTGGTATAAGCTATGCAGATTTTGTAAATGCGGTAATAAATTTTTATACGCTGGCGGACATTTATTCGTGTTTAACCATGTCGCGACCTCATTGTAAATCAAACGTGCTCTAGAATGGATCACCGCCGGATAAAATTGAAAGCGTTTTAACTCGCCCTTACTAGAAATCAACATATCGCAAACCATACACAGTCGATTGACTTTAGGCTTTAATGAGCATAACTCATTGGATAGTACTTCCGGCAACATCGGTAACACACTGTTTGGAAAATACACTGAATTTCCGCGCGCTTCGGCTTCTTTATCTAGTTCACTTTGTGGATTGATATAATGACTCACATCGGCTATAGCTACCACTAAACGCCATTGTTTTTTTTGTCGTTCACAATACACCGCATCATCAAAATCTTTGGCATCCGCACCATCAATCGTAACAAACGCTAAATCTTGTAAATCAACCCGATTTTCTTCTTCATCGCTCGGTAACACACCGGCTTG
>CANJLU010000110.1 GCA_947475085.1 Coxiellaceae bacterium
AACAGCCGATGTTGCGATCCGGGAACGGCTTAGTTTTAATAAAGACTATTTGGCGAGCTCGTTGCGCGAACTACTACAGGATACGCAAACTGAAGAAGCAGTGATTTTATCAACGTGCCATCGTACTGAATTTTATTGTATCAATGGCGATGCACAAACTACCATGAACTGGTTGTATCGACATAAAAAACTTCCGCAAGATAGCCTCAAGTTACATTGGTATGTCTACCAACAAGAACAGGCTTTACGTCATTTATTGCGTTTAGCCAGCGGTTTAGATTCTAAAATTTTGGGTGAACCACAAATCTTAGGACAGATAAAACATGCCTATACGCTAGCGCATTCCTTAGGTAGTGTCGGCGCGCAGTTTAATCGCTTGTTTCAATATGTGTTTTCTGTCAGCAAGCAGGTACGTTGTGCCACCGATATTACTGCTCACCCCGTTTCTCTCGCATTCGCCGTGGTGACTTGCGCCAAACAAATTTTTGCGCATTTAGCGGATACACAGGTTTTGTTAGTGGGGGCCGGGGAAACCATTGCTTTAGTGTCTAAGCATTTGTTTTCGCAAGGCATTCGACATTTCTGGATTGCTAATCGTACACCTCAGTCAGCGGAAAAACTCGGTAAAGCTATCGGCGGCCAAGCGATTTGTTTAAATGCGATTCCTTATTTTTTAGCCAAGGCCGATATCATTATTGCCGCGACCTCGTGTGAGGTCCCGTTGCTTAAAAAGCAGATGTTGGAACAAGCTTTAAAAGAACGTAAACGAAGGCCTTTATTTATCGCCGATCTGGGCATGCCTAGGGATATCGAATCCAGTGTGAATGAATTGGAAGATGTCTACCTTTACACACTCGATGATTTGCATAGCATGATCCAGAAAAATCAACAAGGCCGAAAGGCTGCTGCGGTAAAAGCTGAGAGTCTGATCGAAGAAAAAGTACAACAGTATCTGCAACAATTGAAAATTAAAGCGGCTGCACCGGTTATTTGTGCGTATCGCCAGCAAGCCGAACAATTCCGTGATGCAGAAGTCAAAAAAGCCTTAGCCTCGTTAAAAAAAGGTCATGCACAAGATGATATTATCAAACAGTTGGCTTATCGTTTAACCAATAAACTGATCCACACACCGAGTGTCGCATTAAGCAATGCTGCAAAACTGAACGAAAAAGATCTAGAGTAAAAAGTATTCATTGTCATTTACGAGCACCGAAGTTTGTGGCGACCCATGAGGGCTACGGCCTCACTGACGTTTCGGCCTCGCCCATGACGAGTATTTTTATTTTTGACTATGCCGATTAGTGTGTTAAACATTTAGAAATAGTATTTTGTTCAGAATCAACGCGTGGTTTTTCGCTATTAAAAAAACAACTACTCAAGTTAGGTTTATCGGTACACTTTTGGGTCGCTGCCGATCCATTTAATTTAAGCTCGCCTTTCTGGATAGTAGATGAAACATTATTACTTTTTGTTTCTTGAGGTGCTGTTATTTTTTGAGTCAATTCTTTTTGCTCGTCAGCATATTCCTTGTACCATTGGGGATCAATGAGTCTTTCACCAAAAAAAGCGGGGATGATTGAGCAGCATAACAAACTAGCTCCCGTGGCTAGGCTTAGTACTCCGACTAAAGTTGCAAGTCCACCCAATAATGGTAAAGCGTAAGGGAAAGCTATGGCTAGCGCGATGATGATGCCAATAGAAATTAAGCCAAGTTTTTTAGATCGTAAATCTGCTTGCTGCTTCCTGGATTCTAGGTATTTTTCTAGAGTGATGAGCATAAAGACCTCGTCTTTGAGAAGTATTATTATCATCAAAGTAACCGTCTTTTAATGATACTTTTCTGCTTGTGGGCGTATTCTATAGTACTGACTTAAGCTTAAGGTAAACTTAGGTCGGATTGGAGGATGTTTTTGGCTCTCAGCATAAGGAGAAATTAATGAGACCGTCATGGCGAGGCCGAAACGTCAGTAAGGCCGTGGCCATCCATGGATTGCCGCGCGCTTCGCGCTCGCAATGACGATCAATATTCTTCAGTGCTCGCAATGACGATGAATATTTTAGTTATTGCTGGTGGTAGGACAAAGCTGAAATGCTAACAGCACTTCAGCTTCAACGGGGTTGTAGATCAAAGAGAAGCGGAGTGTAAATTAATAAGATCACATTCAATGGCTTGATCACTAGATATTACTGAGGGTAATGAGCTAAAAAAGCTAGAGCTAGATTCTTGACCGAGGTTGCTTTTTTCAGATATTGTCTTGGATGAACTTCTTTCGAGAGTTTTTATCTGGGATGAGGAAATTGAAAACTCAGCAATTGCTGCTTTAGCTGCTTTAACTTCGATATTTTTTATTTCTTCATTTATTTCCTGTAATATGTTTACGCTTGCATCAAGTTTTATTTGGCTTTTATGTTCTGCTTTTGCTGATATTAAGCTAGGTATGAGTACAGCTAAGCATGGTAACAGTGATGTAAGCAATAATAAAGGCGACCAGCTTCCAATAGCAGTAGATATAACAGCAAATAATGGTAGGGTAAACGCAGCCACAGCTGGAACAAGTAGGATTAATGCAATGGCAACAGCAACTAACACTATAGTGAGTAAGGTGACACCGATAGTCCAGAGACGCAGTTTCTTTGCTTTGCTTTGGGCTTGTTGATGATGTGATGCGCACTCATTCTTGTATTTATCCTCGAACGTAAGTAAATTGTTTAGAATTTCCCACTTTCTTTGTGGTTTATCCTGATAAGGTTCTTCTTTGCCATTTTCATTGATTTGAAAACAAAGATCTTCCAAATCTAGACTATCAGGTAGTGAAAAACCATTTAAACCTGTTAAATACTCGCGACTTTCGGGACAAAGTAATCTTGTATCTATGGTGTTTTCATCACGGTTAAATAGAGAAACTGGCATGCTCACCTCGTTTTATTATTTAGATATTTATCGAAATTAGTTTATGATAAATAATTATCACTTTTAATTCTATATCATTAAGCTTAAAAAACTATTAAACGCGAAGTAATTGCATTAAAGATTTAAACACTAAAAAAATATTTTAAGCTAAACCAGCGTACGAGACTGGCGAGACTGGCGAGTATAAACAGTAAGCTTGCAAACCAAAGCAAGTTACCGGTGTAGGTAAAACTAAATAAAAAACTGGCTAAGCTGCAAAATAAACTAATCGAAGTGGCATACACGGCCATGCGCGCGCCCATCGGTTCGGGACTGGCTTCGATACAGAGTCGTTGTAAGGGGCCGGAAAGTGCGGTACCAAAACAGAAAATCATCAAGCAAATGACTAGTCCTAACAATTTGTCGGGGAAAATAAAACTCAAACAAACGGCTAATAGGCTCGCGAATAGGGAAATGCTGAGGCCTTGATTAATTAAACGATTTATTTCCACGCGATGGATAACACGTTTGACTATGTGTGCGCCGAGAATCTGACTGCCGAATACCAAGATTTGGATCAGGCCAAAATATAAGGTGTTCAATTTAAATTGAGTGATGATTAAAAATGGACCGCCCACGATCCACGCCACTTTAGCTAGGACATTAAAACTAATAATAAATAGATTAAACATGAAGGCTTTATTTTTTATTATCTGCCGATAATTGATGAGCACCTGTGACCATCGGAACATGTAGCGTTGTGTGCTAGATTGCGTTTCTGACATGACACAACATAAGCCTAACCAAGTGATACTGGCACCCAGCGCTAAAAAAACAAATATCCAACGCCAGCTTAGCCATTGTAAAAAAATTCCACCTATTAAAGGGCCAACGGCAGGCGCTAACATGACGACACTGCTCATCAATGCCAAAATTTGAATGGCTTGTTTACGATTATAGGTTTCATGAATGCTGGCATAACCGGCCGTGCTTAAAGTCGCTACCACAGCGCCTTGAACAAAACGTGCGATCAATAAAACATGAATATTTGATGTGAGTGCACAAATCCAAGTGGCGGTAGTAAACAATACACCCCCTAACAGTAGTACGAGTCTTCTGCCAAATCGATCCGAGATCGGACCGAATAATAAATGCAATGAACTCGCACCGAAAAACCAAGCCGTCACCGTTTGTTGCGCCAAGCGAGTATTGATTCCGAGATCGTGAATCATACTCGGCAAAGCGGGCAAGTACATATCGTTGGCTAAATAATTAATTATTTCGTAACAAACTAATAATAGGGGGAAGAATTGGATCATTCGCTTTTATTTTTTAAATATTCCATTTTTAAATTTTTCTTCGTGAGTATAACAAATTATATTTATTTTTTAGAAATTTTTTATCTTACTCGTTAATATAAAATTAATACTATTAGTCTAAAATGTAAAAACTTACTATTTATTAGTATTTTTAAAAATAATAAACTAAAGGGCTCATTTATGACGAAAGTTATTAAAAAAAACGATTGGAATCGAGATGCATCATTTATTAAAATGATCATGGAGAACCTTCAAATAAAAAGTTCGGACGAAGTGATTGTTAATTTGTTTAGAGATGGAATGAAAGACCACTATCCGGACGGCATAAGATTATCTGAAGACGATATTTTTTTATTATATT
>CANJLU010000111.1 GCA_947475085.1 Coxiellaceae bacterium
CTGTAGTGTTACTTAATCATCTAAGAGTACTGTAAACAGCTTTGGTTAATTTTCCTTTTTAGCATTTACCGCTCGTACTTTAAGTGCGAATTTTTTTCCACTATTTGAAAAGTGGCATAATCCCTATCACGTGACTGGCCCAAGCTAAGTTTGGGCCAGTCATAATAAGAGGGGAATCGCGTTTCTACTCTTGCAAATCTTCATCACGATATATAGGCGTATCGAGATGAAAAACTCGCATCTTGATGTGCAGTGGGTATAATCTAGGATTAGATTATGTTGATTAGATATAAATAGTTCTATGCAATCTATACACTCACAGCAATTGGATTTTTGTCAAGGCGCCGCGAGAATGAAGCAACCTTCGTTAATTGGTATACATGAGGATTGCGAGTTGAGCGGCAACACAGACAAAAGTTCAAGTGCGAAGAGTATATTAATTTTAGGCGCGACTTCTTCTATAGCAAGGGCTTGTAGCGAAATTTTTGCTTCGAGACGTTGTAATCTTTTTCTTGTAAGTCGAGATATCTCCGAGTTAGAACGTATAGCAGTCGATCTAAGAATACGATACAACGTCGATGTTGATTACGCTTTTTTTGACATTACACAACTTGATTCGCATACGATTTTTTTTGAAACGCTTATCGATAAAATGGGTTCTATTGATGGGATCCTAATGGCTGTAGGCTTGATTGATAAACTAGACTATCAAAACGTGATTGCTGCTAATTTTACCGGGCCTATTTCCTTTCTTGAACACTATGTTAAATATTTAACTACGCAAAAAAAAGGCTTTATTATTGGATTAAGTTCTGTTGCCGGAGATAGAGGGCGGAAGCCTAATTATGTTTATGGAGCTAGCAAAGCGGCATTAACCACTTATTTACAGGGTTTACGTAATTATTTGTATCCTTCTAATATACAAATATTAACAGTTAAATTAGGGTTGATCGATACCAAAATGATTTTTGGAGGAAAATACCCACTTTGCTTAGCTGCTAATCCAAAAAATACAGCGATAAAAATTATACGAGCGCTAGATAGAGGAAGGGAGAGTGTGTACATTCCTGGAATTTGGCGGGTTATAATGCTAATTATCCGCCTCATACCAGAAAAATTTTTTAAAAGCTTAAGTATATAACAGTAAAAAATTAGCAAACCGCGTCATTGCGCGCGAGGTATCTAAGTTTTTATTAGCTGATCAAATTGTTTGGAAACGTTTTGATAATCTTGCATTTGATCAAAATTTAAATATCGATATAAGTTTTCACTCATAGTGTCGATAAATTTCATTTTTTCACTGTATTCATCTAAGTTAGGGATATAACCAAGAATTGCTGTTATCGCAGATAGCTCAGCAGAAGCTAAAAAAACATTCGCACCTTTTCCCATACGATTGGGAAAGTTTCGAGTTGAGGTAGAAACCACTGTAGCGCCATCGCGTACACGAGCCTGATTACCCATACACAATGAACATCCGGGCATTTCTGTCCGTGCTCCCACGATGCCATAGGTTGAGTAATAGCCTTCTTGCATTAATTGGTGGGCATCCATCTTGGTTGGAGGTGCTATCCATAACACAGTAGGTAATCGCTGGTTAAAGTTTTTTAGTAAACTTCCAGCTGCACGATAATGGCCAATATTAGTCATGCAGGAACCTATGAATACTTCATCAACCTTAGTTTGCGCTACAGCGGATAAAGGTTTGATATCGTCTGGATCGTTAGGGCAGGCTAATAAAGGTTCTTTGATCTGATTAAGATCAATTTCAATGATTTCAGCATATTCTGCATCATCATCGGCCTCTAATAAAGTAGGCACTGCTAACCAAGCTTCCATTGCTTCAATTCGACGTTGTAAACTTCGAATATCTTGATAACCATTGCGGGTCATCCATTTTAAAAGAGAAATATTAGAATTTAAATATTCGATGATAGGTTCTTTATTTAATCGGACAGTGCAACCATTTGCAGAACGTTCTGCAGATGCATCAGCAAATTCAAAAGCTTGTTCAATTTTAAGATTGGGTAAGCCTTCAATTTCCAACACGCGGCCTGAAAAGATATTTTTTTTATTTTTGCTATCTAACGTGAGTAAGCCGCGTTGTAAGGCTATATAGGGGATAGCATTGACTAAATCCCGTAATGTAATGGTAGGTTGTATTTCGCCCGTAAATCTAACTAATACTGATTCTGGCATGGTTAAAGGCATTACACCCATGGCGGCTGCAAAAGCAACGACACCCGAGCCACCAGGGAAACTGATACCTATAGGAAAACGTGTATGAGAATCACCCCCGGTACCTACCGTATCGGGTAATAGCATTCGATTAAGCCAAGAATGGATAATGCCATCACCAGGTCTTAACACAACTCCACCACGCGAAGAGAAAAAATCTGGCAGGCTATGTTGCGTTTCTATGTCGACAGGTTTTGGATAAGCCGCTGTGTGGCAAAAACTTTGCATGACTAGGTCTGCCGAAAATCCAAGACAGGCAAGCTCTTTCAGCTCATCTCTCGTCATAGGCCCAGTTGTATCTTGTGATCCTACGGTGGTCATTTTCGGCTCGCAGTATGCTCCAGGACTAATACCGGGCACACCACAGGCTTTACCCACCATTTTTTGAGCTAGCGTAAATCCCTTTCCATTTTGGAGAATAATTTCGGGCCGATTAAACTCCTTAGAAAAAGTATAAGACAATGTGGCTCGTACGTTATCGGTCAATGACCGGCCAATAATTAAAGGAATTCTACCACCTGCACGAACGGCATCCATGAGTGTGAGGTTCGGCGTGTAACGAGCAATTTCCTGGCCTTGCTCATTCTCAATTCGTCCCTCGTAAGGATAGATATGGATAACATTTCCCATATGAAGTTGGCTGACATCCACTTCAATAGGGAAAGCGCCAGAGTCTTCAGCAGTTGTACGGAAAATGGGGGCAATTTTTCCACCTAAAATAACTCCACTTCGGTTCTTATTAGGAACAAAAGGGATTTCTTGGCCGATATGCCATAATAATGAGTTGATTGCAGATTTTCGCGATGAACCAGTGCCCACAACATCTCCAACAAATGCGATGGCATGACCCTTAGTTTTTAGTTGCTTGATAACTTGTAATGCATCCGGCATACGATTACCAAACATGGCTAAGCTGTGTAAAGGGATATCAGGACGGCTCCAGGCTTCAGTCGCGGGGGAAAGATCATCGGTATTGATTTCCCCAGAAACTTTAAAAACACACAAAGTAAGCTTATTCGGCACTTTTGGCTTAGTAAGGAACCATTCCGCATTTGCCCAAGCTTCTACAACTTGGTGGGCATACTGATTGCCTTTTTTAGCTTTAGCTATAACATCATGATATGCATCAAACATTAATAAGGTATGTGAAAGCTGTTTTGCAGCCATTTTAGCTATATCATTTTGCCGATCGAGTAATTCAATCAGAATAGGAACATTATAGCCACCTAACATACTACCCAATAGCTCTATGGCGAGCGTTGGAGTTATAAAAGGAGAATTAACCCCACCTTTTGCTACGGCAGCAAGAAAAGCGGCTTTAACATAGGCTGCAGGATCGACTCCAGGAGGAACATGCTCAGCTAATAATTTGACTAGAAAAGTTGCTTCATGTGAAAAGGCGGGGTTTTTAATTAATTCAATACACGCGGTAACCTGGGTTGCATCAAGCGGAAGAGGTGGAATACCTTGATCGGCACGTTGCTGAATGTGTTTTCGATAAGTAGCTAAAAAACTGGATGATGCAGACACAATGACCCCACTTATTATTTAATAATATGATTATTATACTCTTTTAAATTATCATAGTTAAGTAAATCACCAATTAAACTCACTCCCGGAAATATGAAAAATAGCGTTTTTAGCCGACTGCTGCAGCTTAGGAAAAAAATAAGAAATGCAGAATGTCGATATGGGCGAAGTCCCAGTTCTGTGCAGTTAATTGCTATTAGCAAGGCCCAGAATATCGAGGCTATAAAGGCAGCAATTGCTGCTGGGCAGTTCGCTTTTGGTGAAAGCTATGTTCAGGAAGCTGCGGAGAAAATTTTATGTCTTCAGAATTTAAAGCTAGAATGGCATTTTATAGGTAGAATTCAAGCAAATAAAACAAAATTTATCGCTAATAATTTTTCTTGGATACACAGTCTGGCGGACTTAAGAATGGCTGAAAAATTGAATGAGTATCGAAAAGAGGCAAATTTGGCGCCGATTAATGTGTGTATCCAAGTTAATTTGCAGAAAGAGGTAAGCAAAGCAGGAGTATATTTGGAACATCTTGTCTGTTTAGTAAAATCAATTGATAAGCTCTCTCATCTCAATTTACGTGGCTTAATGGCAATTCCAAAACCTGAAAAAGAATTTTCTTCTCAGCGTAAAAGTTTTAAGACTTTACGTTTAATCTTAATAAAATTACAAGCAGCCGACTTTAAACTCGATACTTTATCGATGGGTATGTCAAATGATTTTGAAGCGGCTATTGCTGAAGGTGCAACGTCTATTCGATTAGGTACCGCAATTTTCGGAAA
>CANJLU010000112.1 GCA_947475085.1 Coxiellaceae bacterium
TAAACAAAAAATAAAAAAACCTAAAAAACTATTTTTTATGGCAGTAATATTAAAATATTGATGTCCTACAAAAAGAGGTATAAATAATAAAATATTTTTCATGGCATGATAAGGCCGGATCGCTTTGAAACAGGCTTTTATTTTTATTATTTTATTCTTTTTATTTAGCACAGGCTTTTACTCAAAACGTTTTTATTTTTTAGAATGCGTCGCATTTCTGGTGATGAAAATTCGCATTTTCAGTCATTTTTATGTTTAACTTGCTTCTTTTTTACCCTATTTTATGGATCTTATCAATCGCGACCGACAACATATTTGGCATCCTTGCTCACAAATGAAAGATTATGAAGCTTTTCCACCGTTAATAATAAACAAAGCCTATGGCTCTTATATAGAACTGGCGGATGGTAGACGAATCATAGACGCCATTTCTAGCTGGTGGTGTAAGTCATTGGGTCATAACCATCCGCGCTTAAAAGCCGCACTTCAAGCCCAATTAGAATGCTTTGAACATGTGATATTTGCCAATAGCACCTATGAAATTATCGTCCAGCTTTCTGAAAAATTAGGGCGGCTTTGCGGGGGCTTAGATAAGGTATTTTATGCCAGTGAAGGCTCTTCGGCGGTTGAAATTGCCCTAAAAATGAGTTTACACGCCCAGCAATTACTCGGTCAAAAGCAGCGTACTCAGTTTACCTCCCTTCAGAATGGCTATCATGGCGAGACCTTTATGGCCTTAGGCCTGAGTGATTTAGGCCTTTACCGACTACCCTATGAAGCCCATCTAATAAAACCGAATTTTATTCAAAATATCCCCTATGTACATTCTAGTTCTGACCCCTTATGGAATGATTGCTCAGCTATTTGGCCTGATATCGAAAAGCAGCTTGAAAAACAAGCCGCCAATTTAGCAGCCATGATTGTTGAACCCATAGTCCAGGGAGCAGGAGGCATGAAAATCTATAGCCAAGATTTTCTCCGTCGTTTACGTAAATGGACACAAACTCATGGAATTTATCTGATTGCCGATGAAATCATGACTGGATTAGGTAGAACAGGACATGCCTTGGCATGTGAGCATGCACACATAAAACCTGACTTTATCTGTTTAAGTAAAGGCTTAACCTCGGGTTGGTTACCCATGAGCGCAGTACTAACACGTACTGATATTTATGATCTATTTTATGATGATTATGCAAGCGGCAAAAGTTTTTTACATTCACATACCTTTAGTGGCAATGCTTTAGCAGCAGCAGTAGCATTAGAATGTCTCAATATTTTAGAAGATGAAAAAATATTCCAACAAGTACAAGAAAAAGAATTTATTTTAAAAAAATTTATGAGGGAAGTTAATGATAAAACACAAAGATTAACCAACATTCGAGGCATCGGCGCAATCATTGCGGCAGATTTACAATTGTCAGAAAAACAGAAAAATCAGCGTGTTGGTCATCAAATCTTTCAGAAAGCCCTTCAGTTGGGCGCATGGTTACGTCCTTTAGGTAATACTATCTATTGGTTACCGCCTTTAAACACATCGTTACAGGTTTTAGAAGAACTAAAAGACATTAGTATATTAGCTATAAAACAAGTCTTAATATGATAATTTTTTATTACCTTATTTAATAATAAAAATTGACAACTTCTATATAAAAACGGAGAATTTAATAGTTAAATGCTTGTAAAATTTCTTTACTTTTAAAAATTAAATATATTAATTCTCATAAATTTTGGATATAAAAAACAACTTTGGATGTATAATTTATGCCTGACGATCAAATAATAAAGAAAACGAAAATTTTAGATGATATTGCTGAAATTCTTTTCGGCTTTCATCATCATGCTAACCTCACCCGTGCACACTCCAGTGCAGAAATTGTTAGCAAGCGTATGCACTTACTAGTGAACTCTCCATATTGGAAACACTTACGGCCGCAACCCATTGAAAAGCAAATTACTAAAAAAGTCTATCAACCTATTCTGGGAGAATGGGAATCATTACAATCTCTCTATGACTATATTGAAAAAAAAATACAGGTGCTTTGTTCAAGCGCTGCATTAAATGTTTTAAATTCTGCTGATGCAAGAAAAAGAGGAAGTAGTAAATCTAAAACCTTAGGTATTTTGCAAGAAAACCAAAACCAAGTAGAACGCTATCTTACTGTATTACGAGGTTTGTTCAATGATTCTCCAGAACAAGCTACTACTTTTCCAAATCCATTCCGAAAAAGCCGAGATTTAAGTGGTAATGATGGAACTAGGTTTGGAATAGCCACCTATCCATATAAGGGGAAGCAATATAGTTTGCGCCTTATTGTTGCTGCGATATGGCAAGCAGCTTCCGAAGAAAATTCAAAAAAGCGGACCCACACATTGGGTAATCTTTCTCAGGAAGAGGCTATTTTGACTTCTAAGGAAAATTTTATTTCCGTACTAGCAGAATGTCTGCGCGCTTATAACCAAGATAACCGGCCAGATTCGTTCGGCTCCCCAGACAATCCCAGCTGTGATCTGGGTGCTGTTGAACGATTATTGCTTAGAGGCGCGCCTTTTAATAAAATTTTTCTTCCTTCAGAATCAGAAGATCAACAAGATAAATTAATCAGGATTCAACATTCTGTGGATCATTATTTAATCGACAAGCTTGAGAATTTCTTCACGGAATCAGATAAAGTCCTGATGTTTCGTGTGCTCAGTAACAGAGTTCTTATGGATGAACCTGATGTTATATCCGATGCATCTTATAGGGATATCTTCAAACGTTACCAAGACTCACTTACCCAGAATAGTAAAGAGCCAGAAACTTTATATGACTATCTTTCTGAAAAAATAGCTGGATTCCCTTGGCAAACCCGAAGCATCTCGGATAATAGTTTACAGACCCTGCTATTCGAACTATTAAAAATCAGAATTGATTTATTTACCGCTATTGAACTCGATGATCCCAATGGACTGATGAATGTCGAAAATAAAAATAGTTTACAACGATTATTAATGTTAGGTTCCCATTGCTTAGCTAAAGATATGTGGGAAGACATTTATCAAAACTTAAATGAAGCCAAAGAATTTGAGCAGGATCGTATAACACTCAAAGCATTGGAAGAATTAATAGATAGCGAATATTGTCGGTGTGCCTTAGCGCCAGGTCTTCTTAATACAAAAAAAACTCAACAACGATTAAATAACCTTTTCTCAAAATATGAAGAAATAAGCAGCCAGTTTACTACCGGTAGGGGTACAAACATCAAGGAACAGATCGATAAACTCAGCCAAGATAAATTGAAAAATGAATTTGCCCAAGAAAGAACTCACGATACCAGACATATTATACATTATACGTTAACCAGCATTGACAATCGTTTACAGAGGCTAGATAAAAAATGTATAGCGGTAACGCCAGAATTGATTAATGACCTTTACCAAACGAGTTTCAAGACCCTATGGAATGACCCCCTTAGCGCGCAGGAAGAACCCATATTATCCATTGCACCTCGAGGTATTCGCTTAAACCAAGAACAATACCAACAACTCGACGAAAAACAAAAGAAACAATTAGCTTGGAGTTTATATATAGCCAACTTAGCTGCTTGCTTCGATCAAAACGGCCATGTTGATAGACAAAAAGATATTTTACGCGGTATCGCAGCAATGCTCGGTCGAACCTTAAATTCAACTGAATTAGCAGCCGAAACTTTTCAACAAGAACCTAATTTCTCAGGCGAAGATATTGAAGATGTCATTTGGTTAGCATGTTCCATTATTCGCGAACTTGGTATTTCCACCGAGCAGAAAGAAATTGCATGGTCTTTCTTAGAAAATACTTGCAAAAGTATTGATATCTTTTCTAGACATATCTTATTTGAAGAGCTAATGGAAGGGTTAAAAGATTTTATAAAAAACCTCGATGAAAATATTTGGTCAGGATTACCCGATCTATTCACTAATCTAGAAGAGGCTCAAATAAGGCTCAATTCCGACTGGTGTAAATATGCAAATCCCCTTTATGAACTCCCGGACTTACGTGGCTTAGTTTTGCTTTCTTTGATCCGTTTCATGTCGGCACTAAAATTAGAAAAACTACATCTGGCTAATAAACAATGTTTTACTTTATGGTGTAAGGTATTTAAAGGGAATGATGCTGGATTTACCTCCGATGAAAAAAGAGCTTTTGAGATCTTAACCAAAGAAGACAAGAGCAGAAAATGCACCGCAAATGGATTAGGTGAATTTTTACAAGAAGTAATTCAATTAATTAATCAAAATGAAAAATTCCATGCCTCATTTGCTGAGGGTATTATATGCAATATGACAAGAATTCAGGCTGAACAGTTAGTAAATATCGTAGCCTGCTTTACTAAGAGGCCTATTTTTTGCCCGCGTTTGTCAAGCAGTCTCCCGGGTAAAATAGTACTTACCGTTTTAACTAATCTAAA
>CANJLU010000113.1 GCA_947475085.1 Coxiellaceae bacterium
CTGGCGAATACTTTTTTCATCTTTGTCAACATAAAATTGACCTTGCTCGTCATACCAGGCGGGAATTCGATGTCCCCACCAAAGCTGACGACTAATGCACCAATCTTCAATATTTTCTAGCCATTGTAAACAAACCTTGCGCCAAGTTTCTGGAATGAAGTCAAGTTGTCCTTGATTAATCGCTGAGATAGCGGGTTTCGCCAAGGCTTGCATCGACATAAACCATTGATCAGTAAGATAAGGTTCGATCACCGCCCCTGAACGATCCCCACGCGGAATTTTTACCAGGTAAGCTTCTACTTTTTCTAATGAACCAAGTTGTTCTAAATCTTTGATGACTTTTTTTCTTGCAGTAAAGCGTTCTAAACCGCGAAAATTTTCTGGCACCTGTTCATTAAGGTGTGCATTCGGTGTAAAAATATTAATGCTAGTTAAATGATGTCTTTGTGCCGTTGCATAGTCATCAAAATCATGTGCGGGTGTGATCTTTACGCAACCACTGCCAAATGTGGGCTCTACTGATGTATCGGCAATTATTGGAATAACACGGCCTGTCAATGGAAGTTTTATTTGTTTACCGATATAAGATTGATAGCGTGGATCGTCGGGGTGTACTGCTACAGCGACATCGCCAAATAAAGTTTCGGGTCGAGTAGTCGCAACTAATAAAAAATCATCGCTATCTAGTAATGGATAGCGGATAGTCCACAAGTGGCCTTGTTCTTCTTGGTTGATAACTTCTAGGTCAGAAACCGCTGTTAAAAGTTCCGGATCCCAATTAACTAAACGTTTACCGCGATAAATTAAATTTTGCTCATATAAATTAATAAATACTTTCTCTACTGCTGCTGAGAAATCAGCATCGCGCGTAAATCGCTCTCGTGTCCAGTCTATGGACGCGCCCATATAACGTAATTGCTCTGTGATCATGCCCCCGGATTTCTTTTTCCATTCCCATATGGCTTCTACAAATATTTCACGTCCCATGTCATGTCGAGATTTTCCTTGAGCTAACAATTGACGTTCTACCACCATTTGCGTAGCAATTCCTGCATGATCAGTGCCCCCTTGCCACAAAACGTTTTTCCCACACATGCGTTGATATCTAATTAACGCATCCATCAAAGTTACTTGAAAACCGTGACCCATATGCAAACTTCCCGTGACATTAGGCGGTGGAAGTACGATGCAGTAGGGTTCACCTTGGCCACTAGGTTGAAAATAGGAATTCATCTCCCATTGTTTTCGCCAATGAGCTTCTATCTTTATTGAGTCATAATTTTTATTTATCATGATGGACTTATATTATGCGTGGTTACCTGGCAATTCTGTGCTTTATAAAATTTATATTTCTGGCGTGATTGATATTTATTTTCTTTTTGTTCCGATACAACTTCAATAATACGCGAGAACTCAGGAAAGTAGCTTGGAACTTCATGGCCGAGATTAAATAAAATCTCGGCGTCTAGTTCACTGGGTTTATCGATGGCAATATTAACAGGTAACATCGGGTCGAAGGCTGAATTAATTCCTAAGTAGCAATGAGGAATAAAACTAATATCACGAAAGGTCCAAAGTATTTCATCTAAACGTTGCCCTTCCTCATCCAAATTAACCTTTATATAAATTCTTTTTTGCAGAAGATAGGCTTTATCGACTAAGCGGCAGATAAAGCGGTAAACATCTTCTTGCGCAAGTGTATTTAATAAATAAAAGTCAACAGTTGGATTTGGCATATGATTTATAAGGTATAGGTTAAGATGAATAATCTTCAGGATTATTGTCTGTTAGAGTTTGTTTAGTGTGTATAGGCTTGGTGTTGGACTTTTTCGTTGCGGCTAACATTCCGGGGTCACGTGCTTTTTCGGCGAGTTCATTGAAGGGATGTATTTTGGCATATTGGATAATCTGATAGGCATAAGGTAATCCTTTTTGAAGATTTTTGGTTTTATATAATGAAAGCGCGCAAGACTGAATATCCAATCTCGGATTATTAGCCGCTAAGGATTGGCATTGTAAGCGTAATTTTTCTAAAATTTGTGTCGCAACAACCAAGTTTTTGCAAGGTCTAAATAAATCGGAGGCATGAGCGCCAATTTCTGGAAGCCATCGACTAGAAATCTGCATCAAGCCAATATCTAGGTTTTTCCCTGATGCGATTTGAGTACTTGTAAACTTTACGGCGGCTGGTATCGTTTTGAAGGTCTTAGTATCGCCTTCAACAGTAACGACGAGTGGATTATTTTGTGTTCCGGTTTGTATCATGGCATAGGGAATAGAGTTGTCAGTATATAGACTGCAAGCTAAAACTAGTGTTACTAAATCCATGATGATGCCCCAATCAGTATACTCTTCACGCTGGAATTCTTATCTAAGTGCCACTCAATTTGGAATTCTCTTTGCAGCACTTGTCAAAAATCGCATTGCTGAGTATATAAAATAAGTTGTTTTCTTAAATAAGAAATATACCTAGGCTTGCCTTCGCTTGGCAAGAGCTTTGCGAAAATAAAGAACTAACCAATAGCTGAAAGGCGCTAAGATAAGCTATTTTTTGAGTAAAACTTACTGCTAACCCGGGGGCCAATGGAGTGCGCGCCCCCCCAGTAGATGTAAATGTAAATGAAAAACCTCTTGGCCGCCATCCTTATTACAATTGAAAACCGTTCGATATCCGGCTTGCGCAATTCGAGCTTTTTTAGCTAAATGACGTGCGACTTGCATGATGTTCCCTGCCAGAAGCGTATCATCTTCTGTCAGATCATTTAGCGTAGCGATATGTTTTTTGGGCAGAATTAATTGATGAACAGGAGCACGTGGATGCCTATCATTAAAAGCAATGATAGCTTGGTCTTCATAAACAATATCAGCAGGAAGCTCTTTTTTAATGATTTTACAAAAAATACAATCCATGATGCCTGGGCTGGCCTAAGTCAAATAGTTGATTTATTATTATGCTTTAAAAATAGAATTTTAGGAAATATAAAATTATGAATGCGCTGGTAAAATTAGGTCCGGGTAAAAAAGTCCCCGAAGAAATAAATGTGGTGATAGAAATCCCTAGCCATAGTGATCCGATTAAATATGAGGTTGATAAAGAAACAGGTGCGCTACGCGTGGACCGTTTTTTAGGGACAGCAATGTACTATCCTTGTAATTACGGTTATGTCCCTTCTACTTTATCAGAAGATGGTGACCCCGTTGATGTGTTGGTGATAGCGCCATTCCCATTGTTAATAGGTTGTGTAATTTGTTGTCGACCGATTGGTATGTTAAAAATGGAAGATGAATCAGGTGTAGATGCTAAAATTTTAGCCGTGCCTATCGATAAGTTATCTTCGTTGTATCATCAAATAAAAACTTGGCAAGACTTACCAGATCAACTTACACAAAGTATCCAGCATTTTTTTGAACATTATAAAGATTTAGAACCTGGAAAGTGGGTTAAAGTCACAGGTTGGGTAGGGCCTGATCAAGCAAGAGTTGAAATTACTGCGAGTATGGAGCGATATAAAGAATAGTTATACTATCTTTAATTATTTAAAAACTAATAATAAAGTTTTTAACTTCCTTTGGTTAATAAACCTAATTAATTTTAGCAAAAATATCGCTTGAAACTGCTTGCGTTAAAATGAGACACTTTAATTTGTAGTTGGCAATTAAAGTGCATGCTCATGGATTTGACATTGGATGAAATAGGATATTGGTTAGCGCTTTACACCGTTCCGCGCTGTGGTTTAAACACGGTTTCGATGCTCTTAAAAAGGTTTGCTAACCCAAAAGAAATTTTATTAGCCTCGTACCAAGAATTGCTTAATACGGGCGTCAGTCCAATTCTAGCTAGTAACTTGCAAAAACCAGATTGGAAAAGTGTAGAGCTTAGCTTACGTTGGGTAGAACAACCTCAAAGACATATTTTACATTGGGGGGATTTGCGTTATCCAGCATTATTGCGTGAAATTTCTTCTCCACCGTTGATTTTATTTATTGTGGGCGAGTTGTCTCTTTTGCAGCAACAAACTTTGGCCGTAGTCGGTGCTCGCAATCCTACATTTTCAGGCTTAGAAATTGCCCATCAAATCGCTCATGAATTAAGTGTTCAGGGATTTGTTATTATCAGTGGCTTGGCGAGAGGTATTGATGGTGCTGCACATCAAGGCGCTTTGTTAAGAAACGGTTCAACCATTGCTGTATTAGGTAGTGGACTTGAATATATTTACCCAGCTTGTCATCAAACCTTAGCCATGGATATAGTGGAAAAAAGAGGAACGCTGATCTCTGAATTTTTTCCATACGCTTCACCCAAGGCAGAATATTTTCCTAGAAGAAATAGGATAATTAGTGGTTTGAGCCTAGGTGTTATTGTGATA
>CANJLU010000114.1 GCA_947475085.1 Coxiellaceae bacterium
GTTCGTTCCCCATTCGAGCTCGCAACGCTTCATAAGTTGCTCTGTCATTTCCTTACGGCTTGTTGAGCCTTGCGAGTCAACTATAGACTTAACCTGATGCCAATCTTCAACCTCTTGCTTGCTTACCTGCATTGCAGACTCAGCTCTTTGCGTTTCCGCATTGCTACTACGAACGTCTCTACTCATGCTTTTATCTAGGTTGTTGTTTTCTGCAAAAGACTCGCTTGAAAGTGCTTTGATTAAATTATTGTGACTTTCCGAAGCGTTATTATCTTTAGTAGGGGTCAAATGGAAGAAGCACCATAAATGTCGTTTTCAGTTGTTGCTGTTACAGATTCCCACCAATTTCCACATTTCTCACTCTTAAATATTTGTATAATGTAGTTTTTGAAATATCTAGTTGAGCGGCTATTTCGTTGGGTTTGAGTTCGTTTTGTGTATATAATGCTTCGGCTGCGCAAGCTACTCGTTTTGCTTTTTCTGACAGCCCCTTTGGCCTACCGCCCATTCTACCTCTAACCCTTGCTGATTTAAGCCCAGCCATTGTTCTTTCACGAATTAGATCTTTTTCAAATTCAGCAAGTGAGGCAAACATATTAAATATCAGCCTTCCTTGAGCGTTTGTAGTATTCAGAGGATCTTGCAAACTAATAATATCAACATTTTTGGCTATTAAATCATTTACTATTTTAATGAGGTGTTGTAATGACCTACCCATACGATCTAATTTCCAAATAACCAATGTGTCGCCGGCTTGAATTTCATTTAAAAGTTTTAACCATTCAGCTCTATCAGTTTTCGCTCCTTTTGCTACTTCATAAAATATTTTATGACAGCCGGCATTTTTTAGCGCATCAATTTGCATGTCTAAAACTTGATCTTTTGTTGATACTCTTGCATATCCGTACTTCATAGTGATTTTAGTCCATGTTACTTATTATTTTTAGCTTATTTGGATTTTGAATTAATGTACAGCAATACTTAACTTTATTTACTAGCTTTACGGTGATTTTTTGACTAGAATTTTTTGTTAACGAAAACCACCGTATAAATGGACTTAGGTGTTGGATAGAAAAAATAGAATCACGTTACTATCATCTCCAGAAATTGATGAGTTATACAATTTACCAAATTTTAATAGACAAGATATGGAATTCTTTTTCAGTTTGTCTGATGATGATTATCTTTTAATAGCAAAATATAGAACAACAAAACTAAAAATATATTTTATACTCCAACTTGGATATTTTAGAGCGACTCATAAATTTTATAATTTTAAGCTAGAAGATGTTTCAGCTGAAGTTGCTTATTTAACAACTAAATATTTTGATAATAGCGTTAGGACTATTGTTAATTCGCCTTATAGAGTCATCATCAAATCTCAACAAGAAGTTATATTAAAATTACATAATTATACAGATTGGTCTAACGTACTTATTTCTAAGATTATGGCGCATTTGGCAGAATTAATTAGATATTATCCAAAAGTAGAAATTGCTCTTAGTGAGCTATTAAAGTACTTTGAATCTGAAAGAATTGTAGTTCCATCTTACCGAATATTGCAGGATATTTTCACTAAAGTATTGAGTAACCATGAAGTGCAACTTAATCATTTAATCTTGTCTATCCCTCAAAATATTCAAACTGAATTAGATAAGATTATTGGAACATCTGAAGATGATATAGATAAAGACAGTATAATCGTGGAATTAAATACCATTAGATACGATCAAAAAGACTTTAAGTACACTGCTGCGAATCTTGAGATTCAGAAGGTGAAGAAGATTGCGCCCTTATATAAGTTTGCTAAATTATTTCTTCCTACATTAAATATCTCTAAAAACAGTATCAGGCACTACTCAGATCTAACAGAAAATTATTCTGCATCAAGGCTTCGAAAGCTAAGAAAACCACAGCAATTTCTGTATATATTATGCTTTATCTACCATAGATATCAACAATTTATGGATAATTTGATAATCACATTTCAGTATCACGTTAATGTCATTATGGATAAAGGAAAAGAATATGCTCAAGATGCTTTTACTCAACATAGTACCTCGCTTATACTTGATTTTCCTAATCTTGCTAAATTTCTCAAATGGTTTCCTGCAGAAGACAAAAAGCAAGAGCTTACTTATCATGAGCTAAGCAAAAAGGCTTACAAGATTCTACCAAAATCACAATTTGAAATAATGGCGCTTTTTCTTGAAGGAAAAATTTTTGATAAAACTAAGGCTCAATGGGAATTTTATTCAAAAACATCAGCCTTATTGTCCCGATATTTACGTCCTATAATGCTAAATGTAGATTTTGAATTCGTTAATTATAAGAGTGATTTAGTTGAGTTGATTCAAATACTCAAAACTCATTATCTTAATAAGAAAAGTCCCAGCTCCTTAAAAATTGATATTAATAGTGGTGAAGCTGATTTGATAAAAGAAAAGTCAATTATTAAGTATCTAACAAACCCAGAAAAACCTAACAATTTTGACCCTTTCCGCCTTGAATTTTATGTCTATTTAAAAATGCATCATAATATTAGTAAAGGTAGGCTCTGTTGTAACGATAGTATATCTTTCAGTGATTTAGATTACGACTTGGTGCCAGAAGCGTTAGTGGATGATGCTGAGGAAATAGCTGCTAAATTTGGTTATAGTAAAATTCCTATCTATTGCGATCAAAGACTAGATGATGTATTAGAAAGTTTAGATAAAGCCTTGCTTGAAACCAATGCTAATATTGCTAATGAGGTAAACAAACACATTGCAATTAGTAAAAATAAAGAAGGCGAGGAATCTTGGCATTTACTTTATGAAGCAAAAGAAGAATTGAAAGATTCTTTTTTTAGCAACTTACCAAAAATAGAAATAGCGGACTTACTAAAATTTATTGGTGATTATATCAATTTATGGGATGGATTTACTCATATTAAACATAAGTATGTAAAACGCAAAAAGCCTCAGCTATTAGCCTTAAATGCTTGTGTTTTAGCTGAAGCATTTGGTATTACCATACCTTCTATGGCTGAAATCAGTGATCTGAATCTGAATTCATTACTATCAACCAGAAAAGATTTTATTAGAGTAGGTACACTATTAAGCACTAATGACATAGTGAGTAACTATATATACAAGCTCCCAATATTTAAGGCATGGGATCTGTTGGATGGAGAAACGCTAGCTGATGCTGATGGCAAGAAACATCCAACAAGTGATAGTACAATACAATCAAGATATTCACGAAAATATGTCGGCAAAGGTAGAGGTATCTCAATTTGCTCACTTGTGGCAAATCATATTGTAGTTAATTCTAAAACGATAGGTCTAAATGAGTATGAAGGTCATGGGCTATTCGATATGATCTATGGGAACAAATCAGATATAATAATTGATTATGTCACAGGGGATAATCACTCAATCAACCCTGTTAATTTTGTTGTACTGGATTCTGTTGATGTAGGTTATTTACCAAGTATCAAGAACATAAAAGAAGCAGCCGATAATATAAGTTCTTCAAGACCGACGTCATATTATGAAGGATTAATTAAACCTAAAAATCAAATCAATAAATCACTTATAACATCCAATAAAAAATGGATTGTTAGAGTTTTACTATCATTGATTATGCAGGAGAATACACAAACAAGTTTGATTCGCAAACTCTCGTCACATGATCGTTACGCAAGACTAAGTTCTGCTTTGTATGAGTATAACAAAATATTTAAGAGTATGCATGTTTTAAACATTATAAATGACATAAATCTTCGAAAGGCAATAAAAGCTGCTAGGAATAGAACCGAGTCATATCACCAACTACAGGGCGTGATACGAAAAGTTTATCATGGTGTTTTTAAGGGAAAAAGAATTATCGATAATAATGTCAGCGCACACGCTGTAAGACTTGTGGCCAACTTGATTATTAGCTACAATAGCACAATATTAAACATTTTGTACGAGAAATTATTGGCTGCAAAGGCACCAAAATCTGTAATTGAGAAATTTGTCAGGATATCTCCTGTAGCTTGGGACAACCTAGCTTTTACTGGTCGTTATAACTTTAAAAAAAGTGACACTACAGTGAATTTAGAAAAAATGATTAAAATTCTGGAAGAAAAACTTAACAAAATGTCATAAAAACTGAAAACGACATTTATGGTGCTTCTTCCATTTGACCCCTTTTAGAGTAAATGCTTAATTTATAGGTTCTGTCGCATCTATAAATCAAGTTTTGCAAAGCAAGAAAAATGGTTCTGTCGCATCTATAAATCAAGTTTTGCAAAGCAAGA
>CANJLU010000115.1 GCA_947475085.1 Coxiellaceae bacterium
ATAAAAAGCATAGCTTCAAAACAAAACCTAGATTTCTTCATACAAAATGAATCCGAGCTATTGAAGCTTATACAAAGTGAAGGTCTAAAACCAATTCAAGGTGACTTTTTTGCCAAAAAAATAATTGAAACTTTAAAACAAAGTCAAACCGAGGTATCAGAAATCATAAAGAATGAAGGCTTAAGACAAAGTCAAGTGGAGGTTGGAATAATCATAGAAGGTGAAGGTGTCAAACAAAGTCAAGCTGCGGTATCAAAAATCATAGAAAATCTAGATTTAATACCCACTGATGTCGATGCTATCATCAAAAAAATCTTTATAGATTTAAATCAAAGTAAAACTATTTTTCAAAAGATCAAAGAACAGTTACATGTAATGAATACCATACAACAGCAATTGACAGATTTTATGCCTATAATGGATCGTTTAATTGATAAAGAGCACCAACTTGCTTGTCAAAAATATATTATTAGAAGTCAAGATACGCCAGAAGAGAGAGATAAAATTAAAGTCTCTCACAATTCTGCAATGGAGAAACTAGGAAATGTATTTAAAACGATGGGAACTATGCTTGAACAAATGAGTAAAGATTTAAGTGGTGTAAATGGGTATGTTCAAGGGACTACAGAAACCTTTGCTAATAGTAATATACAAGTTACGTTAAAGGACATAATTGACAATGATATCAAATTTCTTTTGGGTTTAACTAAAATTTACACTGCCTCTTATTGTACATGGCAGGTAGGTAAACAAGGAGAAGCAAAGGGTGCAAAACAAGCTTTAGATAATCAAGCAAAATTTATTAATGTCGCTTCCTTAGTAACTGCTACTTCACGTCCTAAAATCAATGGAAGAATGACAAACCGCGTATGTAGCATGTATAGTGAAAAAACACTTTCTTCTGGATCAGATACATCGGGTAATAGTGAGTTCGACCCATTAGTTCCACAGCAGAAACGCGAACTGATTCATGCTAAAACCTAAATAAGAATATAGTGTGAGTTGTCGCATTAACCTGAAAAGCCTGCTTCTGCAGGCTTTTTTTCGTCTATTATCTAGCCCTGCAAAATATTACGATAATCGATGGCCAATTTATTCAGATCCAGTTGATTAAAAAATAACGAATAACACATCCAACAACTTAATGCCGCTAAATCACGAAATTGATGTGGCATGTAATGCGGTTTTACCAATAATCCTTCTTCAAATAAATGCGCTAACAAGCGTTGATCTTCTAAACTGGTTTTACCGACAAATAGCAAATCAATTCTATCCACTAAACCCTGCGTCACGGCTAAGCGTAGATAATTATAGATTAAAATAAAACCTTTACTGTAAACCAAATCTTTAGTAAACGGCCCTAAATTTGGTAAACTACCGCGAAAAATACGCACACTACTTTTATAGCTTTCTTCCGGCGTATGATCTTGTTCTAGAAAAAAATTAAATACTTGCAGGAAATCCGCACCCTCTTCTGCCATAGCAATACCAGTGACGCGATCGGTCAATTTCTTAATGCGTAACGGCGACGAAACAAAATGAAATAATTCCATAATAATCGCCAAACCTTCTTGATTGGCAATCGCCGAAGGCGGACCTTTACTCAGAAACGTACAGATCGGTTGACGCATACCATTCAATGTCGTTCCCATGTGCACCCAACCTTCGTGCACTTCTAAAATACGTAAATCGCGTTCACTAAATAAAGCATTTTTACGTATCTTGATCCATTCGGCACCCGCTGCTGCATCCGCCACAATACCATCGCTAACTTTCACCCAATTTTTTGCTTTACCGGAGTGTTTAAAATACAGTGATAAGCGCTGATTCAGAATTTCTGCGGCTTGTTGACTATCATAGCATTTCTCATCCAGTTCATTTTGGGTTTTATCTTTTATATTCGCCAGCGCTTGTGAAACAATCGGCACTAAATCTTTTAAGCGTGGCGCGCCTACATAAAATGCATCATCGGCACTCCCATACAACTCTTGTGACAAAGCACTAAATTCGGGTTTGCCGCGCGCGCTTAATAAACGTAATACATCCTGATATTCGCGACACATACGCAGCATGATGCTACCTATCGAACTCAATTGACCAACTTCGCGACTAATATCACGTTCTAAGCTCTGAAATTCTTCGCGTTTTTTGTCTATATCAAATGCCAAACTATTTTTTTTATAATAATCGACATCTACTTTAGGTAATTGTTTGCATTTTTTTTTAAAAAAATCCGCTTGTATTTCTGGTCCCCATTTAATACTGTCTAAAATCTTTATCGATTCCTGCGCTTGCACGATGCGATCCGATAATTCGCGTAAACGTGCGCGATATGCCTTTTCGTAATTTTTCATGTATCGCTACTCCATTAGCGGGGGTGAGTATAAAACCAGGACCGTCTATCCAACATTTAGCTTAAATTAGCTCAATTAGCCTACTTTATCTCGAGTTAAGCTGAATTATGCGCAAAATTTCACGCTAAGCACAAAACTTAAGTGTTTATTAAATGCATTATTATAAATAAAATTGATATTAAATTTTATTTATATAAGAAATTTAATTTTACCTTAAGCTTATAAAACTACAATCAGGCTGTTCAAAAAGAATACAGGGATTAAACAAGCCCAGGGACTAATCTGCTAAGCATAAATTTTCAGGCACACGCCGCGAAAATTTCTAGTGATTTTAAAAGCTTTTTTTAATTAAATTTTCGCAGGTGAATTATGCCAGTTATCCCTCTAAATCCGACGACACTAGCAAAAAATATTCCCGCGGATGCGCCGCCTGCTCCCGAGATAAACCTCGAGCTAGCTTCTACTGACGACACCAATGTCACTGATGACGGTAGCGGCACAGAAGATCTATCAATTACTAACGAAGCAGTAAGCTTGTTCCCATCAACCGAGCAAGAAATAGGTCTTATCCCAACCTCAGTCACTTTGACCACTAGTCCAAGCACCGAGATGCCTAGCACTCGTTACGATATAGCTAGCACAGACATAAACCATTCTACCGAATCTAACCCTGCTAACTCGACAGATTTAGAGAGTGGCAGTGGTATGAGCATAACCGACGTTCCGACGCTTGATAATGCAACCGCTATTACAGAGAATTTACGTGCCGGGCGTAATATTGATACTTTTCCAGGCGAATTAGCAATTCTTTTACATAATAATCCTGTAGAAAATATTGCAAAATTTAAATTAGATATTAATCGGTTTGCCGATGAGCTCGTTAACCATCAACAGCATTATGGTCTCTCCGAATGCCTATTTGAGCCATTAGAAAAAATTGGGGAAGCTTTTAGAGAAAGTTATGCTCAAAAAGGTCTAAATCAAATTCCTGTTGATCGTTATATTAAATATATTTCAGATCTCAAGAATGCCAGCAGTATCACCCTACTAAATTGTTCCGATATTAATAATTGGAGCCTATCAACTACAACTGAAACTCCTCTTTCCAGTACCGAGTTGACCACTATAGACGAGTTTGTTAACGAAACTGTCAACCTATCCAACGCATCAACGACAGCCACGACAGAAATTTATTCATCGACCCTTGCATCGACTCCTTCAACCCAGTATGTAGCTGAAACTGTCAGCACATCAAATTCATCCACTGCAACTACACCAGAACTCTCTGAATCAAGCGCTGCGTCGACAACTCCAGTTACTAGTTTTAACGTAACTCTCGATAACATAGACACAATCGAGAATAACAACCATACCTTGAATAACCGACATGAGACTGTATCGACAAAATTATTAAATGCTAAATTAATTAATTTAGGCCTAATTTCTGGAGCACAAGGTTTCTTGGCGGGTATTGTTTTTGGAATGAGTGAATTTACTTTAAAACACTTAGATAAAAAAGGTCATTTAAAAGGCTGGCGTGAGCCCGTAGTTCGGGCAGGGGTAACCTTGTTTAATACAACAACCATTGCTACGCTGCCTATATTGTTATCAACCGTTGAAGACGAATCCGAACAATCTAATTCCTTGACTAAGGTACTGCAATCTACCGCTTATTCTTTAGGCAGCAGTTTACTTTTAAACAGTGTGAATTATGCCGCGCGTCGGGCTTATGCTTATTTTAATACAGCGCCGATGAATAAAGACTCTATTGCCAGTAAAGCTTTAGAGGCGTTACCACTGCTGGCGAACACAAGTTTACTGATTAATAGCGGATATAACTTAACCGACGCCGCCGTTATTGTAGGTTCTAATACAGTAGCCGCAGGCCTATCCAATGCAGTAACACAAAGTGGCATGA
>CANJLU010000116.1 GCA_947475085.1 Coxiellaceae bacterium
AAAAAAATGGGTGAACAGTCCTTATTAGAAGCATCTTTACTTGTGGAAAATTTCTCCTCTAAAGAGCTTTACAATCTTATTGAGGATATGAAAGATACCATGCAGCAAGAAGATGGAGTCGGGATAGCCGCACCACAAATTGGCTGTAATCTGCGTGTGATTATTTTTGGTTTTGAACAGTGTGAACGTTATCCAAATGAAGCGCCTATCCCTTTCACAGTGCTTATTAATCCTAGGGTTGAATTTTTATCAGATGATATTGAGGATGGATGGGAAGCTTGTTTAAGTGTTCCTGGATTGATGGGTTTAGTACCTCGATCGTCGCATATAAAATATACAGGCTTTAATGAAAAAGGAGAATATTTTAGTCGGGTTGCTCAAGGTTTTCATGCCCGTATCGTGCAACATGAAGTCGATCATCTAAATGGTATTTTATATCCCCAGCGAATTAAGGATCTGCGATTTTTTGGTTATCGTGAAACACAATTAAATAAATCAAATAGCTAATGCTAACCTTACCGCCTTTGTCTCTGTATATCCATTTTCCTTGGTGTATACGAAAGTGCCCATATTGTGATTTTAATTCGCATACTTTGCTATCAGAGTTACCAGAAAAAAATTATATTAACGCATTACTTCTAGATTTAGAGCGCGATCTTGAGAAATTACCCGCTCGGCCGATCACCAGCATTTTTATGGGTGGAGGTACTCCTAGTTTATTTTCACCCGACATACTTAACTATTTGTTAGTAGAATTAGCTAAACGTTTAGAATTTTCTGATACTATCGAAATTACCTTAGAAGCAAATCCAGGAACAGTAGAATATCAGCGTTTCTATGGTTATCGTGAAGCAGGGATTAATCGACTTTCAATAGGTATTCAGAGTTTTTCAACTGAAAAACTAAAGATCCTTGGCCGTATCCACGATGGAGATGAAGCAATAAAAGCGGTATTGGCAGCTAAAACCGCAGGGTTTACAAATATTAATCTCGATCTCATGCATGGTTTGCCACAGCAAAGTATTATCGAAGGTCTACAAGATTTGCAAATTGCTTTTTCGTTGCAACCCACGCATATTTCTTGGTATCAACTGACTATTGAGCCGAATACGGAGTTTTACAAAAGACCACCGCAATTACCCTTAGAAGAAACGATGGGTGAATTACAAGAACGCGGTGAAGAAATTTTTCGACAAAAAGCTTATAAGCACTATGAAATTTCTGCTTTTAGTAAAGAGGGATACGAATGCAAACATAATCGTAATTATTGGCAGTTTGGTGATTACATAGGTATCGGTGCTGGTGCGCATAGTAAACTGACCGATAACCAAAAAAAGACCATTAGACGTGCTTGGAAACAAAAAAATCCAAAAACTTATTTAGCCCCACAGAATCATTTTTTAGTGGAAGAAAAATTTATTTTAGCTGAAGAATTAACTTTTGAATTTATGCTAAATGCCCTAAGACTTCATCAAAAGATTCCGGCCGAATTGTTTCAGCAGCGAACAGGATTATCTTTTTCAAGTATCCAGCCTATATTACACAAAGCGCAGCAACAAGGTTTGCTCACCTATGATGAATTTGCTATGGAAACGACAGAGTTTGGTAAACGTTTTTATAATAATTTACTTGCCATGTTTATGAATGATTAATCATAATAAAAGATTAGACCTCTTGTGTAACCCAGTGATGTGCTTGAGTTCGAGGGAATCGATAGTCGAGGACCGGAGTTTACATGAGTAAATGAGGACCGTAGACTAGCGTTTAACAATGAAATCAAGCTTAGCCCGCAGGTTATGCAAGTGGTCTATTAAACGGTAAGAAAAACCAGATCCCATATAGCATGACCTAATTGTTGGCCGCGTTTTTCAAATTTCGTCATCGGTCTAGATGATGGCCTGGGTGTAAACTGATTTTTCTCTACCGTGTTTTGCCATTTTGGTGCATTTTCCAAAATTTTTAACATATGTTGAGCGTAATCTCCCCAATCCGTGGCAAGATGTAATTTTCCATTTAATTTAAGTTTTTCATGTAATAAGTCGATAAATTTTGCTTGCACCAACCTTCGTTTATGATGTCGAGTTTTAGGCCAAGGATCGGGGAAAAAGATTTGCACTAAATCTAAGCTATGTTTAGGGATAGAGTGTGTTAAAACTTCAGTGGCATCTGCATAAATAACTTTAAGATTGTTCAGTTTAAATTTTTCGATTTGCGTTAAGATCAGTGCGATTCCAGGACGGTGGACTTCTATCCCTAAATAATTATTCTCAGGATGTAGTTGCGCTTGTTGCAATAAACTATCACCCATGCCAAAACCTATTTCTAATATAACGCGTGCTTTCCGTTCGAATAAACTGTTAAAATTTATGGTGGTTGATATTGGGTTTTGATCGAATAAAGTTGAAAGAGCTAGCTGTTGACGCGAGCTTAATTTTTTTTGGCGATGTACAAAGCTGCGTATTGGTCTAAGTGATTGGTTCATACAAAGTGCAGTTAGGTATTCAGCAATAAGGATATTTCTTTTACTAAGCATTCAATACCCATCGCAACTTCTTTAATTGAACGAGCCAACATATAGGCTGGCGTGCTAACTAATTTATGGGTTTTATCCACGACACAATCTATGGCGGTGCATGGAATATGCTGAGCACCTAATTTTTCTAAAATCGCTGCAGTGGCTTTATCATCGCCTATGGTTATTTTGATGCCGGCGGGATAAAGTTTAGGTGCTAAAACCGGAGCAATACAAATAAAGCCGGCGGGCTTTTTTGCTTCTACCATGGCTTTAGCAAATTTGAAAACATCTGCTTGTATGGAGTAATTTTCTTTATTTAAACCAAAATTACACAAATTCAATGCGGCGCCGAACCCTCCCGGAAAGATCATTGCGGTGTAGTCATCGGCATTAGCTGAGGCAATGTCTTTAATTTTTCCACGTGCAATACGGGCGGATTCTTCAAGTATATTTCTTTTCGCATGTTCCTGAGTTTCACCATCGGCCATATTGACTACGCGGGTTTGAGGTATATTAGGAGCCAGACATTGATAAGCTAATTCAGCGCGGTCTAAAGCTAATAAAGTCAGTGCAGATTCATGAATTTCACTCCCATCTAGGGCGCCGCAGCCTGATAAAATCACCGCTATATTTTGTTTTTGCATTGCATTTCCTCTCTAGAAACGTTATAAATTTGCCCTATTATTATGTTAATACACTATTTTCTCAACCCCTATCCAAAATAGGCAGTGGTAAAAAATGTCGATCATTCAAACTAAGTCCAGTAAAGGAAGCTGGCACTTTGATTTAATCTTGCTGACAATGGGTATTGCCTTAGCATTCGGTTTGTTTTTAGGAACTAGACCGCTGAGTGTGCCTGATGAAGGTAGGTATGCTGAAATTCCACGAGAAATGTTGGTTCTCCATGATTTTGTTACCCCGCATTTGAATGGGATTAAATATTTTGAAAAGCCGCCCTTATTTTACTGGTTGCAAGCCGGTGCGATTAAAGTTTTAAATCCACTTATCCAAACCGAACAGACATGGAATAAACCCAAAAACGCGCATTATTCGCCATCTATCAGCGAATGGACGGTTCGTTTACCTAACGCTATTCTAGCGTTATTAGGTTGTTTATTAGTTTACGCATCGGGTCGAATTCTTTTTGAAAGACGAGCCGGTTTATTAAGTGCGATTATTCTCGCTTCTAGTCTGCTCTATTTTGCATTAGCGCGGATGGTAACACTCGATATGACCTTATCGATCTGTTTATCTGGAAGTTTATTAGCTTTTTTGGTTGCAGTTAATCAATCGCCAAGTTTGGGGCGGCGGTTTTTATTTTATAGTGCATATATGTTTGCGGGATTGGCAGTGCTCGCAAAAGGTCTTATCGGCATAGTATTTCCAATGTTGATTATTGGGTTATGGGTATTATTGACCAATCAGTGGCGTTTGCTGAAACAATGTCATCTTCCTACTGGGATTTTACTTTTTTTATCAATAGTTCTGCCATGGCACATTCTAGTTCAATCTAGGAATCCTGAGTTTTTTCAATTCTATTTTGTTGATCAGCAATTTTTGCGCTATTCCACTTTAATTGCACAACGTTATCAACCCGACTGGTTTTTTATTCCAATTTTTATTGCCGGGTTTTTACCTTGGGTATGTTTTTTACCTCAAGCAATAGCGATCCAATTTCCTAGAAATTGGCAACAATTTAAAGAAAAAAATAATTATATTTTTCTTTTACTCTGGGTAGGGATAATTTT
>CANJLU010000117.1 GCA_947475085.1 Coxiellaceae bacterium
GCATTATTAAGTGATTCCCCTAAAAATTTAACACAGCAGTTTGCTATCCATCCTTTAATGGATGTTCAGGGTTTTACTTTATTTCCAAAAAATAAAAATGCCCTATTCCAGTCGATCACGTTGATTTTTGAAAAAAATCGTTTACGGGAGATGCGTTTGACGGATAAGTTAGGTCAGCAAACCGTGATTAATTTTTCCCAAGTTGAATTAAACCCTCATCTATCCGCACAGACATTTCATTTTATTATGCCGACCGATAAAAATATTGACGTCGTTACAGGCTAAATCTTATGTCGCACAATCATCATCATCATACTGCTTTTGTTACTTTAAACGTAAGTTTTGCTGTCGCAATTTTATTAAATTTCGGATTTTTGTTAACTGAGGTCGTTTATGGATTTATTGCCCATTCGGTCAGCTTGTTGTCAGATGCCGTTCATAATTTTGGAGATATTTTAGGTTTGTTAATGTCATGGGGAGCGAGCGTTTTAGTCAAACGCCGCGCAACGCAACGTTATAGTTATGGTTATAAAAAATTAACTATTCTAGCCGCGTTAGCCAATGCTTTGTTACTTGTTTTAACCTCTGCGTTAATCGTTTATGAATCTATTAATCGACTTAATCACCCAAAAGAAATTAATGAAGTTATTGTGATGATCGTTGCCTTTATAGGGATGTTAATCAATGGAGGAACGGCTTTATTATTTATGCGGCAAAGTAAAACTGATCTGAATATTAAAGGGGCTTTTTTACATTTAGCCTATGATGCTCTTATTGCTTTAGGTGTTGTATTAGCAGGCGCCATCATTTATTTTACCGGATGGTTATGGGTCGATCCAATAGTAGGATTGCTAATAGTTGCTATTATCACTTTGGGTAGTTGGAATTTATTACGTCGTTCGGTAGAGCTAATATTAGGAGCAGTGCCTTATGGAGTAAATCAGAAAGCAGTCTATAATTATTTAAAAGAATTACCTGGGGTTCAAGGGGTTCATGATTTGCATATCTGGGGATTAAGTACGCAAGAAACAGCATTGACTGCGCATTTGATTATGCCCGAGGGTGGCTTATCGGATGAGGAATATTTAAAGATTAATCGAGTTTTGGCTAAGGAATTTCATATCCAACATATTACTTTGCAAGTTGAACAAGGACAAAAAAAATTTCCTTGTGAGCAATCTTTAGTTTGCTAAATTAATAACTCCATTGGCTTAATCTTTTACATAGTAAATCTATATTCACAACAATTGGGTGTTTGGCAAGACGCCGCGAGAAAAAAGCAACGGGAATGTATTCAAGATACATGAGAATTGCGAGTTGGGCGGCAATGCAGGCAATGTCAAGTGTGAAGAGTATACTAACTATTTTTTGGCCATTAAATGCTTTTTATATTATATGTAGCGATAGGATTGTTAGCTGGATTTTTAGCGGGATTATTGGGTATAGGTGGTGGAACAGTTTTAGTTCCTGGCTTGCTTGCCATTTTTTCACATGCAAATATTCCTGAACATTTGCAAATGCACATGGCGACAAGCACAGCATTGACGTCTATTATTTTTACTTCACTTATTGCCGTTTATCATCAGCAGCGCAGTTTTTCTATTAATTGGCCGCTATTTCGACAGTTAGTTCCAGGAATGATTGTCGGTATAATAACAGGGGCCTTATTGGCCTTATTATTATCGACACAAACCTTAAAATTATTATTTAGCTTATTTCTATTTTCAGTCGCATTCAAACTATATTTTCATAGAAGCCCAGCGATTAAAAAAGAAATCATTGTCTTAAATACATTGAAGAAATGGTCGATAGGTTTTTTTATTGGTATTATTTCAGGAATGTTGGGCCTTGGCGGAGGAGCTATTTCAGTCCCGGTTTTTTTACGTTTGGGGTTATCTACACATCACGCCATTGCCACCTCTTCAGCCTGTGTCTTGTTATTAGCCATTTTAGGAGCAATCACCTTCACTTTAACCGGTTTGCACGCTAATAATCTTCCGTCCGGTAGCGTTGGGTTTGTCTACTGGCCCGCAGTGCTAGGGATATCGATAGGAAGTGTGTTTTTTGTCCCTATAGGTACAGGATTGGGTAAGCGCATTGCAGGGAATATTTTGAGAAGATTTTTTGCATTATTTCTTTTCATATTAGGTATTACCTTATTAATTTATTAAAGTATCAATATGTCTACTAATTATTCACAACCTATCGGCATATTCGATAGCGGTATTGGTGGCCTCACCGTCGCTCATGCCGTAACTAAACTGTTGCCGCATGAATCTATTATCTATTTTGGCGACACGGCTCATGCCCCTTGGGGTGATAAGTCTGCTGCAGCTATACAAGCCTATTCCATTAAAATTTGTGATATGTTGCTTAAGCAAGATTGCAAACTTATATTGATTGCTTGTAATTCCGCCTCAGCGGTAGCTTATGAGCTTGTTAAAGAGTATGTAGGTCGTAAGTCGATTGTGGTCGACGTGATTGATCCGATGATCGAATTTTTAGCCAAAAATTACATCGATAAAACCATAGGTTTAATTGGTACAAAACAAACCGTTAACTCTAATATCTATAGAAAAAAATTAGATGAATTGGGTATTAATATACGATTAAATACACTGGCTACACCTTTGCTGGTGCCATTAATTGAGGAGGGCTTCAAAGACCAAGCGATTATGAGCGACGCTATTCAGTCTTATCTGAATGAGTCCGCTCTCCATAACCTGGATGCCTTGGTGTTAGGATGTACGCACTATCCATTAATTAAACAGCAGATCAAGCAATTTTATAATGATGCCACCGCCATTATCGACTCAACGGATATTGTCGCGGAAGTGGTAAGAAACATACTGAAAGAACGCAAGTTATTGGCTGTTTCATCCAACTCTCCAAAAAAGAAATTTTATGTTTCAGACTACACGCCCGCATTTTCCGCCCTAGCCCATCTTTTTTTCAAAATGCCGATTATTTTGGAAAAATACCCTTTATGGGAATAAATTATATACTCTTCGCACTAGACATTTCCTGTGCGGCCGCTCAATTCACAATCCTCATATATCTTAAATACACTCCGGTTGTTTCGTTTTGGCGGCACCTTGCCGAAAATCCTATTGCTTTGAGTATAGTTAGGAAGATTAGCCCTTTTCGTCTTTTAGCGTAAAATTGCTTGTGGTAGAATAGGTGAAATTTTAGACTTACGAGGGAGTGATATGACTTCTGATCAAATACTTTTAAATCCGCGCTTGGAATCCGTTTTAGCTACAAATACAATCTTACGCAATACCTATATTTTGCTAGGGTTAACGCTGGTTTTTAGTGCAATAACCGCTGGTATCGCGATGTTTATTAACGCGCCACCTTTAAATCCATTTGTTACACTCATTGGGTATTTTGGCCTGTTATTTTTAACCAATTTTACGCGTAATAGTGCTTGGGGCTTGTTTTCTGTGTTTGGTCTAACTGGATTCATGGGATACACGTTAGGTCCCATTTTAAATCACTATATCCATGGATTTACCAATGGACATGAATTAATTATGATGTCATTGGGGGCTACGGGCCTCATCTTTTTTGCTCTATCTGCCTATGCTTTAACCACCAAAAAAGACTTCAGTTTCATGTCAAGTTTTTTGATGGTTGGTATGATCGTCGCTTTTCTGGCTAGCATCGGAACATTATTCTTTCATATACCTGCCCTAATGCTCACCTTATCGGCGGTGTTCATACTATTATCATCAGGTATAATTTTGTTACAGACTAGTCAAATTATTCATGGTGGCGAAACTAACTATATTATGGCTACCGTTACACTTTATGTATCACTTTACAACATCTTTTTAAGTTTATTAAACTTACTAGGTGCATTCAGCGGCAACCGAGATTAGTATATTGCAATAGCGACCTGAGTTTAAACCAGGTCGCGCAGGTAAAATAAATTTTCTAGATAGCTATACTCTCAGCGATTAGATTTTTGGCAACACAGGTAAAGAATATATACTTATTTACGAGTTGTGTGTTTTTGCCCCTATGTAAAATTCAGTCCTTGTCCTGGCTGGATCAAAAAAAGCTTCTCAACTATCCTTTAAAGAATAATGAACAGGAACAAAAAAGCTACCTAAAAAGCTTTATCTCAGCTTTTAAGAAAGCTACGCAGCAATCAGAATTTTGGCAAGGCGCCGTAAAAATGAGCAACCGGAGTATTAGATATACATGAGGATGCGAATTGAGTAGGCAACGCAAACAA
>CANJLU010000118.1 GCA_947475085.1 Coxiellaceae bacterium
AATCAGTCTATCTCGAAGCTTTTAAACTGACAATCCAAAGAATCAAATAGGAGGATTACTATGCCGTTGGCATAGTAATCCTTCGGTCATTGCTATCTCGTCTGCATGATGATGACCGTCACGCACAATCACCAAATCTATGCGCTGCTCATTCATTTTTTAAGCTGAGTAAGAAATCTAATGCGATTTCCCCCAGCATCTCGCGATCATCCGTCACAATATATAAATTAATATCACCGTCTTTACGAGTATCATCAATGCGAATGCCAGACAGGCATAACTCACCCTTTTAAAACACATTTAAAAATGTCATGCTTAAAATGGAATATTACCTTGGTAACTTACCCAATGAGATGCAGAATCAACGTGATTTATCGTTTTGTTAAACGATTTAAGTGAAGTTATATAAACGGGTTTGATGTCGGTCGGTATTTAAAGGGTTTAATAGCCTTTAAAGTCAGAGTGGGCGCGGTTATAAACGTAAAAGCGGCTCCAACCCCACCATTAGTTTTATCATCCCGTTTGTTTTGCCTTATGTATTATCGTAGCGTAAAACACATACGCCATCAATCACTAGGGCCAAGCGGTATTTAAAAGTGTGGCCACATCTAAAACTGGCATAAAGACTTTAGCCTGTCACTTTTATGAATAAATTACTTTTTTATCCTTAAGCGTGGTTCCGTGGAGCTTTGCGAATAACAAAATCAACATCACAGACCAAGCGATTGAAGCATTCAATCATCTTGGTTTCATTGATCCCACAAAACTGTCCGCAATGGTTACAAACATAACATGCCCAAACCGAAGTATATTAATCACCGTGATGCTTTTGATTAAACTAAAAAGTTATAGCCCCTTGCCCTGTAAAATAACCTTAACGCCTCTACCGATAATGGTTAAATCCAGCCATAACAATTGCAGCGGTGTTAAATGTATATATTGATCTATATAAGCATACTCATAAACCGGATTACCCATTTCTGGCGTTCCTTTATTAATATGCCCCAAACCCAGTAAGCCACCTTTAATTAAAAAGCGTGTGACATTACCTTGAGCCTTATCACGCTCATAATGAACAACCGCCAGAGGCCGTGGGCCAACAATACTCATATCGCCACACAACACACTATAAAACTGGGGTAACTCATCCAGATAATACTTCTTGGCAAACTGCCCAACATAAGTACGACTGTCCGGTCTCCATTCCGCAGAAAAAGCAATCCAGTCGCCCCGTTTAGCACCTTCTTGATCGATATATTTCTCTTTAATTAATCGAATCTTGTATTTAGGAAAAATCTTGCCGGCGCTTACTGCGTTATAACTAAAAATCATCGGCCCTTTGTTTTCAGGGATCAACCAACCTTCGATCACATAAGCGATCTTTAACAACAGTAAGACTGGTGCGGCGGCCAATAACAACAACCCAGCCACGACCTTATCAAAAATCAACTTGGGCAAACGTTCCGGCAAGGGTTGTTTTAGCTCAAAAATGGCTTGATACTTTTGCTTAATCGCGTCTGTCGGTGGCTTGTAAGGAAACGCTTCTTTAGGTTCAATTTTAGTTGGCATAGTTAGGGTATTTATTAAAAAAATAGCGGATGAATTATAGTTGCTTCGTTAGCGTAATAATTGAATTGATAGATGCCCCCAATTATTTATTTAGACATTATAAAGTTATAACTGATTACCTGTGATTTTATTAAGCCACCTCTTTAAAGGATGACAACAAACAAACCATAATAGGCTTCATCAGGATTCTATTCAGATTTGAATCAGGCCTTTCCTGATTATACCAGTCCCAGTATTTTTGTATGGAAACCTTAGCGTCCTTGACTGAGTCATAGGCATAAAAAAACGCATTCATATTTTACTGACCGCCATACTCTTTCAATAAAGACATTGTCACGCCAAGCTCCTCGATCATCAATCCTGAGTCTACAACCTTTTACCTCGACACAATCGACAAAAAATAGTTGCTGTAAATTGAGCACCCTGATCCGTATTGATAATTTCTGATGCTCACTAAAGCTTTAAGCTTCTTCTAACACATCATTTTTTAAAATCAATCCATGCTAATCCTATCGATTATTTGCATCGACTTGCAAAAACTTAGCCCATTGCTCCGGTATTAGCAATATTAATGTCATTCTAGCCGTTCTATTTTAGTACTCGCTGCCTTTATGCGGTTTTCCAGTGCATTTATACAAAGCTCAAATCTTTTGCTAAAGCCACTTGCTTCCTTAATACGGCCTAAAAAATGACGCGCCAAAGTGTCTGCGAGACGCCAAGTTGAGTTAGATACACTGGCGTGAATCGATGCTTCGGATAAGGTATCATTAAACCCGCCACCATTGCGAGGGGCGAAACCCATTGGGGGGTCATGTCATAGGCGGGCGCATTAATCCGGTAAATCGGCATATCCGGTACTCTTGGCGTGGTGTCGCGCAATGTGTAGTGAATGGATCGCGCAGCACCAAACCGTACTATTTTGTTATCAAGCTCAGTCAATGCACGAGACATTGTTGGCTGACTAATCCCTAGATTTTCGAGCAATTTAGCCGCGGACATAGGTCCTCTCGATAATTGTATGCAGATATTATCAGCGTGAAGTGACATGAGAGAATTGTTTAATGAATAAATTTATGAATGGATATTGCAGTCATTTTAAAGTTAATTTCAATAAATTTTAGATCAAATCGGTGAGACGCTGAAAATATTATGCTTGCAATATTTGCATTTGCTTTTTATTTGAACACAAATATATTTCTATAGGCCCAGACAATTACGCAAAATAATAAGACAGCAATGATGCTGTTACAACCCACTAAAAGCACCTCTAGACAACAAAGAAAATCGAGTGTGCAATGGATTATAGGCCTCGATTACACAGCTTTACATCGAAGCTACGTGCTAACAAATCCCACCTTATCGCAATAATAATTGCCGGATAGCCTTTAATACAAACAAAGTATTAGTGATTAAATAGCGCTTCCACAAGCGTCTTGGTTCAGATACTAAACGATAAAACCATTCCAGACCATTATGTTGCATCCAAAGTGGGGCTCTTTTTAAGGTGCCTGCATGATAATCAAGCGCCGCACCCACACCCACCATAACCGCATTAATACGGCCACGATGCTCAGCCATCCATAACTCCTGCTTGGGGCAACCCAAACTGACCCAAACCACATTTGCCCCTGACGTATTAATTTGCTCAATAATCGCCGCATCTTCTTCTGATGATAGTGTACGAAAGGGAGGAGAAAGAGCGCCTGCAATTTTTAAGGTAGGGAAAGCTGATAACAACTTGGACTGTAACAACGCTAAGGTCACTTCAGAACTGCCATAAAAAAACACCGACTCATCCCGATATTGTGCCTGTTCACAATACTTCCACATTAAATCCGGACCATTGATCCGTTGTTGATCGGCATGCCCCAACTTTCGCATTAACCAAGCCACCGGCGCACCATCAGGGGTTGCCATATCTGCGTTAGATACAATCTGATTAAATGCAGCATCTTGTGATGCCGTCACCACAGAATGCACATTACAAATACAGACATAGCGACTTTCATGAGCAATCGCCCAACTATACAACTGCTTTAATGCCATATCCCACGTTAAACTATCAATAGGAACACCCATGATGGCAACACAATTACGCTTAAATAACATGGTCTACTTCTCCAATAAATATAATTATTACTTGCTAAAATCAATGGGGGCAGAATAAATAGCCTTTACATTAAAAGTAAACTTTAGGATCAATACCATCTCATATCTCCCCAAACTGATTATACCTCAGCCAATCGCATTATATTGCCATTCGCGGCAAGCATAGTTCCGAGATTTTTTGTTGTAAGGCGGATTACAATTTTAATTTACTGCCATGTATATGCTTATGAATATTACTCCGACCCCAGTTATTACAAGTTATTAATAGCAACCCCAAAAATTGATACGCTATTTCGCTGAAGCAACATGATTTATTTCTCCAATAAAAATACATCTAACTGATCTTGTAGCCTCTTTTAAAGCTACGTAACAGTTAATCCAAAGCTTTAAATGCATTTTTAAAGCACAAAAAAACTATTTAAAAGAACTAACTCACCTTGTTAAGCAATAAACGGATCCAATCAGAGTTGTAACTGACTTTTTGAAACGATCAACAAGCAAGCAGAAGGGTTTAAAACATTAAAGGTAATACTGATTACACACAACAGTAATAAAAATAATT
>CANJLU010000119.1 GCA_947475085.1 Coxiellaceae bacterium
CATAAAAAGCTTATCGGTTCAAATATCTTTTACTACTGGCTAAAGTGAGTATAGCACTTGAATTACATACTGATAAATTTTAGTAACTATTTTTTAATCAGCCAATCACTTAGAAAACGACCGTTTTTTAAGTGGCCTTTATTTTGTGGATTTTGATAGGCAGACTCCACTAAAAAACTCTTCTTGAAAACTAAACTTATTTTGCTATGATGTCATCTTGTTTTTAAGTCATTTAAAGGAAATGAGTTAGCCAAGATCACATAATGGTAGTGACCGTACATAGCCAGTCTTGCTCCAGATAAGAACATGAAAATTAATATAGACCCGGATATTTCTAAAGGTCATGCTTTATATATTTAAGTATAATAGAGCGCTGAGTAATAATTTACAGTACTGTGCTTTTTATTTAAACTTATTTTTACCATGTAAACATAGTTGACTTGAGTCTAGTGCCTTGCCGTTCAAAATGAGCATCACCAATTTTTGTGGAAAAAGAGAGTCATTAATAATGGCAAAACGAGATATACGCTTTGGGAACGATATTTTTGAGAAAATAATACTAGAAGCCTCTGGAGTTATTTTCGAATTAACATACTGGGATTTATGGTTTGTTCTCCTACTCAAAAAACTATTTCACAATGAATGGGATGCATTAATAGATGCCGTTAGCAAAAATTGTTCGGCATCAAATAGAAATAATCTAGAAAGCATAATGTCTCACATCCATCATTTACGCGAAAAATTTTTGCATAATAATTTAGATTACCGATATATAAACTTAACCATTGATGACGTTACATTAAAAACACAATTCATTAAAGCCAAGAAAAAAATACTTGATTTTGGCTTTCAACCCAAAGAAAAAAGTCTCTGGATGCTGCGAACACCAAGAGTTGTTTTTTTAGAGAAGGCTTTACAAGGCAACAGTAAAGCATTGCCAGAGAGCACAGAAAAATATATTAATATTTTTAGAGCAAAATTCAAAACAGCAACACACTATAATCAGGATCAGGCTTATACATTATCAGAAAAATTAAGTGCGTATATTGAAAAAAATGAATCCATGCCAATTTCAAAACTGAGTGCTTTTTATCGTGCTTTTTTAACGGTGATTATTGAAAACATGGGTAATATTGATGATTCCTATGGTCAAATAGGTCTTCTTTCTTCAGAAATATTTAAGAAGTACTTAGGTATTTCGTGGCGAAATTTAAATGTTGATTTTAGAGCATATTATGACGATCTAATAAATCTAGTTATTTGGGAAGGTTATGGTACTTTCGATACGTTTTATTCTTCGTTATTCTCAGGATTAACTAAAGAAGAGACAAATGTAGTGGCTTTGATGCTTCAATCCCAGAAAGAAATCCTGGAAAAAAATAACCTAGACTATCAAGCAAAAACTGCTTTAGTTTTAATTAAATTATGTCAGGACAGATGAGAGTCGTTATGGAGTCAAAATTAATCCCATCAATTTACCCAACAAGCAGAATAGGACTACTAAGTGACTAGCTCTATAAAAAAAATATCACCAGAAGAGCTTCTTGTTGTTGATAACATTGCAAGCAATTTGATGAATATTAAACACTATAAGGTTAAAATGAAACCCGACTTCATTTCATTTATGTGCGCTGATAAATTTCTGGCAGATCTCGAATCGACGATGGGAAAATATTTGTCGCCAGAGAAAAAAGGAAATATTGAAAACAATATTAATGAAAAAAATTATAATGAAATTATACGGTTTAAATTAGTTGACAAAGAAAATCGTCTTTTTGTTATGATGTTGAAATTCACATCAAAAGATGAAGATAATTTCTGGATTTCTAAGTGGGAATATGTAGGTGAGCGATGGAGAATAAAGGAGGCTTTAGATAAATATTTACCTCATATAAGACATGGAGAAATAAGTGGATTTCAGCCTAATTTTGCTTTGTCACCATTGGAATCTAGAGATCTAGATACTTGAGATTGTTGCACTGATGTGGCTCAAGTGAACCATCCCACCCACTAAGTTGGCAATTTACGATAGCCAGCTAGTATTCTAATAGATAATTTGAAATTGGATGGGAACTTCACAATAAATATTTGCCTTTATGTACCATAGTAATAGTTTGTGGTGGCGAAAACTATCGGGCTCGTGTTTTTCAGCGGCAAGGCCATTTGCTACCCATGTGGCAGCAAATTTCATCCAAGCATTTGCTTTGGACCCTAATTTTTGAGTTAATTTTTTAATATGCTAAAATCAGAACAAACTAAGCTAGCAAGTCAAATGAATGCGGGAGCAAAAGCAATTACCAATGATCTTGTTAACCTGCTCAATAAACAACAGATTCCATTCCGAGAAATTACTTGGAAAAATGGAACTGAAGGTTACGTTCTTTCTGTAAAAACAGAATATGGAACAAGATTTTGCCGAATGGCTCCGATCTCATTGTTAGATCAGAAAAACCAAATGACGCAACAAGTGAATCGTTTTTTACTTTCTAAGCTGGTTGAAAAACTAGTCTCCTTAAAAAATAATGCCAAACAAAAATAGGTGCTTATGAAGTTCAAAAAAACGAGGGTTTATCTGGACTGATTTTTCTATTTTATAAGGGCTATCACTAAAGTACGCCCTTGTGATAATTCATAGACCCTCAAAAAACCCTTATTTTTACCATCAATAGGATTCTGTTTTTAATTTTGATAGAGCGCTATCACTGAGTGTAAGTGCTATTTATAAGATCTAAACCCCTATTTACCCCTCTAAAAACCTATATTTTATTTGACAACAATAGAGTAAATGATTAACCATTCAGCTCTTAATTACTGGGGAGCCAATTTATTTGGCGATCAAGGTAATAAACATACAATTCATGAGGCTTAAAATGAACAAAAAAGAGCTAATCTCATCCATCAGTGACGCATCAGGGCTTAGCAAGGTTGACTCTGAAAGCGCCTTAAACGCCGTTATCAACTGCCTAACCGAGTTGCTTGCCAAAGGCGACTCTATTGTATTGCCAGGATTTGCAAGTCTGTCAGTAAGAGAACGGGCTGCACGAACGGGGCGAAACCCATCAACAGGGCAACCAATAGACATATCAGCCAGCAAAGCGGTGAGTTTTAAGGCTGGAACAAAATTAAAAGAAGCCATTAACGCTCAATAAATCCAGGAAGATAAGCCTGCCGCGAAGATTTAATAAGGTCACCTGTCTCTTGGGACTACAAGTGATAAACAATGGGTACAGAGGTAATAAATAATGCGTTGGAAAGATATTTTGCCTGCAGGGATAAGTGTTAGTGATTTATCATTGGATGAGTGCCGTAATTTTAAAAACTTTAATGCCTTGATGGAATCAATAACACACGATGTTCAAGGCCCACCAGGGTTCCGGATGTTCTATCAATTGATGCATCACCTTCTATTTTATGGGATATGTTGCATTGAAGAAAATAAATTTCCCGCATTAACAAAGTGCTGGAATGAACTATTACCTCTTTTTATTACCAATGAACAAGATAGTGACTGGTTAGCGTATTGCTGGATATTTTGTGATTTTCCTCTTAGCATCAATGATGATAAGACGCTAATAGATCACTTTGCTACATTTTCCATGAATAACGCTGAATTAAAAAATCCTATACGCGATCATCTTAGTCAATTTTGCTCCATAATGAAGGCAAGCCGCTTAGGCCTGTATCAAGAAATACTAAGTTCATCAAAAATAACTAAATTCCAAGAATTATTTACTAAAAATACAATAAGTACGATTAGAAGTGTTCCTTATTATGAGTCCGGTGAAATATTCTTAACGCGAATTGTTTCTTATTTAGGCGACTCTTTTTCTATTCATGATGCAAAGTGTTTTCCACCAGCATTTAAAAACCATGTTGAAGGGATGGTTCGTAATAAAATGCATTTTATTACTGCATCTGATGATGAGACAATAAACTATGAGCGCTTTATGAAATTAGCTGGTCCTTACTGGATGTCTTGTACACATGAAAATGAGTCAATAGAAATTATCCCACCGGATGAGTATAAAAATTATCACTGCATCGCAAACTAGTTGTCCATTATATTATAAGTTAATGGACAGCCAAAAATACCTGGAAATGAAGTTTATTAAATCGTTAATTGGTATAAATGAACATTCAGAATATTAAAATTGACTTAGTAGACAAATCTAGTAATGAAATAAGCTATAAAAGAATCCAGCAGTA
>CANJLU010000120.1 GCA_947475085.1 Coxiellaceae bacterium
AAGCCTTGTTCAGCATCCCTAACTGTTTTGCATAAGGCAGCATCGCTTATTTCCGATTTCTTGGCAAAACGCGCAAATGCTTTGTTCTTAAAAATCCTCACAATAAATCCCTGCTTGGGCGGAAAATATAGCACTAAGTATTACAGTTAACTCCTAAAAAAGCAAAAAAATGCAATCTTATGTTGATATCCTGTTAACCGCTCTTAGAGAGCTGTATAAAGCCAAAATGTTACCTCATTTCTGCCTGAGAAAAAAGTAGAACACTTACTTGTAAAAGTAGGACAAAGTATTGTAAAAGTAGGACACATCACTTTCACAAAGCCACGCCAGACAAGGTATACAGAGCTTTTTTTTACCTTGTAACTTATATTAACTATTCTTTAACTTATCTAACTTACGAAAACTTGTTTTTTTGAAGGGATTAAGAGCAAAAGCTATGGTGTTTACAGCACCAAATTTGTAGTCACTTAGATTCAACTTCCGCCAACTCGTGTAAGGCTTCCCGTCATAATGACGCCTGAATATGGCGGGAGTCCTGCTATTTTATCGGGTATAGCGAAATTACTATTCCTACTCTTGGCGTTAAATACGCTTTTCAGAGCCTATGAATACTGGATTGACGAGTTGTAATCGAACGAATACAATTAGACCATGATTACAATGCGCACATTACCAAAATTCGATGTTTGGCTTTCTGGCCTACGTGATGGCATGACCAAACGCCGGTTAGTGGCTCGACTGAGAAAAGCCCAGCTTGGCAATATGGGCGACATCAAGCCGGTAGGTGAAGGAATATTTGAAATGCGTGAACATTTCGGCCCTGGCTGGCGTATGTATTATGTGCAGCGAGGAGCAGTGATAATTGTAATGTTGGGCGGCGGCGATAAGTCTACCCAAGCCTCAGATATTGCCCAGGCCAAACAGTTGGCCGATTCTTTGGAGGATTAAACCGTGATCAATAAAATTAATATTGCCAGCCTACCTGAATTCGATGCTTCACACTATCTGGATAGTGAAGTGGCGATTGCAGAGTATTTAACTGCCATTATCGATGACGGAGATTCTGCGCTACTGGCGGCGGCATTGGGTGACATTGCCCGTGCGCGTGGCATGTCGGAGATAGCCCGTTCAGCAGGACTCACACGCGAAGCGCTTTATAAGGCCCTTCGCCCTAATGCGCACCCTCGCTTCGACACCATTTCTAAAGTCTGTAAGGCGCTTGGGGTTAAACTCAATGTAGAGGCTATTTAAGCTTTCACCATTCGCTTGGACGGCAAAGTGAGACAGGCCATAAAGTCATATCGTTTTCAGCAAAAAAAGAAGATCCAGAAGTTACAGTTGCTGAAGAAACAAATAATGTCGTCATTGATGAGTTTGCAGATGAGACACTCACACAACGATTAGTTAGGAAGTTATTCTGGTGAGTAGGCACAGTAACGCAGGACGTATCATCCATATTGTTGACTTATCAACCAAGTAAACAACCCATTAGATCCCGAATATGCTCAATAATCAGCTTCAGACCAGCCACAGGTTGATGATGTGGAAATACTTGTTGCTCGTAAAAATTTCATCAGGAAACTAGCTAATTTTTGGGAATCAGTCTGGTAACTTGCTAATTTTGTCTCTGTCTGATTTGGTTGATGGGTAAGCATCACCATCAATTGCTGCCGTATCGCTACCCGTATCACGCAACACATAGACTCTCGACAATTCCGCTGCGTCAATCGCATAACTGCCGTTCTCGTTGCGGTTTGCGCTGAGTTTTCCAGTCTTGATCGCCGGTTGAATCGTGGTTTTCGCCTTGCCGGTGGCGTCGGCCGCGCCCTGTAATGTGAAGTACATAATGCTCTGTGACGGTGTTGCGTGTTGCGTGTTGCCGGTATTATGCAATAGCAAGGCCGTCAAGCGTTTTACTTTTAACAAGGCCGCTACCAGCAAGTAAAACCACCGCCAATTAATTTAACATAACACCTGTTTTTTCTGCGTATATTAGCCATCTTTTTGAGCTACAATGTAGCTCAGTAACTTTTTAGAGAAATATACCATGTCCGCAAATGCAGTTGTTCGCGCTCGAATTGACGAGCATATAAAAGAAGAGGCTACCATTGTACTTGCGTCGATGGGGCTTACCGTGTCCGATGCTTTTCGTATTATGCTGACTCGCATAGCCCGCGAAAAGTCGCTCCCTTTCGAGCCGTTAGTTCCGAATGCAGAAACCATTGAGGCGATGAAGGAAGCCCGCCGTGGAAATCTACCTTCGTTTACCACTGTTGAAGATTTGATGGCGGATCTGAATGCGGAGGATTGAGCCAACGAGTGCTTTAAACGTGACTACAAGCGGGTAAAGGCCACGCCTAAGCATCGAGACATTGATTCACTTTTGTCAGAAGTATTAAAGCAATTGGCTATTGATTTGGCTTTGCCCGAACGTCATCGAGACCATTCGTTGACAAGTGACTGGAAAGATCATCGCGATTGCCATGTTAAACCCGATCTAGTGTTGATCTACCGAAAGCCGAATGATGAAGTCTTGCAGCTTGTTCGCTTGGGTTCACATGCCGAACTGGGTTTGTGATGATGACTTTTAGATCTCAATGAAACTGAAATAGGCCGCGCTACATTAAATGTTGATGGTAAAATATTTAAACCAATGCTAATCAATAAAAATGGCGCCAGCAAGCTCTATGGCTTTTATTCGATACAATTCTAATAGAACCTTATAGCCCAATAGAATCAAATTGTGGTTTTTTTTGCGTGCGCTAGCTACTGCATTAATATTCGTTAAAGCTATTTTTCAAAGACTTTCTCTACTGAAGAAATTTTTATAATACTGCTCCGCACTATTTGCCATTTATATTCCGTTACCCATTACGCAAATGGCTGTCGCTTCATCAACTTCCGGACTTCTGCCAACGCCTTTTTTGCTGCTTCTGGTTTTTTGGGATTAAGCATTAACCGCTTAACTTGTTGCTCAGTTTTGCCTTTTGTAATAATTGGATTATCACGGACAAAATCCGTCATTGATATGCTGTTAGAAAGTAATTCAAACCCATTCACTTTCGGAGGTGTCTTCCTTGTGAAAGTGGCAACATCATCCTCAAATTTGATATTGTAATCAGGCAAATGATTAGACTCAGTTATCTCTTTCATAGTAAATCTTAGTTTTCGTAGAGGAGACAGTACACCTAACTTATCCTGCAAGTTATCAAGCTTTATACGCCACACAGATTGGTTGCCACAGTGCTTCCTAGCCAACTCATATAAACGCCTCTCTATAGGCCTCCTGAGCCTGAAATAATCACGATCTATACTGAGAACTGCATTACCAATAATTGAGTTATAAAACCAATCTGACAAAACGACTTCAACAGCTAATGTTTTCCCTTTCGCATCATCCTTAACTGTCTTCCATTTATCGATCAAGCCAAACTCTTCCGTTATTTCCTGATCATTTGTTTTTATATTGGTCTGTATTCGAGTACCACTTAATCGCTCTAAACCCTCTTGGAACTGCTTATATTGCATACCACCAAGCGATTTATTTGTACTGACGATGTAATCATACGTTGAGAAGCGAACGGTTTTAGAAATAGGTAATCCATTGTTCTTGGCATTAACTAACGAACTAGCTAAGTACAAAAGAATATCTTTATCGAAGATTGTAGCTAGTCCTGTATAGCTTGGCTTAATGATAATAGTATTGCCGTTTTTCTCATAAACTAACATCCGGTGATCAGGTTTTTTAGATAATGAGAAAACTGGATGTTCCATCGATGCAATGTCATCTTTAAAAGAATCAAAAACATCACAGATAAAAAAGTCATCCTGCTTATATCTTTCCGGTAAAAGATTTTTGACCATATTTTATTGGTATATCAGGAACTAAGATTGGATGATTTTAGCTTTATATTATTGGTATATCAAGAACATTTGTGCCGAATAATCATCGATCTATTATTTTTAATAATTGGGTTGTAAAAGTAGGACACTTACTTGTAAAAGTAGGACAAAGTATTGTAAAAGTAGGACAAAGTATTGTAAAAGTAGGACAAAGTATTGTAAAAGTAGGACACATCACTTTCACAAAGCCACGCCAGACAAGGTA
>CANJLU010000121.1 GCA_947475085.1 Coxiellaceae bacterium
AATCAGATATTGCCGATTGTGCGCTATTGGATTCCCCATATTCGGATCATCAGTCCTGAAGAGTTGCAGGTGGAAGTTGATAAAAGCTTAAATGAGTATCTCGGTAAGGGGGATTAAAAGAATTGCAATGGGTATCAATTGAGCCTATAAGTTTAAAACATAGTTCAAGATTGATAATTTAGAAATTAAAGTATTGACGGATTAGTTAGCATCTTATCGGTCGCTTAACACTTTTGAATTATAGATAGAATGGTATTGCAATTTTGAGAAGCAAAAAAGGGGCGTCCGTAAAGGCTTTATAAAACTTATTTGGTTACTAATTGAATTAAGGTGAGAAAATCTTATGAAAAATTTATTCAGTGATATTGCAGAGAAAACCAAGTCTGCTGTATCCGACTTGACCACAAGTATTGCATCGACAGCCAGCCCTATTGTTTCTTCAGCGGTTGATTTAGCTGATAAAGCTGCAAATACTGTAAAACAAGCAGGAACAAGTTTGTCGAAAGGTATTGAACAGACAACAGGTGATATAGCATCGGTTGCTGGTCCCGCTCTAACCGAGACTGTAAATTTAGCAGGTCGTACTTTATCGACTATCGCAACATCAGTTTTTGATCAAAATGGTGACGGTCAATTAGATCAGCAAGATGTGAAGATTGCCACAGAGGCTTTTGTCAGTGCTTTAAAAGATGTATCAAGGGGGGTAGCATCATCCAGTTTGGCAAAAGAAACAGCCACCGCGGCGGTTGTTGGAGCCGCGATCGCAATCCCCATTCTGCTAATCGGCCCAGTAGTAGGTGCTACTATTGGAGCAACACTGGGCGCTTACAAACATTTTACTAAAAAATAAATATCTGAGCCATCTTCGGTTTTCGGTGGGTGAGACACATCTAAGAAATTAGTAGCTGTTAAGTTTGGTTTGAAGCACTACATTTTATTGCCGGTTTGTGGATTGATGTTATTTCTCATGATCGGTAGTTAGTGTGATTTCATTCTGATTCTTGCATAGGGTTTTTATAGCCTCATTTTCTTGAATGTCTCTTCTCTGCGCAGCAAGTCTTCTTCTTCGTTCGGCTCTTAAAAACGGGCATAATTTATTTTTGAGAAATAAAAGTTTAAAGGATAAATATGAGTTTATTTAATAAATGGTCATGGCAAGGATTGGGTGATGCCATTTTTAGTCCTAAGGCTGAAGGACTACAGTCTAAAATTGAAGATATTAAGAGCCAATTACCTACACCTGTGTTCTGGCTGCTAGGTAAAACTCAATCGGGAAAAACATCTTTAATTCGACAGATAACGGGTAATGATTCGGCTCAAATAGGTAATGGATTTATACCTTGCACAAAAACCTCACAGTTTTATGACTTTCCATCCTCTTCTCATCCAATCATACGCTTCTTAGATACACGCGGTTTAAGCGAAGCCAATTATGATCCTACTGAAGATCTTAAATGGTGTGCAGATAAAGCACACTTATTAATCGTAGTGCTACGCGCTTCTGATATGAATCAAGCCGATGTTGTTACGGCTGTTAAAAAAATTCATGAGAAACACCCAAAGTGGCCTATTATCGTCGCGCAAACTTCATTACATGAGTGCTATCCAAACACAGAATATGAGCATATTCAGCCCTATCCCTACCGACAAACTCCATTACCACCAGAAATACCCCATGATTTAACCAGAGTTTTATTGCATCAACGGGATTGGTTTAAAGCATTAGGTGAGAATGTTCATTTCGTTCCGGTTGATTTTACGTTACCAGACGACGGTTATAGCCCTTCTAGTTACGGGATAGATGAATTATGGAATACCATTGAAGAGGTGTTGCCTAAAGGCCTTATTAATTTATTAAGAGGTTCAAAAAAACATAAAGAATTATTGGATTACCACGCCGAACAAGCACATCCACATATCACAGGGTATTCTATTTTAAATATAGGCTTGGGGGCTGTGCCTGAAGTTGGTATTCCATTAGCAATTGCTACACAAGCAAAGTTATTCCATAGTATCGCCTCAATTTATGAACTCACCTTAACACGTCAACTTTATACAGAATTTATTGCACTCTTTGGCACTAGTATCGGTTTAGGCTTATTAGGAAGAGAATTAATCGGACTGGTTCCTGTTTATGGTTGGGCAGTCTCTGGGGCATATTCAGGTGCAATGACTTATGCGCTTGGTAAAGCTTTTTGTGTCTATCTTTACAGTGTCAAACGCGGCACTTTGCCTGATAAAAAAATGGTCAAAGATACTTATACTGATGCATTTTCTGATGCCCGTAAATTGCTTAAAAAATAGGACATAATTTGTGCGATCTCTATTTAGTCTCCATAACATTATTATTGGATTGTTATTTTTAATCCCCATCATTGCGCTTTTAGGGTTCGGTTTTTATTTTTTATGGTTAAAGGGTTGGCTTTATTATGGAATAGCAGTTATCTCTGCTAATACAGTGCTTTTTTCGTTATTAACGACCTGGCGCAGTCACCAGAAAAAACCATTAGTTGTAAAGCCAATTGATGTGAGTCCTAATCCTAATTGGTCTGATGAAGCCCAAGATGCTTGGGCAGAATTAAATAAGTTCACTAAAAGTTACTCTGCAAAAACGGACTTATTAACCAATCCCAATAAAATATTAAAGCTAACAAATGAAATTTTGCTGTTAGTTGCAACACATTTTAATGCTAAATCAAAGTATCCTATTTTAGAATTTCCTACTCCTTATTTACTTAAACTCATTAGCTTGATTTGTGAGGATTTACAACGAGAAGTCTTAGATAAAATCCCGGGGAGTCATGCCATAAAAATCGGTGATCTGCTTTTAGCCAAAGAATATTATGAAAAAGGGATTAAAATTAAATCTGTTTATAACGTATTAAATCATTTATTTAATTGGCCAGGCGCTGCGTTAGGTAAAGCTCGTGGTCTATTAATAGATGGAGGTTTTAATTTAATTCGAGAAGAAGTATTACAGAACCTATTCAGCGCCTACATTAACAAACTTGGTTTCTATGCTATTCAACTCTACAGCGGTCAAATCACCTTAGACGATATTTCGCCAATAGAAACGTTAAGTGATGTCTCCAAAAAAGATATAAAAAAGATAAAAGCTTATGAAAAATCCTTAGAGCCATTACGAATACTGGTCTTAGGTCAAGTCAGCAGTGGAAAATCCACTTTAATTAATAAAATCTTCGGTGAAATAAAGACTGCCGAGGGAGTATTGCCGACCACCTCACAAATAACTCCATTCAAATTAGAACGAGAAGGGCTGGAAGTTGCGACCATTCTGGACAGTGCCGGCTATGGTGGTTTAGAACACGAAGATGCACCCGCGTTATTAAAAAAAGCATGGGAAGAAATTGATGTCGTTTTGGTTGTTTGCAATGCTTCCCATGCGGCTAGAGAGGAAGATGCTAAGCAACTACAAAAATTACGTCATGAATTCCAGTTGCATAGAAAGAATAGAACCTTGCCTGTTATTGTTGCAGTTGCTACTCAAATTGATCGTTTAAGACCCTTCAGAGAGTGGTTGCCCCCTTATAACATTCAAGAACCCCAATCTATAAAAGCACAATGTATTTTTGATGTTTGTGAAGCAATTTCAAAAGATTTAAGTTTGCCCTTAGGCCTCATTGTACCTGTTTGCCTCGCACCTGATAAACCAACTTACAACTTAGATGATGGTTTAATACCATTAATTCATGAACAGCTTGATGATGCCCAGCGCGCGCGATATTTAAGATGTTTAAAGAATCAAAAAGACAAAAGCTATTGGCGTGAATGGCGTAAACAAATTAGTAACACTGGCCAGTTTATTATTGATAATAGCGATAAGATTTCTGAATTAATTAAAATAACGCATTAAAAATTTATTTACTAACAGATTGGACACGTACCATGGATGATTTGTTGATATATTAAAACAGTATGCTTTAATCATATTACACCCTATAAAATAACGCTAACGACGATAGAATATGTTGGAACTTGTGTCGAAAACTTGAAGATGAGGCGGGGCGGCGAGGTTTTTCGGTTTTCGGTCGGTGGAAAATGCTGTTAACTACTTGATTAAATTTAACTTTTAAAG
>CANJLU010000122.1 GCA_947475085.1 Coxiellaceae bacterium
CGCTGGGGATATAAAATACCATTGAGATGATCGACTTCATGTTGCACGACACGGGCATGAAAACCTTGAGCAACCCGACTAAAATATTCGCCTTTTTCATTAAAGCCTGTATATTTTATATGCGTAGATCGAGGTACTAAACCCATCAATCCAGGAACACTTAAACAAGCTTCCCATCCATCCTCAATCTCATCTGATAAAAATTCAACCTGAGGATTAATAAGCACTGTGAAAGGGATAGGCGCATCATTTGGATAACGCTCACACTGTTCAAAACCAAAAATAATCACACGCAGATTACAGCCAATTTGCGGTGCGGCTATCCCAACTCCATCTTCTTGCTGCATGGTATCTTTCATATCCTCAATAAGATTGTAAAGCTCTTTAGAGGAGAAATTTTCCACAAGTAAAGATGCTTCTAATAAGGACTGTTCACCCATTTTTTTGACTTGTATGATTGACATTGTTTTTTGAATTATTAATTAAATATGTGAATAATATAAATTTGTCTTGTATAGAAATTGGATCATTCCATTTTTTTCATAACGTATGAAAATATTGTTTAACTGGTCTAGCATACGCTTATAATTTGCATCCTCAGCTCCAGGGATAAATGACATAGATAGCAACCTACCCTTGAATCCTTCCCAATCAAATTGTTGAACATTACTAAATGAAGCTGTTTTTATAGTCTGTTCATTAAAAAAACTATTCATTGCGACTTTATCTAATTTTTTGGCATTCGAATGAGCATAATCTTCACCATATTCTAGCAATAAGCTTTCATAATCGCATATCAGCGGAGAATTGGTATCTCGAACATTCCAAACCAAAACAACCCAAGCTTTGGGCTTGGCAATACGTTTAAATTCTCGTTTAGTTTTTTCCGCATCAAACCAATGAAAAGCGGTGCCTGCTGTTATAAAATCCATACTAGCATTCTCTAAATACGTAGCTTCAGCGGTGCCGGAAATTGAATGAAACTGAGAATATTGTGCCAAATAAGCCTCACCAGCCTCTCTCATCGCTTGATTAGGTTCAACGCCATATACGGTATCCCCAACATCAAGAAATAATTTAGCAAGCAATCCTGTGCCAGAACCTATATCGGCAATGACACTTTTTTTGCTTAAACCACATTCGTTAATCAGACAATCTAATACTTCTTTCGGATAAAAAGGTCGATATTTAAGATAATACTGTACCGCTTTAGTAAAAGGCTCGATAAATTTGTCGGCCATTACCCCTCCGAAATTGCTTTATTGGCTAATTATACCATTGGCAAGCTTAATTTTTGCTTTAATTGATAAAACTCTGCCCAAGGGTCATGTTTGAGCTTAGCTAATCGCTGAGGTAAATTTTTCACTGTGAAGGTATCAGATTTAACTCGTGTGTTTAACTCATCCCATGACAAAGGAGTTGCTACGGCTGCGTTTTCTCTGATACGCGTTGAATAAGGGGCAATACTGCTAGCCCCGCGTTGATTTCGCAAATAATCCACAAAAATCTTTCCCTGACGCTTGGTTTTGCTCATATTCGCAACGATGAGAAGTGGGTCCTGTATAGATAAATATTTTACAAACGTATGTGTAAATATTTTTACTTTATCCCAACTATAAAGCCTTTTTATAGGCACTACGACATGTAATCCTTTGCTGCCGGTTGTTTTAACAAAACTTTTCAAGTTAAGCTTCCACAAATGATCTTTGACAAAAAAAGCGGCTTCGATAACCCTTTTCCATTCCACATACAATCCTGGATCAAGATCGAAGGTAATAAAATCAGGCTGTTCTATCTTATCAATTTGACTAGCCCAGGGATGAATTTCTAAAACCCCTAATTGAATTAAAGCTATTAAACCAGATGTGTCTTTGATATAAAGATACGGTTCAGGTTTATCCGTTTTATCGGGCAAAGTTATAGCATACAAATTTTCTGTTGCCGTTGTTAAATGCCTTTGATAAAAACATTTTTTCTTTTGACCGTTGGGGCAACGTAGCAACGTTAATGGGCGCTTCAAAATATAAGGTAATATCCATTTTGCAATCGTCTTATAGTAATTGGCCAAATCCAATTTAGTGATATTCACTGCGGGATATAATAATTTATCTGGGTGAGATAAATGAAAGGTGGCTAAATTTTTGCTATTTTTGTTAGATAATTTTTCTCCATTTAATTTATGCATTTTTTAGACTACTCCTTAATAATTTCGCTCGGGCATTTATCATTACGTATCCCCTTAAAACTAGGGTGTCGTAGTACGCCTGCCCGTGTCCATTCAGTAAATTCCACTTCAACGATAATTTTCGGAATAGTCCAGGACACCTGACCTATTGCGCTAGGTATATTTTTAAATGGAACTTTGTTCGTTTTATATTTGTTAAGCAGTTTGCTAATGCTTTTTAACGAATTTTCATTAAATCCAGTTCCAACTTTGCCACAATAAAGTAATTGATTACTGTTGCCATGCACGGCTAATATTAAGGAAGCAAAATAATGTCGATTTCCCTTTCCTGGTGTAAATCCTGCGACTAAAAATTCTTGTCGCTTGCTACATTTAATCTTAAGCCAATTTCGATTCCTACCTGATACATAAGGGCTAAATTTATTTTTCGATACGATGCCTTCCAATCCTTTTTTACAGGCTTTTTTAAAAAAAATGTCACCGTCATTACCGTCGATATGGCTACTAAATACTAGTTTATTGTTATTTAATGGAATTAGTTTTCTTAATAAATCTTTGCGATCTTTTAAAGCACAGCGACTCAAATCCTTACCTTGGTTATATATTAAATCAAAAATAACATAAGTTAATGCTGATTTTTCTTTATGGTTAATGGAATTGCTTAATAATTGAAAATCAGACCTATTTTTTTTATTTAAAGCTATGATTTCTCCATCTAGAATAGCCGATTTTAGATTTAATTTTTGAATTTCCAGCTGTAATTCCTTAAATTTCTCAGTCCAATCCTTTTGATTTCGAGTCAGAAATTTTATTTTTTTATCCTTAATAAAGCAAAGCAGACGATAACCATCAAATTTTATCTCATGTATCCAATCATTTCCGGTAGGCGGTTTTTCGACCAAAGTCGCTAATTCGGGTTGCATCGAATTAAGCATAGGTTTTTTTCTAGCGTTGCTTAGATTAGTTTTTTTTGAAATTTTAATATTTTTAGGTTTACCTGATATGTCGGCTTGGAATTTTTTTGCTATTCCTTGCAAGGAGCGTTTACTAATCACACTATTGGGTTTTGCTTGTGTAATAGCATATTGCTTTTCGGATCGCGCAAATTTATCTTTTACCTTAATCAATAACCAATTTTTAGGATTATTTTTAATTCTCACTAAATTCCAAGCGCCTTTTAATTTTTTTCCTTTTAGAATAAAACTTAAATGTCCCTTTTTATACGCAAAATTAGCATCAGTAGTTTCACAAACCCAGCTACCAACATCCCAAAGCATCACTGTGCCACCACCATACTCACCTTTAGGAATTATTCCTTCAAATTTAGCATATTCGATAGGATGATCCTCGACATGTACTGCTAGACGCTTAATAGAATTATCTAAACTTGGCCCTTTAGGTATAGCCCAACTTTTTAAAACACCATTTAATTCCAAACGTAGATCATAATGCAAATGACTGGCTGCATGTTTTTGAATAACATAAATTAATTGTTTGTTTTTCTTTATGCTGCCATAGGGCTCAGAACTACGCTTAAAATCCCTTTTTTTACGATATTTCTGTAAAGACATAGCAGCTATCCACGTTTTTTCGATGCTTTCTGCTTATTTTTTTCTAAGCTCTTTTTCAATAAATCTACAAAATCAATAACATTACTTTTTTTAAGATTGGTTTTAATTTTCTTGGCAGAAACTTTTTTATGGTGAATCTTAGCTTCTACCCATTTTGCTAAGGTTTCTCTGAATACATCGTGATAGTCTTTAGGATCCCATTTAGTAGTCATACCATTCACCAATTGTTTGGCGATCTCTATTTCTTTGGCAGAAATTTTATAGACCTTTAGATTGGCTGAAGGAAATTCAAAATC
>CANJLU010000123.1 GCA_947475085.1 Coxiellaceae bacterium
CCAAACGAAGATGTCACTAATAAAATAACTCCAACTAACAGAGCATAAATAGGTTTCAAGCAAAATTCTTTCGGCAAAGTTCGCAGAGCTAAGAGATAGAGAAATCCCAACACTATGGGCAATAATATGGCATTCATAACCTCAACACCGACACTGAGATTTACTAAATTCACACTGCCGGATGCTACTAATACAGCACCTAAAACTAATATTAAGGTATAAATTCCATAAAACCACGGTGCTTCTTTAGGACGATGCTCTAAGGATCGGCGGAAACCCATCACCTCACCTAAGCCCCAAGCAGCGGTTAAAGAAACTACGATACTGGCAACCAATGCCGCACCGGTCATACCGAGTGCAAATAACACGCGGCCGGTGGTAAAGCCTAAACTGGGAGTGATGGCATGACTGATTTGTTGGACGGTATTCAGAGGCATTTGCGGATTGATTTTACCTATAGTCGCCGCAGTCGCTATTAATAGGGACGCCATGATCAATTGCGTAATGATAGCGCCTATAGCGGTATCCCAACGGGCTATGCGTAAATGACGGGCATTCAGTCCCTTATCCAATACGGCTGATTGTTGATAAAAAATCATCCACGGCATTATCACCGCACCAATATTTCCAGCCAGTAAATATAGATAAGATTTATTTTGCCAAGGAATTGTCGTAAAACCCGAGAGGATTTCATGCGCTACCGGTCTAGCATCCCAAGCCACCCATAAAAATACTAATTCAAATAATCCTAGTAAAATAGCAATTCGTTCCACCGAACGATAAGAGCCGGTCCAAGCGACGATAGTCAAAAAAGCGACCGCTAAAGACAAGGTTTCCCAGGCTGGAATATTGAACAGCGCCCCAACGCCTGCCAAACCACTAAATTCGCTGAGGATGGCGCCTATGCACGAAACGACTAAGGTTGAAACCGATAACCATGCCCAGGTTTTGCCAAAATAATACTTAATTAATTCGCCATGACCCATACCTGTAGCAATACCTAAACGCACGGTTAATTCCTGGGCGATATACAATATGGGCATCAATATAAACTGTACAGCCAGTAATTTATACCCCCAGACAGCCCCACTTTGAGCTGCCGTAATTAAACTACCGGCATCGGTGTCAGCCAACATTACCACTAATCCCGGGCCCAATATACTCAACCAAAATAGCGGTTTTTTTAAGGAACGCGGCTTTTTTAAAATTTTCGCAACAGACATGTTTATTGGTTATTTTTAGAATTATTCGGCGTATTTTAGCAATAACTATAGCGACTATCAATAGTAATGATAATCATTATCAATAAAGAATTGGTTTTTTACGAGTTTTTATCGGTCAATCATCGGCCGGAAAAAACTGTCAGACCTTAATAATTCTGACAGCTCGAGTCTCATTAGTTTAGTGTTAAATTAGGTTGAAAGAACAACTAGGGTTGCTTTTAGAATCTGGTAACGCAGTGTCAGTTCGTTGAAAAAAAGATACTTTAGGGTAGCTTTCTAATGCTAACTTATTCATATTTTCTTCTGAAGACAAATTATGTTCTTCGAGAAAATTAGACGCAGATTCACGACTGGAATAACCAGTTAATCTCGAAAAATTTTCTTTTGTTAATAATTGATGTTCCTTGAGAAAATCTAGTACCTTACTAATTTTCGAGTCTTTATTTATTAGTTCTTTAATATTTTTTTCTGTTGCTAAATCAGCATTTTTAAGAAATTCTGATATATCTGATACATTAGATAATGAAGAATGATCTCTTTGTAATAATTTATTTAAATTTTCTCCAGTGAGTAAAGTGTCTCGTCTAACTCCGGCTCTTTGTCCCAGAGAACCACCACAAGAACGTACATCCCTTAGTATCTCGTCATGTTTATTTCGGTCTATCATTTCTATTAATCGACTTACGGAACTAATAGGTTCGTCATATTTTAATAATTTTTCCAACGTTTCCTTGCTTAAACATTTAGAATTTTTTAATAATGTAAAATGCCAAGGAAATTGCATTTCTAGCACTTGATTGAATGACTCTACCGTCAAAAGCTCCGCTTCATTAAGTTCAAATAATCCATCAGTAATACAATGAATACCTCGTAGTGTTAATATATTGTCCAGCTTAAAAACAAATTCATTAATTATATCTAGAGATTTAGTATTTTGTATAACCTTCAATAACTCAGCAAAAAACTGTGGGTCATGTCGTTGGGTAATACCGGTAAAAAAAGCTTGTGTAAAGTAGGAAGCTCTTTCTTGAACCTGTTGGTATAATTCTGATTTTTTTTGCGGATTAGAGCATTTTAAATCTTTACCTTCATGAATGAAAGACTGCAATTTTTCATACGCAACTAAGGCTCTACTAAGTCCGTCACCCTGCTTGATGTTTTGCATACTCTTTTTTGTATCGTAAAAGATCGGGGATTTCTCTAGTGTGTACCGCTCAGGATTAGCTATTCTTTTAAAGTTATCTTCAGTTAAAATATTAAGTTTATCTAAGTTAATCACCGACTCGCAACGTGCTGGATAATTATTAAGAGCCTCTATAGCTTCAACTTTTAAGAGTTGACAATCATGAAGTAACGCAAGCGCAGCTGCAAACTCCTTAGGCTTAGGATGCTTGATAATTTTTAATACTAAATTATTTAATTCAATGTCTTTAGCTTCAAAAGCAGGTCTTAAAAATTTTTCTAAGACTTCAAATAATAGCTTGGCTTTAGAACTTTTTTCAGCGGCCTTTAATACCTGGTCACTTAATTTTTTTTCTCTTAATAAATCAATCAATTCGGTAGCTCGTTTTTTTGCAAGTTTTTCAGCTTTTTTTTCTTCAGTTTTGTTATCATATTCCATAAAATTATCCTCATTAAATTTGATTTTTAACTATGTGCTAAAATCAATAAAAATTCAATGCGCCTAAATTATAAATAGTGACCAAAAATTACTTATTTATTTTTTTACTTCCAATCCCAGAATAAAAATTAAACCCTATAACTAATAAGCTTATAAACCCCAGAAGATTAGCAAATACTTGCCAACTTATAGGTAACATAGCAAATAAGCGTGTATTTCCAGTAATAGATAAAGGTATAGCGAGTAATACATCCATCAACGCTGCACCCGCTACTAATCCGCAACTGAGTAAAACCGCATCGTGTTGCCGAAAATCCTGCGATGCTACGCCTTTACTAAACTTTTTTTGTAAAAACAATTTAACACTATAAGCAAACAAACTTCCGATAAATAAGGGAGTGGAAGAACTTAACGGTAAATAAATTCCCATGCCCACGCCTAGCAAAGAAATATTAATTTTAGTCAGTGTATTCACAAGAATTAATATCAGCATAATAACCGCCCCCACACCTAACATGTTCCAAGGTAAATCATGATTAAATACGCCTTGCGTCAAGCCGGCCATCATAGCCGCAGGTGGCGCCGATAAAGTTTGGTGGAGATCCATACCAGCGTGTGGTAACACTGTGGTCAGTCCGTACACATTAAAAAGTAATTGCATTACCGTTGGTATGACTAACGCTGCTACTAGCACACCGAGTATTAACATGATTTGTTGCTGCCATGGCGCTGCACCAATCAGGTGTCCTACTTTCAGATCCTGAATATTATCGTTTGCAATACAGGCTGCGCCGGCTACTACCGCTCCGATGATGATAGTCACAGCCGCTGCATTAAGTAATTGTGAGCTTAACAATTCATGTCCTTTGAAAAACAACAATAAGCGTAAAATTAATGCCATGAATAATAGGCCTGAAATAACAATGGCCGATCCTGGACTCGCTGTCACACCTACTAAACCGGAAAAATAACCGCAGAGCGCTGCAAACACAAAACCAATTACCAACACATACAGAACTGCACCGATGATAAATAATTGCGGCAACGTAAACATTAAACTGTGAATAGGTAATAAATAATTGAATAAAAAATAAATACTCACAATAA
>CANJLU010000124.1 GCA_947475085.1 Coxiellaceae bacterium
AGCCCACGTTTTTGGATGACCTATATTCCTTGGGTAAATCAGGTCTTAAGTGCTGCAAATAAAAAGCTGCCTCCCAAGATTCGTGACTTGATGCATTCCAAATTAGCCGATGATCGCGATCTACATAAGGGCTGCACTTATGTGCCCTTTATTGTTGAGCGCTTGCTGCCGGTTTTTTTGAAAACCGCCGGCAAAGATTTATTAGCGCATAAGATTGCACTACCTTTTCGTGAGTCTGAGCTTAACGTGCATTTAAAGTTATTGCGTGAAATGAAAGATGTGGCGCATCGCACGAAATCGGCTTGGCTAGCAGCCTGCTGGGTCAATTACAGAAATTTATACTTGATGCAGACTAATGGCAAAGAGTGGTGCGATAAGCACCTGCGCACCATCACACCAACTGATATTCATTTTTCATAAGTCGTATAGTATCTAGGTGGAAGCCAATCATTTTTTGTAAGCAATATTTCTTTTGTTGAATCCGATCTTAGATTGTTGTTAACTAATTACCCTCTATATTAAGAAGTCTAAATATGGCCTTACTAGTTACCGGCGGCGCTGGATTTATTGGCAGTAATTTTGTTCTCGATTGGCTAGCCAATCCTAGTGCATCGTAAAACCTCAATCCAAAGTCCTAGAATGCATTTGGAGGGTATTAGGTCTACTCTGAACTACCTAGCCTAGCTAGAGTAGCCGATCTTCAGTGCTAGATCGCTTGGCTAAATATTGTGATCAGGCAAAGTATTTTTTAGTAAAATCAAAGAGATGAATCTTCAAAATACAAAGGTAGCCATTATTGGGCTCGGTTACGTTGGCTTGCCACTTGCTCTTGAGTTTGGAAAAATTCTTGAGGTGGTGGGATTTGACATACAACAACAGCGAATTGATCAACTCAAAATGGGCCTGGATCGAACTTTAGAGACTACTAAGGAAGAGCTTGAGGCCGCCAAAAAATTACAATTGACAAGCAATGTCGAGGATCTAAAAGCATGTAATTGTTTTATTGTGACTGTACCAACACCAATTGATGAGCATAAGAGGCCAGATTTAAGTCCGCTGATTGCAGCATCTGAAACGGTCGGTAGAGTCTTGAAAAAAGGCGATGTTGTTATTTATGAATCTACTGTTTACCCAGGTGCTACTGAAGAGGACTGTGTCCCGGTATTAGAAAAGTTCTCTGGACTTAAATACAACCAAGACTTTTACGCTGGGTATTCCCCGGAGCGGATTAATCCGGGAGACAAAGAGCATCGAGTTACCACTATTAAAAAAGTTACCTCGGGTTCAACCCCTCAAGTTGCTCAATTTGTTGACGATCTGTATAACCAAATTATTACTGTCGGCACTCATAAGGCTAGTAGTATTCGAGTAGCAGAGGCTGCTAAGGTAATAGAAAATACCCAGCGTGATTTAAATATTGCTTTGATTAATGAGCTTGCAATCATTTTTAATCGAATGGGGATTAGCACGGAAGATGTTTTATTGGCTGCCGGTAGCAAGTGGAATTTTTTACCATTTCGCCCTGGATTAGTAGGTGGTCACTGCATTGGTGTTGACCCATACTACCTGACGCACAAAGCACAGTCGATTGGCTATCATCCTGAGATCATTTTGGCTGGAAGAAGGCTCAATGATAGGATGGGCGAATATATAGTCTCTCAAATGATTAAGGCGATGACTAAGGCCCGTATACAGGTTGATGGCGCTAAGATTTTATTAATGGGATTAGCTTTTAAGGAAAATTGTCCTGATCTACGCAATACTAGAGTTATCGATATTGTGACTGAGCTCAAAAGCTATCACTGTAGTGTCGATGTATATGATCCTTGGGTCTCATCAGAGGAGGCGATGGGTGAATATGGAGTCTCAACTATTGCTAAGCCAGAGTCTGGCTCTTATGATGGCATCATCGTAGCAGTTGCCCATCAAGAATTTAAAGATATGGGTGATAAAGTGATTAGAGGGTATGGCAAGCCTAATCATATTTTGTATGACCTGAAGTACATCTTGCCTGAGTCTCAGTCAGATATTCGCTTGTAAAAGGTAATATGTCGGCTTACGAAAAATTAAAAGAACATTTACATACTCATCAGTATGTTTGGTTGGTCACCGGTGCCGCAGGCTTTATTGGTAGTAATCTCGTTGAGTCGCTCCTCAAATTAAATCAGCGTGTAGTTGGTTTAGATAACTTTTCAACTGGTTTTCAAAAAAATCTAGATGAAATTGAAAAAATAGTTAGTGCTATTCAATGGCAAAACTTTGAGTTTATCCAAGGTGATATCTGTAACCTTGAGGACTGCAAAGCGGGGATGACGTTTAATCTTGGCAAAGAAAAATCGGCGGTGCAATATGTATTACATCAGGCTGCAATAGGTTCTGTTCCTAGGAGTATTGAAGATCCCATTAATACAAATGCGAGCAATATCAGTGGTTTTTTAAATATGCTCGTTGCTGCTCGTGACGCAAAGGTTAAGCGCTTTGTATTTGCAGCTAGCAGTTCAACTTATGGCGATCATCCTGCGCTACCAAAGGTAGAAGACCAAATTGGTAAACCACTCTCACCCTACGCTGTTACCAAATATGTTAACGAGCTTTATGCAGATGTCTTTGCTAGAACTTATGGACTTAATTTTATTGGCTTAAGGTACTTTAATGTTTTTGGTAAAAGGCAAGATCCTAATGGAGCTTATGCAGCAGTAATTCCTAAGTGGATTGACGCCCTTATTAAAAATCAAGATGTCTTTATTAATGGCGATGGACAAACAAGTAGAGACTTTTGCTACATCGAAAATGCAGTACAAGCCAATCTTTTGGCGGCAACTGCCGAAAACTTAGCAGCAAATAATCAAATTTATAACGTCGCAGTCGGAGACAGAACTACACTTAACGAACTTTATGATTGCCTAAAAGATATCTTGGGTGATAAATACCAACATACGCAGAATGCAAAACCAATCTATAGAGACTTTAGAAATGGTGATGTGAGGCACTCACAAGCAAGTATAGATAAGGCACAATCAAATTTTGAATATCAACCTGTATACAAGGTGAAAGCAGGACTGCATGAGGCAATGCCTTGGTATACCAAGGGCTAATTTAATTCCTTTCTTAGACAACTTTAGCGCCTACTATTTTTTATTGCCGGCGCTTTTTTTGACTAACGCTGTTGCTTTTTCAGAGCTTGCTGCAACTGCACCGGAATCGGTTTTACGGATTAGACCTTTAGCCTCCATCTGGCTAATCACTTCGCTAAAAGACTGATGCATTTTGAGGAAAGTCTCAATGCTCATCACGAGGCGCTCACAGACTTGAAAATCAGGTTTAGCTCCTTCGGCTGGAAGACTGGTTAGTTGAGTCAGTTCGATGCGGGCTAGGGCAGCTTGGACTGCTACATTACCTAGGCCATCTACAAAGGTTTCATTGACAATCATTTTTTAGTCCTTTATGAAAAATTATGCCTTATTCTATCTCGCTAAGACGGTTTTGAGGACTTGTGGGAATCTTACCTAAGTGAATTGCAGTTTGTTGGCTGAGTCGATTGGGTGACTAGCAAAGGATAAAGCTGGTCAAATGAGTCATTTTCAGTATTCAATGTTATATTTTTGGCTTAAACAAGGCTTATAGCCTACTAAGAGTTTTGTACTCACTATTCTGATAGTTAATAAGCGTAAAGGGCTAGCAATGCAAAGCGATGCAATCATTCCCGTTATTCTTTCTGGTGGGACTGGTACCCGTTTGTGGCCTTTGTCACGATCCTTACGCCCCAAGCAATTTTTATCGCTCACAGGTAAAGAATCTCTTTTTCAGCTCACACTAGAGCGATTGCGCCCATTAAATGCGGATGGTGAACTTGCTCCGATTGTGGTGGCTAATG
>CANJLU010000125.1 GCA_947475085.1 Coxiellaceae bacterium
AAATGATGCTCGCCACCTTGATATTCGAAAAATTATTTTCCCCAAGGAATTCAAAATCTTTTAAATAAACTAAGGTGTTCTTCAATACTTCAGCTCGTTGTTTTAAGTTTTTGGTATTATCCGTTAAAAGTTGGAGAATTTTCCAATAAACTTGGTGTACCCTATCAGTTGATTCTTGGTAATTTTCCTTTTGCTTTAAATTTATCTCTGCCTGTAATGTATCTTCCAGACCTTGCAAAAATACTGCAAAATTATTTAGCTTAAGATTAGGTTTATCTCTAACAATTGTCTGTAAGTTTTTTATTAACGAAGGAGTTATAATAGTAGCTAACCATGAAGCTTTTGAAGTTGTTTCTACTTCTTTTTTTATCTGTAAAGCGGATTCAATAACATTGAACAGAGAATTGGTTTTTGTGTTTAAGACTAGTTCTTTCATATTATCCCCCGGCATAGTGCATTCTGGACGGATTTTTATTCCCTACCACTGTATCGGGATAGACTTAAGAAATACTTAAGGAAACGAAAAAGCTACAAGATGGTTTTAAACAGCATACTGATATGCGTATGCAAGGTCTCAGCCGCACTATGCCAGTGGTTATGGAAAAGATAACCGATACCTATAAACAGACTGCCCCATAAGATGGCGCCGGAATAGGCAAACAGTGCAAAATAGCGAAAGGGTAATCTTAATGCGCCGGCCGTATAGCCCGTCAGATGTCGCACACCGGGAATAAAATAACCGATGACTAACGTCCATTTGCCGAAGCGTTCGAACCAATTGTGTGCAAGTTGATAACGCTTTTCGGTCAATCCTATATATCGACCCCAGCTTTGCACCAAAAAATGACCCGTCGCAAAACCTAAACCATAACTACCGCTGATACCGCAACAACTTCCGGCATAGGCGGCCACTAAACTTGGGACGATAGCAAGTTTTCCTTTGGCGATTAAAAATCCCAACAATAACAGCAAGGATTCTTCGGGTAAGGGTAGCGCAAAAATTCCTAAGGCTAACCAAACAAAAATCACTACGCTACCATAGTGATCTAACCAAGGTAAAAAATGATCTAACAAGGAGGATAAAGACATAAAATTTATTCGATATAATAATTATTTGAATGCATCTCGTCATTGCCAGCGCATTCCCACCCTCGTCATTGCGAACGCAACAAAAATTTCGTCATTGCGAGCGCGCAGCGCGCGGCAATCCAAATAGACTACACACTATACTCAAAGCAATCGGATTTTTGACAAGGCGCCGAGAAAATGAGCAACCGGAGTGTATGTAAGTATACATGAGGATTGCGAATTGAGCGGCAACACAGTCAAAAATTCGAGTGCGAAGAGTATAGATGGCCATGACACGCTTAAGCATGCTTAGTAATCTCATCTTCGATCTTTTTCAGCTCAGCCTGATTCTTATCCTCTTGACTGGCCGCCACTTGCTCATCGAGCGTGTTGGTTATTCCCAATTGGTTATCCGCTACCTGTGTATCGAATAGTTCGAAGTCATCGTTGCTGCTGACTATATCATCATCGTCGTCGTCATCATCATCTCTGACTTGCGCATAATGACTGGATGGATAAGGTAAAATAATAACCTGCGTACCTATGTCCGCAAAGTCTTTATTTAACCACTGAGCATCGTCAACAAACATGCGCACGCAACCATGACTTGCATTATAGCCAGGCACTCCGCGCGAACCATGCATAGCAAAACCGCCCTTAAAGAACATGCAGTATGGCATTGGCGCACCGCCGTAGGGTTTTGGAAATTTAGTTGAAGTACAACCCGGCCCACGTTTCTCATAGATTTTAAAATTTCCAGAAGGCGTATGACAGGGTCTGCCTAAATCCGGACACCAATTTTGGCCACTCGATGCCGGTCCCCAGCGAATAATATTTCCTGCCGGGCCGTAAGCCGCCCATGCATTTAATGCCGGCGAGTAAACGATCATTTTTCTACCAGTAGGCGCTCGGTAGGGGGAAAATGGTGTATACTCCATCCAGTTAGTTGCGTCGAGATTTCGGGGTGCAGCGATCCTCATTCCCGGCCAAATACCCGTATTCATACGGTTAATACGTTGGACCAGTTCGCGTCGTTGTGGATTAGGAAATAAGGTATACCAAGTTTCCCCTCTTGCCACGACCAAACAATACAGTCGAGGATCATTACACAAACTTTGTAATAACCACCCGCGTGCGGCAAAGCTATCACCATGCATAATTAAGAACACAACCAGTAATGCAATCAATAAACTAAATCTTATGAGTATACGCATAATTGCTCCTTCCGCTTTTTGAGGACGGTTCTTTCGCTTTTTAAGAAAGCGTTACTCTTATTAAAATGATAGTCTATTTTTAAAGGCTAAGAAGAAATATCATGCTTAAATTTGCTGAAAAGAATCGTAAGTGGTGGATCCTACTCGCCATGTCAAGCTCCTTGGCACTGGTATTTATTGACCAAACCGCCTTAGCCGTCGCTCTACCCGCTATACAACGCGAACTTAACCTCACTAATAGCCTCACGCAGTGGGTCATCAACGCTTATTTATTAGCTTTAAGCGCCATTATTTTATTTGGTGGAAAAATAGGCGATAGACTCGGCCATAAACGTGCTTTTTTGTTTGGTGTGAGTGTTTTTGTGGTTTCATCGGTATTATGTGCCCTGGCCGAATCAGGATGGTGGCTAATTACCATGCGTGCTATTCAAGGTATCGGTGGCGCCTTTATGATGCCCTCGACTAATGCCTTAGTCACTAATGCATTTCCTGATAAAGAACGTGGCAAAGCGTTAGGAATTTATGTCGCACTGGCCGCCATATTTCTCGCCTTAGGACCTTTATTAGGTGGCTTCTTAACCCAAATGTTTAGCTGGCGAGCGGTATTTTGGATTAACTTTCCGATCGCATTAATCAGTATTTTCTTAGCGATTTCTTCTGTTCCTGCTTGGCAACGATCTGAAAAATTAAATATCGATTGGTTAGGATTTTTTATCTCGATACTTTTTATTAGTGGTTTTGTTTTAGGGTTTATGGAAGGACCGAATTGGGGTTGGACTTCTGTATCGATTATCAGTTTATTTTTATTTAGTATTGCCAGCCTTTGTGCTTTTATTGCCTGGGAAAATAAAATTAGCCATCCATTAGTTGAACTCGATCTGTTTAAAAACCTAACTTTTTCGATTTTATTTAGTGTGCTGCTGATTATCCAAGCCGTGGGTATTGTGTTTGTATTTTGGGCGATATTTTTACAAAATGTTTTACATTACACGCCTTTAACTGCAGGTGTACTGTTATTACCCGCGATGTTACCGATCATTATTATGGCGCCCGTTGGTGGTTATTTACGTGATAAATATGGACCTAGAATACCCATGTGCACAGGTTCGCTACTCATCGTATTGAGCCTTATTTGGATAGGTATTTTTAGTCATCATCAAAGCTATGCTATTTTATTCCCTGGTTTGCTCGGTTTTGGTGTTGGTATGCCGTTGATGCTATCTGGGATTATGGTAACGGTAATGAATATGGTCAAAGCCGAACAACGCGGCATTGCCAGCGCCATCATGAATTGTTCACGTCAATTTGGCACCTCGATAGGTTTAGCGGTATTAGCCGGATTGTTAGGCAGTTTAAATAAATGGCAACTCGGTGCTTTTTTGGCGCACAGCACCGCACCCTTTTCTTCTCTAAAGGAATACCAAATCGATGGTCTATTAGTGCAATCACAACGCGCGATGCAAGCGGTCAGCCATTTCTCAGCAGAAAATC
>CANJLU010000126.1 GCA_947475085.1 Coxiellaceae bacterium
AATAAATTCAAAAAATTCTGTTTTAATTTATCTGTATTTAATTCAGGGGTGTGTTTAATTTGATTTTGATAGTTTAATGTTTTTACTTTTAAGTCTAAAAATCCTTCTAATTTATTTATCAAATAATTTAATAATGATATATTAGCGCCTATAAGAAAAAGTTCTCTTAAACTGCGATAAGGATAAGCTAAAGCATAGCTTTTTATGCAGCGTTTTATCTGTAATAAAGTAGATTCTTGCTCAAGGACATTGAGTAATTTTTCACAATAAACCGTTGTTTGTGAACTATTGAAAAATAATAATCCTATCTGACTTGCTCCTATATCTAATAGCATAATATTTTCTTTCATCTTCTCAGGATAAAAAAAGCAATAAGACCTTTCTAAAGCATATGAGCTCACTTCAACAGCAAGAGGAATTAAATTTGCTTGCTGAATAATCTCTAAACGAAAATCTAAATGTTGTTTACGACAAGCAACTATTAAAATATTATATTTTTCTTGGTTTTCAGATGAGGGTTCGTAAAGTTGAAAATCAAAATAAAGCTTATTTAAAGGATAGGGGATGGATTGTTGCACCAATAATTCAATAATTTCCTCAATACGCTGGCAATCAGTATGATCGATCTGCACCCATTTAGTACATACGAGAATATCAGGAATATTTACTATACAATTTCTTATATGATCTTGCTCCAGCAATGTTCTCTTTAGGATAGTAGCGACTTGATTAACAACTATAGTCTGAGAAGCTGCAATTGGAGTAGGAATTGCTTGAATAGCGTATTGTTTAAGCTCATTATTGCGGCCTAAACTAACCCATTTGATCATGCTACTACCTATGTCCAAGCCTATGGTAGCGTCATTATTTTGCGTATTTTTAAATCTATCCTTGAAAAAATACATATTCTTTTATTTGTTGAACCTAGTATTAAACTTATTCTTCTTTTATTATGCATCTAAATAATATATTGTCAATTACTTAATACATAGAACATGAATTACTATTTTTTCCTGATGCAAATTAGCTCAAAAAAACCATCGTACTTTCTTTTAATCCAAATAAAGTGTACAAAGATCTCATTACACACTATTTTTATTTAAACCCTTGTTTAAGCGGGATGTCACTTACGCTATCATAGAGCCCAGCTAATCAACTGCTTTCATTATGAAACGATCGAATCATTTTCTCCGTAATTTTTTTTTGATGCTGTTAAGCCTTTTTATCACACTTATGGTGATAGGGAGCTTGCTTTATATATATCTTGATAAACAACTCCCTGATGTTGAAGAATTAAAGTCGGTACAACTTCCTATCCCCATGCGGATTTACACCAGTGATGGGCAACCTATCGCTGAATTTGGAGAATTACATCGAAATCTTGTTAGATTGAATGAAGTCCCCAATCTAATGGTTAAAGCCTTTTTAGCAACCGAAGATCAACGCTTCTTGGAACATCATGGTGTTGATTTTTACGGTTTATTGCGAGCAGCAGGTGAAGTGTTACTCACAGGCAGTAAAGTACAAGGAGGAAGTACTATTACGATGCAAGTTGCGCGTAATTTTTATCTCTCTCGAGAAAAAACTTTTTTAAGAAAATTTACTGAAATTTTACTTTCTTTAAAAATCGAACGTGAATTTACTAAAGAACAAATCCTAGAACTTTATCTTAATAAGATTTTCCTTGGAAATCGTGCTTATGGTATCGCTGCTGCTGCACAGGTTTATTTTAATAAAACACTCAATCAACTCACGCTACCGGAAATGGCAACTATTGCGGGCTTACCAAAAGCTCCTTCAGCCATCAACCCCATCGTCAATCCTATTGCTGCAAAACAACGCCGCGATCATGTTTTATTGCGTATGTATGAGTTGGGTTATATCTCTAAAGCGGCTTATGAAACCGCTATCGCCACCCCTATGTTGACGCATGCACAAACGGATACGGGAGGAATGATCAAAGCGCCTTATGTCGCTGAAATGGTACGTGACATGATGTACAAAAGCTTTGGCGAGGATATTTATTTAAAAGGGTATAATGTTTATACCACGATCAATTCGGCGCAACAAATTGCCGCTGATAAAGCCTTACGGACTAGCTTATTAGCCTACGACAAAAGACATGAATACAGGAAGCCAGAAAAAAATATTGCTCCTTTAGATGCAAATAAAGTCACCCATACTTTAAATGCATTGCATCGAGTGGCTTCCATCAATGGTTTACAGGCAGCTATTGTTATTTCCGTAACTGATCAAGCTATCACTGCTCTTTTAGTCGATAATCAAATGATTTTTATTCCCTGGCAAGGTGTGGCGTGGACCATGCCTAGCCTTGACATAACTAATTTAAATCCGCCTCCTGAAATCTTGAAGAATAAAGTTCATGTAGGCGATGTTATTCGTGTCCAGTTAGCGCAGAATAATACCTGGGAATTATCGCAAATTCCTAAAGTACAAGGCGCTTTAGTCGCATTAAATCCACAAACGGGTGCTATTACCGCATTAGTCGGTGGCTTTGATTATAATTTAAGTAAATTCAATCGCGTCGTTCAAGCAGAACGACAGCCTGGATCGGGATTTAAACCCTTTATTTATGCAGCTGCTTTGGCTAAAGGTTATACGCTAGCAAATGTTTTTAATGATGCTCCGCTGGTATTTGATATACCCGGTCGCGATGAACCTTGGCGCCCACAAAATGACAATCATATTTTCAGTGGCCCGACGCGTTTACGCATTGCCTTAGCTAAATCCATCAACCTAATATCTGTTCGCTTATTACAAGCCATCGATGTCCCCTATGTATTAACTTATGTAAAAAGATTTGGTTTTAATCAAAAAAAATTACCCCGCAATCTCTCTCTAGCACTTGGAACCGGTGAAGTCACTCCTCTAGAATTAGCTCGAGCATATTCAGTATTTGCCAACGGCGGCTTTCGAATAACTCCTTATTTAATTGATCATATTACCGATGAACAAGGTCAAATCCTGTATAAAGCAGAACCAAAAATAGCCTGTGAAGCTTGTTTGCGCGGAGAAATTGAACCTCCATTAACAGATGAAAAAGATAGCCCTTATGCGCCGCAAGTTATTCCTGCTGATATCGCTTTTCTTACGACATCGGCTTTAAAAGATGTCATTCGATATGGTACAGGCTCACAGGCGAGAGTGTTGAATCGAACTGATCTGGCTGGGAAAACCGGTACAACGAGCGATTATGTTGATACTTGGTTTACCGGATTTAACAGTAATTTAGTGACGACAGTTTGGATAGGCTTTGATCAACCGAGTTCTGTGCAAGAATATGGTGCGAAGGCAGCTTTACCGATGTGGATTGATTTCATGCGCGTCGCATTAAAAGGCCAGGCTGAAAAAACTATGCCGCAACCTGCTGATATTGTAACGGCAAGCATCGATCCCGTTACCGGCAATCTATTGCCTAACGGAACACCCGGCTCTATCTTGGAATATTTTCGTAAAGATGATTTAACAAGAATATCAACACAAGAAGATACGACGCCGTTCAATGCAATCGATAATCCTGGTGAGGTACCTATAGATAACAATACCGAAACTCAAATACAGACCGAGTCCCCCACCTCCGAAAAACAGGATAATAATGCAACAAGCAGTGAACCGGTTTTTTAAGCTTATAAACCGACAGCTCTTTCTAAACTGCGCTTGGTTTGCGGCCCCTCTAATACATGTTTCAATCGACCATCCGGCCCAATGACAAACGTCGTAG
>CANJLU010000127.1 GCA_947475085.1 Coxiellaceae bacterium
ATCTTTGGTATAAGCAAGAATCTGATAACGGCCTGCGCCGGTGTCTAGGTTTAATTCCATAAGGGACTATCAAGTTAAAATATTTGTATTAAATTATATACCGATGAAAAGAATACTTATATACTCTTGAAGCTGAATAAGTGGCCGCTCAATTGGTAATCCTCATATACTAAAATACACTTCGGTTGCTTCATTTTCATCGCCTGACGAAAAATTCAAGTGTGAAGAGTATATTTACTATCATGAATAAAACTATCCACCGTCGTGAATTCAAACTCATTGAAACCTTAAAGCATTTGCATCCGATTTTACAGCGTGTGTATGCGGCACGTGGCATACTATCCGCGCAAGAATTGGATTATCGCTTGTCAAATTTACTGCATTATCAATCTTTATCCGGTATTGAAGCAGCGGCACAGTGTCTGGGCAATGCGGTGATGCAGCAACAACGGTTATTGATAGTCGGTGATTTTGATAGCGATGGCGCAACGAGTAGTGCGTTAGCAGTGAGTGCGTTACGCGCTTTTGGCGCGCAGCAAGTAGATTTCTTAGTGCCGAATCGTTTTGAGTATGGCTATGGTTTAACACCGGAAATAGTTGAACTAGCGTTACGCACAAAAAAACCGGATGTTATTGTCACCGTTGATAATGGCATCTCGAGTCATGAGGGTGTTATTGCCGCAAAAGCTGCTGGATTAAAAGTAGTGATTACCGATCATCATTTGCAAGCCGCAACCTTGCCCGCTGCGGATGCATTGGTTAATCCGCAGCAAAACGGCGATCAATTTCCGAGTAAGAATTTAGCCGGTGTGGGTGTTATTTTTTATGTGATGCTGGCACTCAGACACTATTTGCGTAGCCAAGCTTGGTTTGAAAAAGCTAGCATTCCTGTACCGAATATGTTGCAGTTTTTGGATTTGGTAGCATTAGGAACGGTCGCTGATTTAGTGAGTTTAGACAGGAATAATCGTTTATTAGTTTCCCAAGGTTTGCAGTGGATTAAAGCCGGTAAAGCGCGGCCAGGGATTTATGCTTTACTCAAGTTGGCGAAACGCGAAGTAGAGTATCTGGTTGCTAGTGATTTATCATTTAGTATTGCACCGCGCTTAAATGCGGCGGGTCGTTTGGCCGATATGTCGTTAGGTATAGCTTGTCTGCTAGAAACAGACCGTAATCATGCGCATGAACTAGCGTTGCAGCTTAGTCAATTGAACGAGGAACGTCGTTCGATAGAAAACACCATGAAGCAAGAAGCTTTTATCATTTTAGAAAAATTGATCGAAAAGAAGCCTTTGGAAAAAGGAATTTGTTTATTCGATACGCGTTGGCATCAAGGTGTCATCGGTTTGTTAGCTTCGCGTTTAACTGAACGTTTACATAGACCGACCATCATTTTTGCTGAGGGTCATCAAGCCAATGAATTAAAAGGTTCAGCACGTTCTATCACCGGCTTACATATTCGTGATCTATTGGAAAGCATTGCAACGCGTCATCCACGTTTAATCAATAAATTTGGCGGACATGCGATGGCAGCGGGTTTGAGTTTGAAAAAAGATTCGTTTGCTGAATTTGCTAAGCTTTTTCAGCATGAATGCGAACAGCAATTACGGCCTGAAATGCTACAGGCCACTTGTTATACCGATGGCGAATTAACCCAGCAAGAGTTAACTTTAGATCTAGCCGAGCGGTTACGTTATGACGCCGGCCCATGGGGTCAAGATTTTCCGGAGCCGTTATTTGAAGGATGCTTTCGTTTACTTGCGCAGCGTTTGGTGGGCGATAAACACTTAAAGATGACCTTAGCCAGTCAAGATGCGGGTAGTAAACAAATGGATGCCATTGCCTTTAATGTCAATCTAAGTCATTGGCCCAATCACCGCGCCGAACGTATTAATGCGCGCTATCGTTTAGGCGTAAACTATTATCAAGGTCGCAAAACCTTACAGTTGATGGTTGAGAATTTAGAGCCTATATAAAATTCAAGTGCAAAGAGTATAAAAAAAGGCCGATGCAATCGGCCTTCTATTTAACAAAATTAAGCTATATCAATTAAGCCTTAATTGTGTTTTTTTCTGTTTGGGCTTTTTCTGCTGCTGAATTAAGCGTGTTTAGCTCGTCCAGTTTAGCGGTGTCTTTTGCTTGTTTAGGATCTGTTTTTCTTTCCAAGGAAACTTTTTTGTGACCTTTTCTATGATGAACAGCTTCCTTTTTAGCAGGGGTTACTGCCGCTGGCTGGTTTGCATCAGTAGCAGGATTCATAGTCGTAAATGTGCTAGTCGCTGCGAAAGCAGGGATAGCTAAGACCGCACTGCTTAAACCGATGACGAGAGCTTGTTTCAATTTCATGACGAGGACTCCAAATTGTTATTATTATAAAACAGGCTTTGTGTAACAAAGCTAGTGAGGCTATCATACCAGTAAAAAACCAGCATGGAAGCCCCCCTTATTAGAAATAAATCATGCTAAAGCCGCAGAAACAGTCGATCAGTTCGTATATGATAGCACCCATGATGGGTTGGACCACCCGTCATTACCGCTATTTTTTCCGGTTAATTTGTAAAAAAGCCTTACTTTATACGGAAATGCTGACTACAGGCGCTATTTTAAATAGTCCGCAACGCGAACGCTTATTAAGTTTTGATCCCAGCGAAAAAGCGCTGGCGATACAATTGGGCGGTGGCATCGCTTCCGATCTCGCACAGGCGGCCAAAATAGTCGAAGCTTATGGTTATTCTGAGATTAATCTGAATGTCGGTTGTCCGAGTGATAGAGTGCAATCCGGTTGTTTCGGTGCGGTATTACTTAAAGATCCGGCGCGGGTCGTTGATTGTATCGCTGAAATGTGTGCGGCAGTTAAATTACCTATTACGGTTAAAACTCGAATTGGCGTCGATGATTACGAAAGCTATGACTATCTAGCGCAATTTATCCAACAAGTGAGTTTAGCAGGCTGCCAAACGTTTATTATTCATGCGCGTAAAGCTTGGTTATCAGGATTAAGTCCTAAAGAAAACCGTGAAATTCCACCTTTAAATTATAGTTGGGTGTATCGTATTAAACGCGATTTTCCGCATTTAAATATCGTTATCAATGGCGGAATCACTTGTTTAAGCACAGCGCAGGAACATTTACAACACGTCGATGCGGTCATGATAGGTCGTGCTGCTTGGCATAATCCCTATCTGTTTGCTGAACTCGATCAATTTCTCAGTCCAGAGGATACATTGATCATTCCTAGTCGACTCACTATCGTTTTACACTATTTGCCTTATCTAGAACGTGCTTTTATGTCAGATGAAAACTTGACGCATTTAATACAACCCTTATTTGGTTTATTTCATGGCGTCGCGGGCGGTAGACGTTGGCGACAAAAATTAAGTGAAATCTTACAGGTGGGGAATCCATTAAGGATAAAAGAGATCGTGCAAGAAATGTATTGATCGTATTGCGATATTAAATATTAATCGTCGGCGAGCACCGTAGCATTTAAACGTCATTGCGAGCACCGTAGGTGCGCGGCAATCTAGGAATATCAATTGTGGTGGCGACGCGAATGACTGCGCTCGCCATGACGCAATTTAATAGCTCGCTGGTTCTACCCATTGATATAAAGCGAAAGACTCAGGTGTACACTTAAGACAGCGTGTCGCGCAGCTCGGAGTTTTAAGACATTTTTTTACACAACCTTTGTGTATTAAAAGTTCTAAGAGGGCTAAGGTTTCTTCTTGCTTAG
>CANJLU010000128.1 GCA_947475085.1 Coxiellaceae bacterium
CAAGACGCGATTGCGGCGTTGATGGCCTTAGGTTATAAAAATCAGGAAGCGAGTCGAGCAGTACTACAGATTAAAGACACATCACTGTCTGTAGAATCGTTAATTCGTCAAGCTCTAAAAAGTGTCGACTAAGTTTAAATAAGTCCCATTCAAGTGAAACGAGGGGATGCGGAGGGGTTTACAGAACTTATTTCTGTGTTTATCTGACCATCTTCTATAGAACCATAGAAATTAGGGGCGTAATTTCTGCGATTTCTGCTTGTACTACGTTCTGGCGTAAGACGAGATGCCTGAGTGGGAGCAGCGTTTTGAGCAGCGTGAATTTCGGGGTTTAAAATAATCTCGGCTTTTTCAAGCGTTGTTAATTCGTCTAGGATACTGTGTAATAGGTTATGGAGATTTTTCGCTTCGTCCCGGTTATTAAAAAATAGATCCATTAACACCCAAGAAAAAATAAACAGAGGAATGACTGCTAAAGGGGGAAATGCAATTGATGCCCCAACGCTGGCAATTATCATAAAAACAACCATTTCGCCGATGTTATCCGTAATGATATTTAAAAAATCCTTGATTCGTGGGTAGCGTTCACAGCTGACGTTATACCGCTTGAGATTTTCAATCAGTTCTTTCATTTTTTTTGAGACGTAACTTTTAATACTATCTTCAGCACTTTTTTCAGCTAACTTATCTAATTTTTGAATCAATATTAGACTATCCTGAACTAAAATTGTACGGCAACCCTTTATCCGTTTAATACTAGTTAAATCTAAGGTATTTTGATTTTCACCCGACCAGTTTAGCGCTTCGAGAAAGGGTAATGCTTTTAATAATGCAGCGGTATTGACAGAAAATGCTTTTAACATGGTTAATTCCTTTTTGTTGTATTATATAGTCATAGACTATGCTATTTTTTTTATCACGGCAATGATTGAATTAATCATAATTGGACAATTAAGATAGTAGTGGCTTAATTCAGAATAAACTGTTTATTATTATTTATGCAAATCTCTGATCGCTTAACAGCTACTAAAAAACTTTCTGAAGACGATAAGTTGCATCCACGTATTCGGCCACTGGCGTTAGCGGATTATTTGGGACAAGCATCGGTGTGTGAGCAAATGGCTTTATTTATCCATGCCGCACGCGCGCGTAGCGAGGCCTTAGATCATGTGTTAATTGTAGGGCCGCCGGGTTTAGGGAAAACCACGTTGGCACATATCATTGCGCATGAAATGGGCGTCGCACTCAAACAAACTTCAGGTCCGATTTTAGAAAGAGCCGGTGACTTAGCCGCATTATTGACCCATCTTGAAGCAAAAGAAGTGTTGTTTATTGATGAAATTCATCGTTTAAGTCCAGTGATTGAAGAAATACTGTATCCAGCCTTAGAAGATTACCAATTAGATATCATGATAGGCGAGGGGCCAGCGGCACGTTCGATTAAATTAGATTTGCCGCCGTTTACATTAATTGGTGCGACGACACGTGCGGGTTTATTAACGTCACCACTGCGCGATCGATTTGGCATAGTACAACGTCTAGAGTTTTATAGTGTGCCTGATCTGTGTCGGATCGTGACGCGTTCAGCAGGAATTTTAGGTGTGGCGATCGATTCAAAAGGCGCGAATGAAATTGCCAAGCGTGCGCGTGGTACACCACGGATAGCCAATCGGTTATTGCGCCGAGTTAGAGATTTTGCCGAAGTAAAAGCCGATGGAAAAATTGATGAGCGACTCGCCGCACAAGCTTTAGATCTACTCGAAGTCGATAAAGAAGGTTTTGATCAGCAAGATCGAAAATTACTATTAACCTTACTTGAAAAATTTGACGGTGGACCGGTCGGCTTAGATAGCTTAGCTGCCGCCATCGGTGAAGAACGTGATACGATAGAAGAAGTGATCGAACCGTATTTAATTCAGCAAGCCTTTATCATGCGTACACCGCGTGGCCGCATTGCCACAAAAAAAACCTATATTCATTTTGGATTGACGATGCCGGGTCATCTTAACGGACAAAAACAACTCAATTACGATTTTTCTGATAAAATAAACTAATAAGAGCTCGTACTTAAAAGATACATACAGATTAAAATAATTTACTCGTTATTGCGAGTACATAAAACATGATCGTCATTGCGAGCACCCCAGGTGCGTGGCAATCCATGAATGGTCGCTGCCTTCCATGACGGTGCGTGATTTTTATCAGTGAGATGTATCTTATACAAAATATAATGAGGATAGGTAAATGACAACGGTTGATCCAACACTATGGAGTTATTTTTCTGCCGCCAGCGGTATCGTGAAATTGGTTATGTTAATTTTGCTGGTGGGATCTATCGCATCCTGGTCGATGATTTTACAGCGTGGATTCATGTTAAGGCGTTCACGAAAGGTACTGGCCCAATTTGAAGACAAATTTTGGTCAGGCATTGATCTAAGTAAATTGTATGCCGATTTAAATCGTGAACAAGATGAACACGTCGGCTTGGCCAGTATTTTTCATTCTGGATTTCGTGAGTTTATGCGTTTACACCAACAAGTGGGCGATATGCCGGTTGTTATTATGGAAGGTGTGCAACGTGCGATGCGCATTGCCTATTCCGAACAACATCAACAATTAGAAAAACATCTCGATTTTTTAGCGACGTTAGGTTCGACCAGTCCATACATTGGTTTGTTTGGTACGGTATGGGGCATCATGACCTCTTTCCAAGCATTATCCGCTTCGCAACAGACGGCGACCATTGCGATGGTCGCACCGGGTATTTCGGAAGCCTTAATCGCCACAGCGATGGGTTTATTTGTCGCTATCCCCGCGGTGATTTTTTATAATCGTTACTCTCATCAAATTCAACATTTATTACATAATTATCACCGCTTTCAAGAAGAGTTCGCGAATATTTTGTACCGTCAAGTTCATGGGAATACGGGGAGTTATGTTGCATAATCCTTATCAATTTCCAATGCTACGACGTAAAGGTCCGATGTCCGAGATCAATGTCGTTCCCTACATCGATGTGATGTTAGTGTTATTGGTGATTTTTATGGTCACGACGCCACTCTTGTCACAAGGTATTAAAGTGAATTTGCCGCAAGCTCAAGCGCAAACCATTGCGCCGGCGCAGGAACCTATTATTGTATCGATAGATGTCCAAGGACTTTATTATTTAAACACTGCTGCGCATCCTGAAACAGCTTTAAATGCCGATCAATTAAGCCGAGAGGTGAGCGAACAAATACGTAGTGCCGAACAAAAAAAAACGCCGCGCCAAGTGTTTGTGAAAGGAGACAAAAAGGTTGATTATGGCAAAGTAGTGACAGCCATGGTTTTATTGCAACAAGCCGGCGCCATCAATATCGGGTTGTTAACCGAGTCACCGCCAAAAGCGGTTTGAATCCTGATGTATGTTGAGTCGAGTTAATAAAGAAAATGTTGCTTATTCGCTAAGCTTTGCGATTCTGTTGCATATCGTCTTATTTTTAGCGTTATTCTTGACGCTACGGCATAGTAGCAAATTATTATTTTTAGCGCCGCCGCCTTTGCAAGTAATTCATGCGACGGCGATATCGATGGATGCATTGCCGCAAAAACCTGCGCCGGTTGTCGAGGAAATAAAACCGCCATCTCCTGTTGCTGCACAGACACTATCGAAACC
>CANJLU010000129.1 GCA_947475085.1 Coxiellaceae bacterium
GTCTGTGATCTGGCTGAACAAAACGGCGCGAAAGCAACACAATTAAAACAAGCATTATTAGAGCTTGAAGTTAGCCAAACCATTTTAGAGTTTTCATCCCCTGATGGAGCTTTTCAACAGGCTTATCGACAGTTACAAAAAAATGATCGACTGCTGGTTTTTGGTTCTTTCCATACGGCAGCGGTGATCTACCGTTATTTAGAGGGTTAACCAAAAATAACCTTATAGAATAAGGGTTTATTGAATATCAGACACGCATAAATACGTCCTTGTAGCTCTTAGTGAACATCCCTGTTCACTAAGGTCTTCCATTCAATAAACCCTTATTCTTAATGAATGCAAAACTTTACCCTGAAAACTCCAATGGTGTGAGTATCGATTTGATTCAATATTTTCTTTAGAGGAAAAAAATGATCAACCCAAAGAAAAACTTACTAGACACATATTTTAATATTCACGCACGTGGTAGTACTGTGCAGCGGGAAGTGATGGCTGGCTTAACTATTTTTTTGGCCATGCTATATTCTGTGATCGTCATCCCTAATATGTTAAAGCTGGCGGGTTTTCCGCCGTTAGCGACGTTTATTACCACGTGTTTGGTGGCGGCGTTTGGTTCTTTGTTGATGGGATTATGGGCCAATTTACCGATGGCGATAGGTTGTGCGGTTTCGCTTACCGCATTTACGACTTTCAGTATCGTCTTAACTCAACATCTGAGTATTGCTGTGGCTTTAGGTGCGGTGTTTTGGTTAGGGATTTTGTTTACACTCATTTCGATAACCGGAATACGTGCCTGGATTTTGCGTAATTTACCTCAGGGTGTGGCGTGTGGTATTGGGATAGGGATAGGTTTGTTTTTATTATTGATTGCCGCCACCAGCATTGGTTTAATCATTAAAAATCCGCAGCAAGGCTTACCGCTGCATTTAGGCATGTTTACTTCCTTTCCTGCACTGATGACGTTGCTAGGGTTGGCGATGATTTTTGGTTTGGAAAGAAGAGGTGTTCCAGGGGCGGTGCTATGGGTGATCCTATTTATTTCGGTGTTGGGTTTGTGGCTCGATCCACAGGTTAAATATCACGGATTGTTTGCAGTGCCGCATTTATTTAACGCAAAAACCGCAGGGTTATTTTTGCATTTAGATATTATTGGAGCCTTGCATCTTAGCGTATTACCTAGTGTTTTAGCGTTAGTCATGACCGCGGTATTTGATGCTACTGGTACGATACATGCGGTAGCCAGTCAGGCCAAATTGTTACAGGCCAATCAACCGATGAAAAATGAATCGAGAGCTTTAACCGCAGATTCTGTGAGCAGTATTTTTGCGGGTTTAATCGGTGCTTCACCGGCGGCGGTGTACATAGAATCAGCTGCGGGTACAGCCGTAGGCGGGAAAACCGGTTTGACGGCAACCATAGTGGGGCTGTTATTTTTGCTGACGTTATTTATTTCACCTTTGGCTTATTTAGTGCCCGCTTATGCTACGGCGCCGGCTTTAATGTATGTAGGTTTATTGATGCTAAGTAATGTATCCAAACTAAACTTTGCTGATTTTGTCGATGCTTTATCGGGATTATTATGCGCGGCTTTTATTGTATTAACCTGTAATATTGTGACGGGTATTATGCTAGGATTTAGTACTCTGGTAATAGGTCGCCTCTGTGCGGGAGAATGGCGACAGCTCACCCCGGGAACGGTGCTGATTGCAGTGATATTAGTGCTATTTTATATCAGTGGTTCGGCTATTTAAATCTAATCTAGATTATCTATATTTATAGATAAATTTATATCTTTTAAAGCTTAAATGTTCTTTTTTTGCGCATTTTAAGTAGCTTTAGCTATGGCTTTCCCGTAAGCTGCTAGTGCTAGCAGCTGCGCATTCGATGTATGGCTTAATGAGAAAAAAGGGCATCTGGCAGCACCAATAATATGAAGAAATCTAATTCGCATTTAACATTTAATAAGCAATTCTGGCTGAGCTTTTGGCGCTTACTGAAGCCTTATTGGCAATCTGAAGAGAAAAAATTCGCCTATTGCTTACTTTTTTTAAATTTATTTTTTACGTTCGCCGCAGTGGAAGGTAATGTATGGTTAAGCTATTGCAGTAAAAATGTCTTTAATGCGTTGCAAAATTTTAATAAACCATTGATTTGGCAAAATTTAATGTTAACCGGCATGGTTGTTACATTCATGCTTTTAGCCTATGGTTTTGCATTTTATGTGAATGGTTTACTTGCTTTACGTTGGCGCCAATGGTTGACAAAAAATACTTTACGCAATTGGTTAGCGAATAAAAATTATTATCGTTTTCAGTTTTTAAATAAAAAAATAGACAACCCCGATCAACGTATCAGTGAAGATATGGATCAATTCACTCAATTGACTTTAGGGATAACGTTTCAAGTTTTGCAATCATTAACGCTTTTTATTTCATTTGGTATGATACTTTGGCGAACTGGCGGCCATTTTAACATCCCGTTAGGGCATCTTAATATTCTAATACCGGGTTATTTATTCTGGGCGGCTTGTTTATTTGGCGGTTTAGGTATATGGCTAACGAATCGCATTGGCAAAAAATTAATAAGCTATAATTACCATCAGCAACGTTATAACGCCAACTTTCGTTTTGCATTGATAAAATTTCGTGAGTCCAGAGATGAGATCGCTTTACAACGCGGAGAAACGTCAGAAGCCAGTCAATTTAATGGTTTGTTTGAGAAAATTTATCATAATTTTATCGATATTATTCATTTAAAAAAACGCTTAACCTTTCTCGCTATGGGTTTTAATTTAGCCAGCATTCCCATTGCAACGCTGGTTGCTATACCACTTTTTTTAAGTAAAAAAATACAGTTTGGAGGATTAACGCAAATTACGATGGGATTTGGTAGTGTGGTTGCTTCATTTACTACTTTGATGCAGGTTTATACTTCATTAGCAGATTGGAATTCAATTATTGTGCGTTTAACCGAGTTAAATAACGCTATCGAACAGGCTAATGCATCACCTAACAAACTCATCATTCAAGAAAAAAACTATAGTTATCACATTACGCTTAAAAATTTAAACTTGTTTCTACCAGATGGACAAAGATTGTTAGGTCCTATTAATCTCTGCTTAGATTTAAGCGAGAATTACTTGATAAAAGGCCGTTCAGGTATCGGTAAAAGTTCATTGATTCGCGCACTGGCTGGAATTTGGCCTTTTGCAGAAGGGTCTATTTATTTTCCTAAAGATAAAAAGACTTTTTTTCTTTCACAAAAAACGTTTTTCCCATTAGGAACATTGAAAGATGGTCTTATCTATCCTAACCAACATTCAGTGACGAATGGTGAGTTAAAAAAATTATTCCGATGTTTTGGTTTAGCAAAATTTCAAACTGAATTAAATGAGATTAAGTCTTGGCAGCAAATCTGTTCGCCTGGCGAGCAGCAGTTAATGGCATTGATTAGAGTCGTTATCAATAAACCGGATATCTTATTTCTGGATGAGGCCACATCCGCATTAGATGCAGCTTCGCAAATTAATGCGTATCGAAATTTACGTTTACTTTTACCGCATACTAGTTTGATTAGTATTGGACACAGGGCCGATCTAGCGCAATTTCACAGTAAAATATTACTTTTTACTCAACAGGA
>CANJLU010000130.1 GCA_947475085.1 Coxiellaceae bacterium
AAAACCGTCAAGGGGGCAACTCCTTCCAGGGTTCGAATCCCTGTCCCTCCGCCAAAAAAATGAAATTGACAAGAGGAGTTGGCGTTCCATGATTAACGTCGTTATCGTTGACGATCATGCCTTAGTACGTTTAGGCATGAAGCGCTTGTTAGAGGATGTTCGTGATATTAATGTTATCGGTGAAGCCGAAAGTGGCGAAGCCGCCATTAATTTAGTAAAGGAAACCAAACCCGATGTGGTGCTGATGGATCTAAAAATGCCTGGAATAGGTGGTTTAGATGCAACACGCCGTTTGATACGTGTCAATCCTAAACTTAAAATTATCGTTGTGACGGTATTCAGTGAAGGACCCTTTCCAGATCGACTGGTGCGAGCTGGAGCGGCGGGATATATTACTAAAAATACCAATGCTGAAGAATTAATCACCGCGATTCGTAAAGTGGTTGCGGGTCAAATCTATATTACTTTAGAGATCGCGCAAAAAATGGCCTTACGTCAGGTTTCTGACGCTTCCAAATCGCCGTTTGCGCAACTTTCTGAACGTGAATTACAAGTGATGTATATGGTCACGCATGGGACTAAAGTAAATGGCATTGCCAAAAAACTTTGTTTAAGTCCTAAAACCGTGAACACCTATCGCTATCGTCTCTATGAAAAATTAGGTGTGCATAACGATGTTGAGTTAACACATCTTGCGCTGCGCTACGGTTTATTGGAAGAAGAAGAAGGTTATACCGATAAATCCCAGGAAAATCCGGAGGAATAAGTTTCCTCCGGATTGCTTTTCTAGTTTTTATTTATGAAGTAGGGGAGTCTTTTCTGAAGTTTTAGCGGCTAGATTTTCTTCATTATTAGAAATTGTTCCGAAAAAACTTTGCTGACTGTTCGCTAAAATGTTACTAGGAAGTGGAAAAACAGCTGTAGTTGTAGGGCTAGTCACACACACGGTGTTATTTAAAGAGATTTGTGCTGCTGCTGGCGCCAGAACTTTTGGAAAAAATTCATCGGCCGGCTTACTTTTAATACCTAATGCTTCTGCCTTAGCTAAATCCGGTTGATATTGACTCACCAGTAATATATTTTCCGGTTCTATTTCTTTAGGCAAGTTCTTAACTGTATCACTGATTAAACCAGGCGTACCTTCTTTAAATTCTTTAAACAGGTATGATGGGCATAGATAAAAATTCTTGGCAATTGCTAAAGGTTTAGCTTCTGTTTCTTCAGGTAGCTGCCAATCATTAGGACAATTATCTTGGAATAATTGGATGATTTTTTTGATATTCAACGGATTCGTATTGGATATAAAATAAATAGGCTTGTTTTTATCTAGCACGCTTTTCAACCTTGCAGTTGATTCAGTATCCCAGGCTATCAATGAATTCCAAGCGGCTTCTAGAAGTTTTTCAGGGTTTTTATCGGCTGGAATAAAATAAAAAATTTCTTTTAACTTGCTGATAAAGGTATCGGTATCTACTTTTCCCAGTTTGTAATCATTAATTGATCGATTCAAACTTAGGTATTTTAAGCTGACCCACATCTTGCTATACCATTTCCCTAGCCAACTCTGTGCATACGTATAATGCAAATCAGCAAATTGATTGAGAACCTCGGAAATGGGTTTTAGTTTATGAATAGCAGATAAATTAACAATATAAGTTTGATAATCTTGAAACATGGAGTTAGTTATCGGTAGCATAGTTGTTCCCTGGTTTTTTGTATTAAAAAAGTTAAGCTCATAAAAAAAGCTTAGTGTGCGGTTGGACTTGATAGGTGGGTGCTGCGCCCAGCCGACCCAGCTGCTTGTAATGCCGACATATTATCATCCGCAGACAGGTTTGTTGGCATAGAATGTACTTCGACGAGTTTAAGCGCTTGCATGGTTGTAACAGCAGTATCTACAGGAAACGCTAATAGGTCCGTATAAAATTTTTCTTTGGAAATAGTTTCTAGTGCTAATTTTTTAGTTATCGTATTATTTTTTTCGTAGGGGTTCACTAATAAAATATCATCTTTTTTAGTCTTGCTAATGTCATTTAAATAGACTTTTAGATGCGCGAGTAAGCCAGGAATAGGTTTAGTGGTAAATAACTTAGTCAATAAACCGCGCGGTTGCTCGAGCAAGGTTTTATAAGCATAGGATAAACAAAAATACACCGTACCGCATTGTGATGCTGAAACAGGACTATTTAATCCCGAACTCGAGGACTGACTAATCGCTAGCGGTAAGGCTAATGCAGGACCGGATAGCTTATCTGAAAATGATAATGTGCTGATAGCATTCAATGCAAACAGATCTAAGATTTTTTCGGCATGTAGTTCATTCGTATTGCCAATAAAATAAATCGATGTTCCTTGTTGTGTTAAATTGAGTAAGGCCTCAAATACACACGTTAATTTTTCATCAAAATTAAGTAGCGCGTTCCAGGCGACTTTAGCCTCAGCTGCTTTTTCGCTAGGTAAATTTAAAAATCTCAATAATTCCAAAATAAATTTGTTTTGGGTTTTTTTTCCTAGATTAAAATCGGCTACTAGTTGAGAGTTTAGGATCTTCTCCGTCATTTTTTCACTAAATTCCTCATGCTCTTTTATTTCTTCATCACAACTAAATATTTCATCAAAAAATTTTCCGGATAAATTGGCGAATTTTTCTCCGGCTATTCTTTTATTAAAGACAATAAATGCAGATAAAGGCACGATTAAAATATTTTTTTTCTCCAGAAAGTTTGGCATAAAAATCCTTTTTTATTAAATTTCAATTTTTATCTTACTTTTTTTCTAACGCAGTGACAAGCACTAATCATTCTACTTAAATATAAATTATTTTTAAAAAAGTTCTACGGAAAAATAGCTTATTCATTAGAATAATAAATAAGTTTATTTAATGAGTAAATCTAGTTTTAGATGATACGGAACTGGCAGTTTCATTAGCAGAATTTGGTTCTAGCTGATTATAAAAATTAGTTTCAGACATAAATATCATGTTGGAATTTTTTACTATAATTTTTTCTTTTTCGTCATCATTAACAAATAATATATTTTTACTCTGTAAAGAATATATGACTTTAGAAATCAAACTTGATCTGGGTGTTTTAAATAAGCTGGAAATAGAATGGCTAGGTGTTGGTTGCATAGATTCTCCATAAGCATAGGATAAACACAGATAAATATTTCTAGCAATTCGAATAGGTTGATTTCTGGCAGTATCCCTAGGGAATTTCCAGTTAATGGGGGATGCCTGTTTAAATAGAGGTAAAATTTTTTCAGCATATAATAGATCAATATCACCTACCAGATAAATCTTTTTATCTTGATTAGCTTGATCAATTAAGTAATTTAATTTGTTGGTTGCGTTCTCAGATAATTCAATTGCTGAACTCCAGGCATGTTTTAAGCTATCTTTATCTATTTGAGTTTGCTTATCATCAGAAGATAACGTTAAAGCGTTAAATAATTGATCGAAAAACTGTTCAGTATTTATTGCTCCCCGATTATATTACATCCTATAAGGAGAAGATAATTGTTTTTCTATTAACTGAGCGTAAGCTGCCTTTTCTTCTTGCACGCCCGCCGCGCGCACCTCTTCCAGTGTATTCTCTACTGGGTTAAAGAGTAACCGCGCAGTAAGATAAT
>CANJLU010000131.1 GCA_947475085.1 Coxiellaceae bacterium
GACCACGGATTGCATGCAAGATTTCCATCAAACTGATAAAGTCAGAACTTAATGCATTATAGAGAGCAGCGGAACCCGCTTTGGACAAACTAGCCACCTGGACATAAGCAGTTTGGCCTAGTTCAATAAAATACTTGATTTTGACCCGTTTTTTTTCAGCCTGCTCAGGAAAAAAACCAGCAAATAATAAACATTTATCTCCTACCTCCCGCAAACACTCTCGCTGCCTCGCATGCCTTTCAGTTATTCCGCTTAAAAACTCTTTCGCTAAAACCGAATTAGCAATATCGGGACGGCGATTATAGTAGCCTAATAAAAAAACCAGGTAACTTTCTAGTTCATTATTTAATCTAAGATTACTACTAGATTCTGCATCCTTTACTAAAGACTGCCATTGAGCTGTAGTAGTTGGTTGCAATGAAAGCACTCCCATGATAAAACCTCTCAATATTAATTGCCTTTCTATCAGTGTAGAACACGCTAGCAGAAATGCCTTGCTTTGCGTTATCATGCACTCTTTTTGAACATTCTAATCTCTAATCTCTTAAACTATCATGATCAAAAATATACGAAATATCGCCATAATTGCCCATGTTGACCACGGAAAAACCACGCTCGTGGATAAACTATTACAACAGTCCGGCACTCTCTCCAGCCGAGCTGCGCCAGTGGAGCGTATTATGGATAGTAATGACTTAGAACGTGAACGTGGCATTACTATCCTCGCTAAAAATACTTCCATAGAATGGCATGGTTATCGAATTAATATTGTCGACACACCCGGTCATGCTGACTTTGGGGGTGAAGTTGAGCGTATTTTGTCTATGGTTGACTCTGTTTTATTGCTCGTAGATGCAGTAGATGGTCCAATGCCGCAAACACGATTTGTCACCCAAAAAGCCTTTGCTAAGGGTCTTAAACCAATTGTTGTAGTGAATAAAATTGACAGGCCCAGTGCCAGGCCAGATTGGGTCATTAATCAGGTTTTTGATTTATTTGATCGCTTAGGCGCAACCGAAGAACAATTAGATTTTCCTATTATCTATGCTTCAGCTTTACAAGGCTATGCAACATTAGACCTTAAAAAATCAAGCTCGGATTTGACACCTTTATTTGAGACCATCATTAATAAAGTCGCTCCTCCGGCAGTCGATCCCCAAGGCCCTTTTCAAATGCAAATTACCACCTTGGACTATTCCAGTTATGTGGGCACTATTGGTATCGGGCGTATTCAGCGAGGCTGTGCTAAAGCTAATATGCCCGTTGTTTTAATTGACAGAGAAGGGAAAACTCGATCCGCTCGTATATTGCAAATTTTAGGTTATAGAGGTTTGGAACGCATCGAAATCGAGCTAGCCGAAGCAGGAGATATCATAGCCGTAACCGGTATTGATAAGTTGAATATATCTGACACTTTGTGTGATCCTAACTTAGTCGAAGCCTTACCCGCTTTGATAGTGGATGAACCAACAATGAGCATGACCTTCCAGGTCAATAACTCGCCTTTTGCAGGCAAAGACGGAAAATTTGTGACTAGCAGACAGATCAGAGAACGCCTTGACAGAGAACTACTGCATAACGTCGCACTTAAGGTTGAAGACACCGAAGACCCTAACCGATTCCGCGTCTCGGGGAGAGGCGAACTACATTTATCAATTTTAATTGAAACCATGCGTCGCGAAGGCTACGAATTGGGGGTATCTCGTCCTGAAGTTATTTTAAAGGAAATTGATGGTGAGCTGAAAGAACCCTACGAAAATTTAACTGTGGATCTGGAAGAACAACATCAAGGTAACATCATGGAAAAATTAGGTAGCCGCCGTGGCGATCTGATAGATATGGTATCGGATGGAAAAGGACGAGTTCGATTAGATTATAAAATACCCACTCGCGCACTGATTGGTTTCCGTACAGAGTTTCTAACAGCTACCTCTGGATTGGGATTGATGCACCATGTGTTTGATCATTATGGTCCAGTGAAAAAGGGGAGTATTGCTAATCGGGCAAACGGTGTCATGATCTCCAATCAAGTTGGTAAAGCGACCGGGTTCTCCTTATTTAATTTACAAGAACGCGGAAAATTATTAATTGGTCCTCAAACCGATGTATATGAAGGAATGATCGTAGGTATTCATTCACGCGACAATGACTTAGTTGTTAACGTAGTAAAAGGAAAACAGCTTACGAATGTCCGAGCATCAGGCTCCGATGAAAACATCATTTTGACACCTCCAATAACATTCTCATTAGAACAAGCATTAGAATTTATAGCCGATGACGAATTACTAGAAGTCACTCCCCACTATTTGCGTTTACGTAAAAAGTTTTTGAAAGAACATGAACGTAAACGCTCAGGGCGAGATGTTTAAAAGATTCAGCTTGTATGCTCTTGGTTTAATTCGTGTTATTTACCCTATGGATTTTGTAACAGTCTTTACGAAAACTTGTTGTATAATTCTTGGTATGAAAATTTATTAGACCTCTTTCAAAACCAAGTTATGGGCTTGAGTTCGAGGCAAACGATTTGCGAGGACCGGAGTTTACAAAAGTAAAGGGGACCGCAACAAATCGTTTAACAATGAAATCAAGTCTATAACGCAGGTTTTGAAAGAGGTCTATTCTGAACCCAACCTTTGGATATTATCAATATGGCGGCAAAAAACCTAGAAGAAATCGTATCTTTATGCAAACGCAGAGGATTCATCTTCCCTAGTGCCGAGATTTATGGCGGTCTACAAGGAATCTATGATTATGGCCCTTTAGGTGTAGAGTTAAAAAATAACTTGAAAGCTGCCTGGTGGAAATCTAACGTTTATGAACGTGATGATATCTATGGATTAGATTCTGCCATTTTGACACATAGAAAAATTTTTTATTATTCCGGCCATGAAAGTACGTTTGCAGATTTACTTGTCGATTGCAAACAATGTAAAAAACGTTGGCGTTTGGATCATCTTACAGACGGTAAATGTGAAGCATGTGGTTCAACCAACCTTACGGAACCAAGAGCTTTCAATATGATGTTTAAAACCAACATGGGTCCTGTAGAAGACCCTGATGCTTTTGCCTATTTACGCCCCGAGACTGCTCAAGGAATATTTACTAATTTTAAAAATGTTATGGACACGATGTCTCCCAAACTTCCTTTTGGTATAGCACAAATTGGTAAAGCTTTTAGGAACGAAATAACACCGCGTAATTTTATTTTTAGAGTCAGAGAATTTGAACAACTTGAAATCGAATTTTTTGTTAAGCCTGGCGAAGACGAAAAATGGCATCAATATTGGGTTGAATCTCGTTTAGCATGGTGGAAAAATCAAGGCTTAAATACCGAAAGATTAAAATTGTTAACCCAAAGCACCTCGGAATTGGCCCATTATGCAAAAGCAACCGTTGATATACTCTATAAATTTCCCCATGGTTTTGAAGAACTAGAAGGCATTTCTAATCGTACCGATTACGATTTGGGTTCGCACACGCAAGGCCAAAATGAATTAAATATTAATGCCAAGGTATCTGTTAATAAAGAGAGTGTTGCTAAACTAAGCGTTCAAGACCCTCCTGGCACGCATTTTGTTCCTTATGTGATAGAACCCTCTGCAGGTTTAGATAGAGGTGTGCTCGC
>CANJLU010000132.1 GCA_947475085.1 Coxiellaceae bacterium
GATTGTGATTCCGGTTGTCGTGGGTTCGATCCCCATCGTTCACCCCATTTTTGGGCCGTTAGCTCAGCTGGTAGAGCAGTAGACTCTTAATCTATTGGTCGATGGTTCGATCCCATCACGGCCCACCAGTAAAATCAATTAGCTTAATTCTTCTCGCATTGATAAATGATTTTTATTTTCTATTAAGCACCATTCATCTTTGAATAGTTTGAATTATAAAGATCAGCTATAGTAGCAAATATAACAATAACTAATCCGGAAAGTGTTACTAAAATCGCGTCTGCTCCTATTCTTATTAGAATAACATAAAAACACACTTTTAAAATTTCCTCTTCCTACGACCAAAAACGTAAACCTACAAATCAAAGATCATCTCTAAGATTTTCCTCTAATTACAGAGGCTTAAACCTTTTTTAACTTGCTTCAAAATTTTTATTCACTAAACTGAAAAATGCCTTGAATTTTATCTAGGAGATCGAGATGTCTCTTGTTAAAGGAAAAGCCGCTAAAACTTCTAAAGGATTTTCAGCTAATGTGAAACAAGAAATTAAAGCGGGTAAGCCTCAAAAGCAAGCCGTTGCTATTGCTTATAGCATGACTCGAAAAAAACCAATAAAACTAAAAAAAACAAATAGCTACTTCAAATATCGAGATTATTTGGGAAGTAATTCTTTATGAAATAGAGCGGCCTGTTTTTCGCCTCATTAAAGGTTCTTCCCAGATATTCGCCAATGATACCTAAGGTAAATAGTTGTATGCTACCTAAGAATAAAATAACCACCATTAAAGAAGGATAGCCTCTAGCAGGATCGCCAAACAATAGAGTTTTACTAATGATGACAATCCCATAAATAAATGCAATGAAAGCGGTGATTAAGCCCAAATAACTAGCCAATTTAAGTGGCATGATAGTAAAAGAAGTTATTCCTTCTATAGCAAAATTCCATAGTTCGAAATAGTTCCATTTAGTTTTCCCCGCAAAACGCTCATCCATTTTGTAATCAATGCTTTTTTGTGGATAACCTATCCATGCAAATAAACCTTTCATAAAACGATGCTGTTCATTAATTTTTTTTACCGCATCAACCGCACGCCTACTTAGTAGACGGAAATCACTCGCATGACTAGGAATCTGAATTTTTGCTACTGAATTGATAATTTTATAAAAAATATGAGTTAAGTTTCTTTTGATCCATGACTCGATCTGACGATTCATAGGTCTAGCATAAACGATGTCATATCCTTGTTTAGCAATTTGAATAAATTTCGGAATTAATTCAGGAGGATGTTGTAAATCTGCGTCAATAATTATAACAAATTCACCTTGTGCATAATTTAAACCGGCAGTTAAAGCAACTTCTTTACCAAAATTTCGACTTAAGGCCAAATATGAAATACGTGGATCATACTTTTTCAATTCAATAATAATTTTATCAGAACCATCCTTACTTCCATCATCCACATATAAGATTTCGATAGGTTGATGAATAGATTTTAAAGCTGTGATAAGACGCGAATGAAAATTTTTTAAAACTTCATGCTCATTATAAACGGGAATAATCACAGTTAAAAATATAGGTAAAAAGATATTTTCTTTCATACAGAATGTTTGTTAGGACCGAAGGTCCAATATCGATGTATCAAGAAATTCCAGAATAAAATGATACCTGATGCTAAAATTTGACTTATTATATAAGAATAATAAATTAGAGAGATTTTCATCAATGAGAAATTAAGAAAAAGACCAAATACGGAATTCAATGTAAATCTTACCAAAGATTTTTTATGCGATAAACTACTTTTAAAAGTAAAGTAATGATTTAACGTATAATTAATCAACGCTCCAGCTATATAACCAACAGTAGAAGCCCAAATAGGTTTTATAAAAAGAAATTCAACAAAACTTATCAAAATTGAAAACTGAATCAATGCTGATAGGGCGCCTACTATAAAAAAACGAGAAAATTGTTTTGTGATAGTTTTCATAAAGTAGTAGTGGCTAGTGAGAATAAGAACACGCTTTTCCTTGACATAATAAATAAATAGTTGTCCCCTGTTGACCTAACTTAATATGCTTATACAATCTCCCCAATTTAGGGTCAATTTTATCATTAATTACAAAATAATTTTTTTCCTTGGCAAAACGAGTATCGCGTAAAGGAGGGCTAGGATAAATTAACCTATCGATTTCAGCAATGACACTTAATCCTGTAGCCACGGAATCGTTTGTATACACTGGAAACCTTTTTGTTTTTAGTATAATTTGCTTAGCAGCGACGGCATAATCTCCTCTATAATGAAGCTGATAATAATACATGAGCGCTAATGCAATATACTTGACTAAAATTGCTAGTGCTAACCAACATATAATTGCCTTTAGTTGCCTTTTAGGCAAATGCCAAAGCCATATTGCCAATAATAAAGCAATAAATGGATATAATGGTAGTATATATCGGATACTCGTGTGTGGTACCAACCAATAAGGAATAAAATTAACTAAAGTTATCCCTAAAAGAATTTTCATTGGATAGAGATTAAACGTTATTTTTTCAAATTTTCTTTTAAAAAAATAATAAATTATAAGTCCCGATGCCGGTAAAAAACGACATAACATCTCGAATGGGAAAATTACCACCTGTTGAATATAACAGCGCCAGTTAATAGTATGAAACTTACTTAAAATATCAGTCCACATACCTATTTCGGTTATTTTATGCGAAGCAATATTCCAAAAAAAATAGTAAAAAATGGAAAACGTATAAGGCAATAAATTTAGAGGCCTCAACAGAAAATTTTGATTTTTTTCGTCATAATAAATAATGAAAATAAACGAAACTATATAAAATACATAGGCTGTTAATGCTTTGGTCATAAAAGCAGCAATTAAGGCAATTACAGATAGCCAGACAAAAGCATATCGCTGCTCTAAATTTGCTATCCATAAAAAGGAAATTGCACTAACTACAAAAAAAGCAAATAAAGGATCCGAGTAAGCAAGCCAGCCATGATAAAACAAGGCATCGCTAGTAAGGTACACTAATGCGGCAAATAGTCCAAAATGAGGCGTTTTAAATAAGCGATTTGCCAGCCACATTAACATAAAACTTGTAGCAATCGTTGCTAAAGCTGTAACTAAACGCGAAGCAATTAGCATATGCTCCCAGCCTATCAAGCTCGAAAAATAAATGATCAACCAGTTTAAAAGTGGCGGTCGCCAATAAGGTAATCCATAAGTAGTTGGATAAAGAAAGTGATGTTGATACCACATTTCATAAGAGGAAATAGTGTAGGTAGCTTCTTCTCCTATGTATGGAAAAAATAAACTCAGAAAGAAGCTTGCAATGGCTAAACTAAGCAAGCATTTTAAAATAATTGAAAAATCCTTATCAGACATATTCGATATCCAACTTAAATATTTTTAATTATAGCGCCAAGACAGAACCGCTAAGAAAAAATAAAAAACCCCGATAAAGATAAAGCTTATCATAAAGCGGCCTTCAGCTTGGACTGCAGAACCAATCATTATCCCCACTAAATTACCTAGTTTTAATGAAGTGTTACTTAAACCCACGATTTGTGAGCGTCTTTCATCTTTAATACCTTTTAATAAAAAGGTAAAAA
>CANJLU010000133.1 GCA_947475085.1 Coxiellaceae bacterium
ATGACCTTAATTTAATAATTGTTGGTAAACAAGGATGGATGGTAGAAAAAATAATTTATGGAATTCTTAAACACCCTGAGTATGGCAAACGCCTAATTTGGTTAAAGGATGCGTCCGATGAATTACTTAGAGAAATTTATCTTCATACAACAGCGTTAATCCTTGCTTCTGAAGGAGAGGGCTTTGGACTTCCCATCATAGAATCAGCGCAATATAACTTAAACATTATTGTCAGAGATATACCTGTTTTTAGGGAAGTCGCGGGGAAAAATGCCTTTTATTTCAAAGGTTTAAAAGCTTCAGATCTTGCTAAAGCTATTGAAGATTGGCTAGGATTATATGCAAAAGGAAATATACCTAAAACTCAAAACATGAAATGGTTAACTTGGGAGGAAAGCACGCAAATGCTTTTAGATGTGATATTTCAAAACCGTTGGTTAAAGGAGGTGGGGAAATTTTCATCCCGCTTAGATTTTGAACGTAATTTCTTATAATCAACACTAATATGTCATTTTTAATTTAAGGCAAGATATTGTTCAAACCCTTCTTCTACAGGTCCAAAATACTTAAGTTGCCCTTTTTCGAGTAAAACAACTTTATTACAAAGCCTCTGGATAGTATCATTGCTATGTGAGGCCAAAACCATAATACTGGATTGTTCTATAAACTCAGTTAAACGGGTCTCTGCTTTCTTTTTAAAATTAGCATCTCCGGCTTCTATCATTTCGTCCATTAATAAAATTTCCGGTTTAATACATGTTGCTACTGCAAAAGCCAAGCGTAATTGCATTCCGGCAGAATAAGTACGGATTGGTACTGATAAATACTCACCTAATTCAGTAAAATCTGCAATTTCCTGCATTTTGGCTTGAATCTCTTCTTGGCTCAGACCTAACAAAAGTCCACGCACTAAAATATTTTCATATCCGGTTGATTCTGGATTAATACCTAACATAACGTTCAAAAGCGGAGATATTCTACCTTGAATGTGTAAGCTTCCTCGATTAGGTTCATAAATTTTAGCCAATACACGTAATAAAGTACTTTTTCCTGCGCCATTATGACCAATAAGCCCAACTCGATCACCGTGTTCTAATGTGAAGGTGATATTATCTAAGGCTTTAACAATAACCGTATGCGCAGTTTCCTTACGTAAAGCTCCACCTGTAAGGCGCAGGAAGCGTTTTCTAATTGAACGCGCATTTAGGTGATAAATAGGAAAATCAATAGATAACGAATTAAGTTGTATTAATGCCATTTCAAAATGCTCATTATAACCAATAGGCTATTCTAGATCGATAACGATCAAATATTATAAATGCACCTAATAAACCTAAGATAGTTAAACCCAAAGTTGTCGCTAGTGAATAACTGGATGGTAACTTGCCTAATAAAGGATTTCTAAATAATTCCATGAATTGTGCAAATGGATTATAGTCAATAATAAAATGATAGCGTTCTGGCAAAATACTAGGTGACCACATGATGGGTGTTAAGAAAAAAACCACTTGAATCAAGCTGGCTACCAATATAGGTATATCACGAAACCGTGTGCCTAAAAGGGCAAGTATTGTGCTATAAGAAACTGCGTTGACCCAGAGTATTAATAAACTAACAAATATAAATAATGTATTTGCATTAATTTTAAGATGAAAAAATATAATTAATGGGACTAATACTAAGATATTGTGAAAAAAAATAATAAAATTCCGTGTAACTGACTGGAACATAAAAACTGAATAGGGTTGTTTCATTTGTTTAATGAATTGATCGGCATTTACAAATGTCATGGTCGCATCATTAACAATCAATGAAATTAAATTCCAACCCAGAATACCGGTTGCAAGAAAAGGATAATACACGGCTAAATCCATCTTGAATAAATGGCCGTAAAGTACCCCCATGCTATAGATAGTAATCGCCATACTGATAGTGATCCAAAATGGACCTAAGGTAGATCGTCGATAGCGAAGTTTTACCTCATGCCAAGCAAGTAATAGCCAAATTCGCCAGGATTTCAAACCATCTGCAATATCATCCCAAGCAAGGTGATATTTTTCATAGGGTGCGGATTTAGCCATAATTCTGCTGTTATGCTTTTTAAATAAGGAAAACCTTTTAAGTCATGAATATACTCAGCTCAACATATCTCGTCAACATGCGCAGTCTAATTCTTTAATGGCTTTCATTTAAAGATTTTATTTTAGAATAAAAAAATTTTCCTGTAAAATGCTAAACCTTGTTGATCAAGTTATCTCTCAATAAAGGAATATACAATGGAGCTATCTTTTCAATTGCCCCCACTGATGCAAAATGGTCCTTATCCAATATGGACTGGTCATGATTTTCAGGTCGGCGATGAACGAACTAAAGTACTGCATTACAGCACCAATAATGCTGGTTGGAATGATGATCTTACTTCGTATCATGAAAATGCCGCCGGAGATAATCATTTTATTGATCAAGCTTCCCGACGTTATACTCTTAATCAATTAAAAAAAAACTTGGCATTGACTAAGCCTAGCATATTAGAAATAGGATGTTCATCTGGTTACATGTTGCAAAAGCTAAATCAATTACTTCCTCATGCTACGCTCATTGGTGCGGATGTGGTTTATAAGCCACTTTTAGAATTATCTAAGCGACTTACTATTCCATTGCTGCGCTTTGACATATTGCAATGTCCTTTGCCTGATAACTGCATGGACGCCATTATCATGTTAAATGTTTTAGAACACATCGAAGATGATATTACTACGTTAAAACAAATTTACCGTATTTTGAAGCCTAATGGCGTTCTTATTTTGGAAGTACCTGCAGGTCCTCATTTGTATGATGCGCATGATAAAATTTGCATGCATTTTCGCCGATACAAGCTTTCTAAGCTCTGCCAATTAATCACTAAGCAAGGGTTTACCGTAGCAAATCGTTCTCATTTAGGCACTTTTATTTATCCCGCTTTTTTCTTAGCGAAGCTATGGAATAAACGTCTACTTTCAAAACCAGATATCGAACAGCGTCAATTAATGGAAAAGAAAATTCGTCGAACCAGCAAAAATAAATTCCTATCTGCCCTTATGCATATGGAATTAAAGTTAGGAAAATGGATATCATACCCCTTTGGAATTAGGTGTATGGTGTCTTGTATTAAACCCAAAGCTGTTAGTTAATTAAGATATTAGATTACAAAAAACTAGTAGGCGAATGAGTTGAGCTTTCAGTTAAATGTTTATGCTGCAATTTTGCCGCTTCTACAAACCCTACAAATAAAGGATGGCCATCGCGCGGATTGGATGTAAATTCCGGATGGAATTGGCAGCCTATAAACCATGGATGGTTTTCTAATTCGATCATTTCTACCAATGTCCCATCTTCGGAACGGCCTGAAACCCTTAATCCAGCTTTTTCTAAAGCAGGCAGTAATTGAGCATTAACTTCATACCGATGTCGATGGCGCTCAATGATACTATCACGGCCATATAACTCTCTTGCCCTGGTTCCTTGTTTTAGGCAGCAAATTTGGCCACCTAAACGCATCGTCCCACCGAGATCTGAATCTTTATCACGTTTTTCAAGCTGACCATCGGCGGTCGTCCACTCTG
>CANJLU010000134.1 GCA_947475085.1 Coxiellaceae bacterium
TACCATTACGTTTTATAACCTGTAGTGTATAGATCGGTTTACTCTCTTGTTCTGCTTCCGCTTCAGGTAGTAGAATCTCGGCGCTGTTAAGCAGAAGAGAAGAAGTCATTAGTTCGGATGAAAGTCCGCTCATGGATGCTCCTTAAAAAGGTTGTGAGGAATTACGTCTATGGAAATGATATAACACAATATCATGTGGTTTCTATACTATGCAACCACTATATGAAGTGAAGAAGACTTTAGTAAACTGTGAGTAAGTTGGGTAAAACATGTTAATGGTGGCGTGATTTTCGGTTGAAGAGGCCGTCGGAATTAGCTTTATGCATCGATGCTTAAATTTTTTGTATGATGAGTGTATTTTTGTCGATTTGTAGGTAATAGAGGTGATATGCAACAAGTTTCTTTTACAGAGGTTTCAAAAAGTATTTTTCGTGCCTACGATATTCGGGGCATTGTGGGTGAGACGATAACGCCAGAGCTTATCTATACACTAGGAAAAGCCATTGGGAGTGCCGCTCAGGAGCAAGGTGAACACACTATTATCACTGCGCGTGACGGACGTTTGTCAGGACCGGTTTTGATGCAGGCTTTACAGCAAGGATTACGTGAAAGTGGCTGCGATGTAATAGATATTGGTCAAGTTCCTAGTCCTGTGCTTTATTTTGCAACACGTTATTTAAATTATCGTTCAGGGGTGATGTTAACAGCGAGCCATAATCCATCGAATTATAATGGCTTAAAGATAGTGTTAGCAGGAAAAAGCTTATCCGAAGGTTCTATAGAGGAACTTTATTTACGTGTCCAAGCAGGGGGCTTTAAATCTGGAAAGGGAAGCTATCAGCAAATATCGGTTACGGAAGCTTATCTCAATCGAATCATTCAAGATATTGGTTTAGCGCGACCTTTACGCGTGGTGCTTGATTGCGGAAATGGAGTAAGTGGTGTCGTTGCTCCTGAATTATTGAGGCGTTTGGGTTGTGAAGTGATTGAGTTATTTTGTGATGTAGATGGCCATTTTCCTAATCATCATCCGGATCCGAGTGTGCCAGAAAATTTAAATGATTTAATGGCCAGTGTAGAACAACATAAGGCCGATATTGGTTTGGCCTTGGATGGCGATGGCGATAGGCTGGGTGTGGTTACGAATCGAGGAGAAATTATTTGGCCCGATAGACAAATGATGTTGTATGCAATAGACGTATTATCGCGTAACGCAGGCGCGCTTATCATTTATGACATCAAATCGACAGGTCATTTAGCCAAGCTTATTGCCGAATACGGCGGCCAGTCTTTAATGTGGAAGACAGGGCATTCGATTATGAAATCTAAATTAGAAGAAACCGGTGCATTATTGGCGGGCGAGATGAGTGGCCACATCTTTTTTAAAGAACGTTGGTACGGTTTTGACGATGGGTTATATACCGCCGCTCGATTATTAGAAATTGTCGCTAAAAGTAAAAAAAGCGTGAGTGATCTATTTGCCGAATTACCGAATAGCATTAATACACCCGAGTTAAAGTTACCTATCGCTGAAGATAAAAAATTTGCATTTATTCAAGTTTTCCAAGCACAGGTGGATTTTCCGGACGCGAAACTGAGTAAAATAGATGGTGTTCGTGCTGAGTTTAGTGATGGTTGGGGCTTGGTGCGCGCATCGAATACCAGTCCTTATTTAATTCTGCGATTTGAAGCAGATAACTCAACTGCCTTAAAACGTATACAAACCCTCTTTGGGAATGCCTTGTTAGCGATGGATCCCGATCTCAAGTTACCTTTCTAAGTATACTCTTCGCACTTGAATTTTTGACTGTGTTGCCGCTCAACTCGCAATCCTCATGTATGTCATATACACTCCGGTTGCTTCGTTTTCGCGGCGCCTTGTCAAAAACCCAATTGCTGTGAGTATATGCGTATTATTACTTTAAATGTGAACGGTATTCGCTCTGCTGCGCGCAAAGGTTTTTTTGATTGGTTGAAACTGCAAAATGCTGATGTTGTTTGCTTACAGGAAACCAAAGCACAAAAAGCTCAATTGGATACGTCACATTATCCTGAGGGTTATCAGGCGTATTTTTTTGATGCTGAAAAAAAAGGTTATAGTGGTGTGGCGATTTATAGCCGTATCAAACCTGATTCAATTACTGCCGGGTTAGGTTGGGAATGCGCGGATAAAGAAGGGCGTTATCTTCAGCTGAATTTTCCTAGATTGAGTGTTGCTTCGTTATATATGCCATCAGGTAGTAGTGGTGAATTACGTCAGCAGCTTAAATTTCAATTTTTAGATCATTATTTACCTATTTTGAAAAAACAATGCCAGCAAGAACACGATTTTATTATTTGTGGAGATTGGAATATTGCGCATCAAGCCATCGATTTAAAAAATTGGCGTAGCAATCAAAAAAATTCTGGCTTTTTACCTGAAGAGCGGGCTTGGTTGGATGAGCTATTAGGACCCGTAGGTTATGTGGATGCTTTCCGAGAGATGAATCAACAAGCCGAACAATATACCTGGTGGTCAAATCGCGGACGTGCTTGGGATAATAATGTCGGATGGAGGATTGATTATCAAATCATTACACCCGGACTTAAGAATAAAATTAAATCGGTTGGGATTTATAAAGATCAACGCTTTTCAGATCATGCTCCTTTAATTATCGATTATAAGTTTTAGAAGTAGTTGGAATAAGGTCTGGAACTTCAGGTGTTGAACAGTTAAAAAACAAGGGTAGACAGGATGAGGATTTTCGTTTTAAACATAAATTTTCTTCGGGGCAGATTAATTTCTCTTGATCACTATTGAAGATTCCATGGAGTTTAAAAGTTTTTTTTAACTCTTGAGAAAATATTTTTATTATAGTAGGTAATTTGGCAATATTTTTTTTCAGTTTCTTACTTGTTTTTTCCGATAAAGGTTTAGAGGGCTGTGGAAGATCAATTTCTTCTGGCAAAAATTTAGCTAAACCATCTGCTTGTTCTTTCGGTAATAAATAATTCCAATGCGAGCTTACATTGACTAGTGTAAATAAGGACTTAGATTTATCTAATGGAGTTTGTGCCCAATAATAACGCTTAAGATTCGGATTGTAGGCGATTAAGTTTATTTCTATTTTAAAATAGTTGGCTAAAGCAATAAGAATTTCAAATCCCACGTAATTTCCATCTTGATTTAATTTTTTATCTTCTGGTTCAAGATCGGTCAATTGAGTTTCTTGATTTAAAAGCGCAAGATAACCCGCATAGCCGATTTTACGTAAGGGATTGGAAAGTAATGCAGTTAAGTTAATAAGTCCTTGACGTGAACTTTGTTGATGTAGAAAGGCTTTAAATTCAATAAAACAGAGCGAAGGATTTTTTAACAGTTTTTTGAGAGGGCAGGAAGCTAGATTGTTTAATACTTTTTCCCTAAAGTCTTCGAATAAATGTTTATCTAAAATTAGTTGATTGCGAGTGATGGCATCAATTAATCCGCAAGCAAAGGCATACAGCCCGCAATTTCCATCGGCAACCGGCGATATTACCCAATAAAAATTATTATCGATAATGCAAGAAAGGTTTTTTCTATAGTCATTATCCCTAAGACTCAGCA
>CANJLU010000135.1 GCA_947475085.1 Coxiellaceae bacterium
CAAGTACCGTTTTACAACAGATAGTTATCGGTGATGAAACATTGATAGGTGCGCAAACGCTGATTACAAAAAACACTAATCCACTTTGTGAATATAGAGGGTCACCCGCCAAAAAAATTGCCTTGATTGATGCTGATAAAGGGGTGATGGTTTGATAATTGATTGGTTATGACAATAATAGAAAACCATACTGTAAATGGTAATTCTTGAAACAAAATGACAAGACGAAACAAATGAAAACTTTATTACTCACTTTTCCAGTTGCTTTATTAGTTGCCTATAGCCAAATTATGTTGAAATGGCGAATGCTAAACATTGAGGTAGTTGATATACAATCATTGCCCTTACTCCCACGAATACTTAAATATCTCTCCGACCCATTTATTCTATCTGCTTATCTTACCGCATTCCTTTCATCACTGCTATGGATGTATGTCATTATCAAACTACCTTTAGTGGTCGCCTTTCCTGTGTATATTGGTATTACTTTTATATTAGTAATCGCGGGTGGCTGGTACTTTATATCTGAAGCGGTCACGTTCATGCGACTTGCCTCTATCACGCTCATACTGACGGGTATTGTTCTTGGAGTGAAAAGCTAATGTCTAAGCTTGATAATCTCGCTTTAATGGAAGCGTGGTTAAATGACATACAAAATCATGTGTGTGTTAATGAGCCAAATATGCTCACTATTTTTAATATTTACAGAGAAGAGGCATTATTTGGCCGTAGATATATTACCGATGATCTCACTCAATTAACTAAAGGGGCGACAATTCTGGAAGTAGGGGCAGGATCATTATTATTGAGTTGTCAGTTGGTAAGAGAAGGATTTAAGGTTGTCGCCTTAGAACCTGTCGGTGATGGCTTTTCACATTTTGATCGTTTACGAGAACTGGTGTTAGAAAGAGCAGAAGTGCTTGATTGCGTGCCTGAAATGCTTAATCAGCGAGCCGAAGATTTATCGATAATTGATCGTTTTGATTATGCGTTTTCTGTGAATGTTATGGAACACGTCAGTGATGTGAAAGCAGTAATTACCAATGTTGGTAGGAGTCTGCATAGTAAAGCACGTTATCATTTCACCTGTGCCAACTATGCATTTCCATATGAGCAGCATTTTAATATTCCCACATTGTTTTCAAAATCGTTGACTGAAAAGGTTTTTGGCAAAAAAATCTATGGTAGCGACATGCCAGACCCTATTGGTACTTGGCAATCACTCAATTGGATTTCTGTCACACAGGTTAGTAAGCTTGTCAGCCAAATCCCAGAGATAAGCGCAGAGTTTAATCGGCAATTTTTAGTGTTAACATTAGCAAGAGTTATTTATGACAAAGAATTTGCAGCACGTCGCTCTAAAGGGATTAGGGCTTTTATTAAAGTTTTGCTTTATTTTCGTCTACATCACCTTACTGGACTAATTCCAGTTACGTTACAACCTGTCATAGACTGTACGTTGACACGTAAATAAAATAATTGATGCAAATAATTAGTACACATAAGTAATTGAATTAACTTATTTCTGTTAGAAAACATCAAAGAAAAGTTTGAAATGTTACTTGTCCATTAAGCTGTATTTGGTTTGTTGAAGAATTAAAATAGTATGAAATTAGAGAATATTCCGTTTAATTGGCCCTATATGACGGGCAAAGAACTTTATTACATCGCCGAGTCTCATTTTAATGGACGCTTGGCTGGCGATGGGCCCTTTACTCAAAAGTGCCATCGCTGGTTGGAAGACAGAACTGGTTGTAGTAAAGCCTTATTGACCCACTCTTGTACAGCAGCTCTGGAAATAGCGGCTTTGTTGCTCGACATTCAGCCGGGCGACGAGATCATTATGCCTTCCTATACTTTTGTGTCCACCGCGAACGCCTTTGTGTTGAGAGGTGGCGTGCCTGTCTTCGTGGATATACGGGAAGATACGCTGAACCTCGATGAGCGCTTGATTGAGGCCGCCATTACGATGCGCACTAAAGCAATTGCGCCAGTTCATTACGCGGGTGTGGCTTGTGAGATGGATACGATCATGGCTATCGCCCAACGCCATAATCTAAAAGTGGTGGAAGATGCTGCGCAGGGAGTGATGGCGAGTTATAAAGGACGCCCCTTGGGTAGTATTGGCGACTTGGGTGCCTATAGTTTCCACGAGACTAAGAATGTGATCTCAGGCGAGGGTGGAGCGTTACTGGTTAATAAACCTGAACTGGCCTTGCGAGCAGAGATTATTCGAGAAAAAGGCACGGATCGCAGTCGGTTTTTCCGGGGCGAAGTCGATAAATACACTTGGCAAGAAGTAGGTTCATCGTTTCTGCCGGGTGAATTAATCGCCGCCTTTCTATGGGCGCAACTTGAAGAGGCTGATCGTATCACGCAAGACCGTCTGGCCAGTTGGGAATGTTATCACGAGATGCTTGAGTTACTGGAATCGACGGGCGTTCTTCGTCGTCCCATCATACCTGATGACTGCCAGCACAATGCACACATGTATTACGTGCTACTTTCCCCTGAAATTGATCGGCAAAAGGTATTGGACGAGTTTAAACGTAATGACATTGGGGCTGTTTTCCATTACGTGCCTTTGCACTCATCCCCCGCTGGCCAGCATTATGGTCGTGCTCATGGTGGGTTGAATGTGACGAACAGTTCATCCGAGCGTTTGATCCGATTGCCTCTTTGGGTGGGCATTACCAAGGAACAGCAAGTTAGAGTTGTTGACGTGCTTAATGAAGTAATTTCTACTTTAATTCGTAATTAAATAGAGTCTGGGGCAACTAACAATCCTCCCCTTTTTTGTTGATATTTCTTATTTTTGTGAAATTGTTTATAGGTCATTTTAAAACAAACTGTATATGGGTGGCTACTGTGGGGATTTGAAGAATCATTTGAGCAGAATCAAGAGTAATGTAATTTAGGTACCATCAAGAATACTGTTGGTGATACGTAATAAAATGGACTAGTCCTAAATCAATGCACTTTGATAGTCTTGGCGAACTTGATAAAGGCAGGTATTTTGACATTTTCTACTTCTTGTTACCCTTTCTGAGGCAAAGTGTCTGTCGCTTTTTTGTTAGGCGTAGAAAAGGTCACGTCTTTGTCTCACTAGGGTGTGAGCAACCCAAACGCCATGTTAAAGTTTCACTATGAATAATGCTATTATATAGTCCTACTCAATATGAATCGCATAAAGCCGTTAATTTTTGTGTATTAATTTCAGGCAAAAACAACTTTTTGGGTTTTTTGGCATCTAACGCTGTTTTGAAATTCAAAAATAATTGTGCAATCAAATTAACTTTTGATACCGTGCGATATTTCAGAAACAAAATGTATACAGACTAGGTTCAAAAATGATACTTGTAAGTGGATCCAATGGATTTGTTGGCAAATCTCTTTGTAGGGCGTTAGTTGAACAAAGACAAATTGTGCGTACAGCAACTCGTCAGATAAATACACAAGTTATAAATAACGAGACTGTGGAAATCGGTGAGTTAAATGGGCAGAGTGATTGGACAAAGGCGTTGTTCGATA
>CANJLU010000136.1 GCA_947475085.1 Coxiellaceae bacterium
AGTTCGCGAACGATATTGGGGGAGATTTAATACTCTTAAAATGAGCAAACGCACCCACATCCAACGTATCTAATTGACTTTTTATTGCAGGATCTTGCACCTGCTCACATGTGTTCTTGTATTCGGTTATAGTAGCAGTAAGTAAAGTCGGTCCGCTCGATTCCATGGTTAACTCAAGGCGTGGATTATCGCTCTTCGATTTTCTATCCGGATTATATCGTTTCATATCCATCATGGTCACAGGCCTTATGATCTTAGGGCTGCTGAAATTTAATGTATCATACATATTGAAAAAGAGTAACGCATACTCTATTACCATTTTTAAAATGGGATGTTCAGGCACCGCCGCAAGGATATCATTACGCCCCCAAACCGATGAAAACTCTAGAGGAAATTGATCAGCATAAAGCTTGTATTTCTCATCAAGTAGTAGCGATTGTATTAGCCATTTACGATTTTGATCACGAATAATCTTAAAAAAATCAAATTTCGTATCGGTATCAAAATAATACCCTCCTTTTAAATAGAGGAGAGCGTAGCGCAACAAATCAGAGGCTGCAGCAAGATTCTTTGCACCGATCATTTCACGATCAACACACTGCCAAAAATCACTATATCGATCTTGACTTCGAGTAAAAGCGCCTTTATTAATGTCATCCTTGATTTTATCAGGATCATTTTTCTGTGAAAAAAAATCATTATTTTTCATTTCATGCTTTAACTCTTCAAGCTCTTTAATCTGTAAAAATGAACTCTGTGCAGACAATTCCAGATCAGGCATATATCTAGCCACAGAGTGATAAAAATTGGAGGGATGATCAACCCATAAATTAATCTTAAATCCTGAACGCCGAGCAATCGGAATAAGCTGTAATAGTGTAATGAGATATTTCTTCGGTAAAGGACTACCAAGCCAGATGAAATGAAGTTCGGATGGGATAGCTACAGAATTAGACATACAATCTCCCGATAGCGAATTATTTTTTTAAGATGTACTTTATTTATTGTACCCATCGAAACTTAAGGCCTCATTAACTTTGCAAGCTACAAAAAAGAAGCCCTCTGTAGAGTTTAAAAATTGCTTTTGCCAAGCCAAACGATGTGCCATAGCTAAAAAAAACACCTGGAAGTTTGCCGAAAATCCCCGTAAACTACCCCACACCTATCCTGGTCGCGGGATGAGTATTTTATTGAATTTTGAGGAAAACCTATGTCTACGAATCACTTATTTGAACTCCACGCTGAAACTCGTGAGGTGTTTGGGTCGGGTGCGAGCCGCCGTCTCCGCCGTCTTGAGAATCGCGTCCCCGCTATTTTATATGGTGCTTCAGAGCCACCTTTACCGGTCTCCTTAGAGCATAATCAGATATTACGCGCGCTGGAAAATGAAGCTTTTTACTCGCATATTTTAACTATCAAGATCGATGGCATCGAGCAAAAAGCCGTGTTAAAAGACCTGCAACGGCATGCCTACAAGCCGCGTATCCTGCACGTCGACTTAATGCGCGTATCGGCCAAAGAAAAAATTACTATGTCCGTACCCCTACATTTTAAAGGCGAAGCAGCTGCGCCGGGTGTTAAAGACGCGGGCGGTGTGCTGACCAAGCTATTAAACAGTGTCGAAGTTCGCTGCTTACCGGGAGTACTTCCAGAATACATTGAAGTCGATGTAGCACAGTTAGGGCTCGATGAATCCATTTTATTATCCCAGCTTAATTTACCGGAAGGTGTCGAACTAACCGCAGCCATCAGTCATGAAGATGACCGGCCGGTGGTCAATATCCATATACCACGTGCGGTAGTCGAAGAAGATCTCACTGCAGCGCCTGAATCGGCTGAAGTACCAGCAATTAACGTCAAAGATGATGCCGAACAAGCTGCGAGTGAAGGTAAAGAAAAGGCCGAAAAAGATAAAAACTAACTCTATCGTATGGCAACTCATCCCATACAGCTGATTGCCGGCTTAGCGAATCCTGGGAAGGACTACGCAAAAAGCCGGCATAATGCCGGAGCGTGGCTGATCAATACACTGCTCAATCAGTATTCCTTATCTCCTTTAAAGGTGGAAAATAAATTCCATGCCTCGGTGACTGCTTGGTCGCTTAGCACGGGTAAATGTTGGTTGCTCATCCCTAACACTTATATGAATGATTCGGGGCGTGCAATCAAGGCCATAGCCCATTTTTATCATCTCCCCATTGAATCCATATTAATCGTCCATGACGATTTAGATCTATTACCCGGTGTAGCCCGTTACAAACAAGGCGGAGGCGATGGTGGACATAATGGTTTAAAAGATATTGTTACGCACTTACACAGTAAAGACTTTTGGCGGTTACGACTGGGAATTGGTCATCCTGGGCATCGTGATCGCGTGCACGATTATGTTTTAAGCTCGCCTTCTATCGCCGATAAACAAAGAATAGAGCTCGCTATCGAACAAGCGCTGACTACGTTAACGATGTTTGTCGAAGGCAATCAAGCGCAAGCCATGCAAATGTTACACACTCAACAAGAATAACGGGAAATTTTATGGGATTTAAATGCGGCATCGTTGGGCTTCCCAATGTGGGAAAATCCACTTTATTTAATGCATTAACTAAAGCCGGCATTGCAGCCGCCAACTACCCTTTTTGCACCATTGAACCGAATGTCGGTATCGTTCCTGTTCCCGATCCTCGTCTTAATGAACTGGCCAAGATTGTAAAACCGCAAAAAATAATCCCTACCAGCATGGAGTTCGTTGATATCGCGGGTTTAGTGCAAGGAGCTGCGCAAGGCGAAGGTTTAGGCAATAAATTTTTAGCACATATACGCGAAGTCGATGCGATTGTGCATGTGGTACGCTGCTTTAACGATGCCGATGTAGTCCATGTCGCCGGACTTGTGGATCCCGTTGCTGATGTACAAACTATTCATACTGAATTAGCTTTAGCCGATTTAGAGAGTGCTGAAAAAGTGGTACTACGTCTTAATAAAGCCAGCAAATCTAATGACAAATCGGCACAGCAAAGTAAGCGCTTATTAGAGCGCATCATTCCGGAATTAAACCAAGGTCATTTATTACGTCAACTCGATTTCAGTCCTGAAGAATTAAACTTATTACGCCCGTATTCTTTCTTAACACTTAAATCAACGTTATATATTGCCAATGTGGATGAAAAGGGTTTTGTGAATAATCCCTTACTCGAGCAATTAGAAACTTATGCAATAACAGACCAAGCCAAAGTGGTCGCGATTTGTGCTAAATTAGAAGAAGACTGTATCGATTTGAGTGATGACGAAAAACAAGAATTTTTACAAGAATGTGGTTTAACTGAAACCGGTTTAGATCGTTTAATACATGCCGGTTATGGATTATTAGATCTACAAACCTATTTTACCGCAGGCGTCAAAGAAGTCCGTGCTTGGACGGTACACAAAGGCGCCACTGCACCACAAGCCGCGGCGTGTAT
>CANJLU010000137.1 GCA_947475085.1 Coxiellaceae bacterium
CATACCCCTTTGGAATTAGGTGTATGGTGTCTTGTATTAAACCCAAAGCTGTTAGTTAATTAAGATATTAGATTACAAAAAACTAGTAGGCGAATGAGTTGAGCTTTCAGTTAAATGTTTATGCTGCAATTTTGCTGCCTCGACAAAGCCGACAAATAAAGGATGACCATCGCGCGGATTGGATGTAAATTCCGGATGAAATTGACAACCTATAAACCAAGGATGGTTTTCTAATTCGATCATCTCTACCAAAGTCCCATCTTCGGAACGGCCAGAAACAATTAAACCACCTTTTTCTAATGCAGGTAATAATTGATTATTCACTTCATAACGATGTCGGTGGCGCTCAAGAATACTATCATGACCGTATAACTCTCTGACTTTGGTTCCTTGCTTTAGGCAGCAAATTTGACCACCTAAACGCATCGTTCCACCGAGATCTGAATTTTTATCGCGCTTCTCAAGTTGACCATCAGCAGTCGTCCATTCTGTTACCAAAGCGACAACTGGATACGGTGTATCGACATCAAATTCCGTACTATGCGCATTGTTTAATCCGGCCACATGACGAGCAAACTCGATTAAAGCCGTTTGCATGCCTAAACAAATCCCTAAATAAGGAATCTTATTTTCTCGCGCATATTGTGCCGCCAGAATCTTGCCGGCTATTCCTCGTTTTCCAAAACCTCCCGGTACCAAAATAGCATCTAGAGGCTCAAGTAATTTTACGCCCTGCTGTTCTAAGGCTTCAGCGTCGATATACACCACATTCACATGCGTATGCGTTTTAATCCCTGCATGTATTAAAGCTTCGCTCAAGGATTTATAGGAATCAGCCAGACCCATATATTTTCCAACCATACCAATTTTGACTTCGGCGGTAGGATTTTCTTTAGCCGCAACCACTTCTGCCCAAGCTTTTAAATCGGCGGGCGGATAATCTTTCAAACCAAAGCGCTGCAATACCCTTTCATCCACACTTTGCTGGTGCAGCAATAAAGGTATCCGATAAATATTATTCACATCGGGTAAGGAAATGACACCTGAGAGTTCGACATTGGTAAACAAAGCAATTTTTTCACGCGCATGTTCTGGAATCTCTTCCTTGGAACGGCAGATAAGCATATCCGCTTGAATACCAATCGAGCGCAGTTCTTTGGTTGAATGCTGAGTAGGCTTAGTTTTTATCTCACCAGCAGTGCTAATATAAGGCACTAAGGTTAAGTGAATAAATAAGGTGAATTGGCTACCAAGTTCGATACGTAATTGCCGAATAGCTTCTAAAAAGGGTAAAGACTCTATATCACCGACCGTTCCACCAATTTCCACTAAAGCAATATCCGCTCCATGCGCCCCTTTTAAAATAGCTTGTTTGATTTCATCAGTGACGTGTGGAATAACTTGGACGGTGCCGCCTAAGTAATCACCACGGCGTTCTTTACGTAATACGCGAGCATAAATCTGTCCTGCGGTAAAATTGTTGTCTTTGGTCATTTTGGCGCGCACAAAACGTTCATAATGACCTAAATCTAAATCGGTTTCTGCTCCATCTTCAGTGACAAACACTTCACCATGCTGATAAGGACTCATCGTGCCTGGATCAAGATTCAAATAGGGATCCAACTTTAATAAGCTAACTTTTAGTCCCCTAGACTCTAAAATGGCTCCTAAGGAAGCTGCAGCAATACCTTTTCCTAAGGAAGAAACTACGCCACCGGTAATGAATATATATCGTGTCGCCATTTAAGAGAGTTGAACCTCCGAAAATAAATGATTATTCAGCCAATGTGCTAATAAATTGCCTACAAAATTAGCTGCCTGGGACTCACTCATAAAGCCTTTATCATAAACTGCTTCGCAGACATCTGCAAAGCATGAACCTTGCTGGAGTAGATTTAAGACTAATGCTTCTGCTTCGGTTAAAGCAATTGCGTATGACTGTAATCCTTTACGCCAAACTACGCAATGACTCTTAGTCATCAAGGCTTCTGGTAGCGGTTTTTCTTGGACTAAGGCTTGCCATATCGCATAACTATTGTAATTAAAGTTAAAATATTGTACTGATGGATGAAATTGAAAGCATAAGGACGGCCAATTTTGTTCAGCCACATTGGCTAATGCTGCAAAGTTCAAGTAAGGTGCATCGGCAGCTTCTAAACTCGTGATCAAGGCTTTAATCAATTGGGCTAATTCACTTAAATGTCCCTGCTTAGAATAAACTGCGTCTTCGCTTAAAAATTGTGCTAAGGGCTCGCTAAATTTTGCTATCGAATAAAACTGTGAAGGATAACGATCGATAAAGGCTTCTGCCAGTTCGGTAAAGGCTTCATCACCTAATAGCTTAGCTAACAAGCCATATTCTTGTTCTAAAGCATCTATTAAGCGCCAAGCATATGCGTTGCCATAGACTGCCAAACGTTCGTGTAGCGTGCCTTTTACTGGCAATACTAAGCGATTTAAGATGCGCTCATCTTCTTCGATTAAATGGATTTGCAAGTCGTGTTGCAAATTAGCTAATGCAGACATTTTCTTTCCAACTATTTTCTGCTATCTTTTTGGCCTGTTGTAACTCAGCAAATAAAACTGGAAACCCGGGTATATCATCGTCACGTTCTATCATGGTAGCCACTCGTCCAAATCTTTTTACGGCTTGCTCATACAGAGACCAAACGCCATCGATAATCGGTGCATCATGTGTATCAATAATATAATCACCACAGTTTTTATGTCCTGCTAAATGAAACTGCCGTACTCGATGGATAGGCATTGCATTTAAATAGTCTAATGGATCGAAATGATGATTGACAGAGCTGACATAGATATTATTAATATCGAGTAAAATAAAACAGTCGGCTTGTTCGGCTATAGCGGTTAAAAATTCCCATTCCGTTACGTTAGAATCGCGATATTCTATGTAACTTGAAACATTTTCTAACAAAATCTGTCGACCTAAGAAATCTTGTACTTGTTTAACACGATCAACCACGTGTTTCAACGCTTCTTCAGTGTAAGGTAATGGCAATAAGTCGTGCATATTTAAGCCATCAACCCCTGTCCAACATAAATGATCGGAGATCCAGGCCGGCTGTATTTTATCAGCCAATATTTTTACCTTTGTTAAATATTCTGTATTAAGCGGATCACAACTTCCTATCGATAAAGAAACACCATGCATCACTAAGGGATAGTTTTCGCGTATACGATTAAGATAATGCAGTGGTTTTCCGCCCGGTACTAAATAGTCTTCAGTAATCGCTTCAAACCAATCTACTGC
>CANJLU010000138.1 GCA_947475085.1 Coxiellaceae bacterium
CTCATCGACCATTAAAGCAAATTACGGATTCGCGTTATCTATTCAAAGCTAATTTTTTCTCGATTTGTGGTATTGCACTACTTGTTCTAAGCCTTTTATTGATCAATAAACTAAAGCCCTTTCCAGGTTGGTGGGCTTTATTACCAACCCTCGGTTCTGCTTTCTTAATCCTGGCGGGCAGTAATGGGATCATCAATAGGTACTTGCTATCCAATAAGGTGCTTGTCTATATCGGCCTGATTAGTTATCCGCTCTATTTATGGCACTGGCCCATTCTGTCATTTCTCAGAATCAGCACAGGTGGCGAGCCACAAATTCGCCTCAAATTAATCGCAATATTGATTTCCTTTGCTTTGGCCATTTTTACTTATTGGGCCATAGAAAAGCCCGTTAGAAAACTAAGTAATTTCATCGCTATCCCAGCGTTAACTTTTTTAATGGTAATTGTTTTATTCGTGGGCCTTTATACCTACCTAGATCATGGCATCCCTAATAGAGACTCCATCAAAAACTTCAATTTATCCAAAGAAGCCAGTAGGCAATTTAGGGGTGACTTATGGGAATACTCTCAGAATAAATTGTGCAATGATGCTTATCGCTTTAATGAAGCTCAGACCTATGGTTGGTGGTTTTGCATTCAGAATAAAACGCAATCCCCAAACATCATTATTTTGGGTACCAGCCAAGCAAATCAATATTACCCAGGCCTCATCGCAAATAGCAATCTAGTTCAACATTCCATTCTTTCTATTGGTACATGCGATGTTGTACCAATGGAAAACTATACGCTTGATAATAAAAGCCCATGCTATGGCAGAAGAAGCTATGCACAAAAGGAATTTATTGATTCGCTGATTACCACTACTCCATCTTTAAAGTATGTCATTTTGGCTGGACTTACGAGGGATCCTGGCCAAGAGTACATCGCCAAACTGAAGAAGCGAATTGATTTCTTTGAGTCGCATGGATTAAGAGTAATCATCTTTACACCCGATATGAGGATTGAATTTAACCCCAAATCTTGCTTTGGCTCACCCTTTAATCCTAATCCCAAAGATTGTTCGTTTAATGACTCGCAAAGAAAAAATGTTTTTGAGAAATTTATGCCTCTCATTAGTCAACTATCTATAAGCAATCCAAATGTATTGTTTTTTGAACCAAATGATATGTATTGCGAGACCAGTAAATGCTCTTTTGTTAAAAATAGCCTACCCCTACACCGCGATGAAGGTCATATTTCTGAATACGGCTCGCATGAGGTGCAAAAATATTTCTCAAAATGGGCTTCCTATAATTTACCCGCATTACTCAAGCACGACCGGCAATAAGGCTCTTTAGCCTAGCTATTAATAGCGCTTGTAGGTACTAATAAAAAATGAATTTAAAGTGAATGAATGCCAAGGGCTAGAGGATTTTTCGAATTCATTAAAATTATTTACTCAAACAGAGCCGATTTCATCCCAATACCCAGTAATCTACGATCATCACCAACACCAAGGTTAAATGGACTTCTTAAATTAGGAATATCAAAATCAATTACCAGAAACTTTTGGGTCGCCATATTTGGGGGTAAGTTAATGGTAATACTATTATTCTCAAAGTTTTTTAATCTTAGGGGCTCTTGCAAAACGCCATTCACAGTAGCTTGAATAAATTGATAGCCCGGAGCACCTAAAACAAAAGCCCGCATTTGCAAATTAATGGTCTTCGGATTGCCTTGTGGCACCGGTAATATTAATTTAGCTTGCGGGGCTACGGACCACGTTCCCCAGTCCTCTGAAAAATCATACCAGCCATTTGCGAGTAAAATATTTTTACCTTGAGATGACGCTGCAAAAGAAATGGGTTTATTTTTACTAATCGTACTAAGGACTCCTAAATCATACGAATTAGCAATTCCTTTAGGCAAACAAGTGGTACAGGTCTTCCAGCTTGGAGCCAATACTAGATCATCTCCGACGCTAATAAGCACATCATGATTCGGCCTTAATGTAGAAATTAACATCGGCAGATTTAAGCTTTTTTTCTGAAAAATATAAAGGGTTTGCGGGTCAATATGACCCTCATTAAGGTCGCTTTCATTTTTTTGATTTTCCATTTCAATAAATTGATTGGAATGAAAATTTAAAAAGCGAGATGTGCCTATTGCATTTGCAAGGCTGGTGTTGATGCTAATTCCATTTTTGATTGCTAATAAAGAAAGATGGTGCTGTGATGGAGAATTTTTTTCTAATGGGTAGTAAATTATTTTTTTATATTTAGTCAAAAAAGGCTTTAAGGCATTTTCGATTGGATCAGCTTTAGGCTCTTTACTGAATTGCCGGTACGTAACATCAATTAGCCCTAGGTTAGGCAAAAAGTTCATCTGCGGTCCTAATATGCCATCCGATTTCGCAACAATGGCCGGCAGAGTCCATGCCGAAACAAAGATGAACACAATCCATGGCGATATTTTGCTGAGCTGAATGGGTTTTTGAGTTGCATACCAAAATAAACAGAGCGTTACCAAAACTACAAACACATAAATCCATCGGCCCCAATCGATACCGGTCAAAAAAAGTGGCACAAAGGAAACTACGCCAATTACCAATAAGAGCTGCGTACTGCGTAGTCGGATCCAACTAGACAAAAGAAATGGGATTGCGCTTAGTAATAGGCAGATGAGATATAAGGGAATATAGGGGCGTTTTGATACCTGCGTTAAGACATAGGTGTAAGCCTCTAGCGTATTAGATGCTAAAAATGGAATGGAGTATCCGCAAAGTGCCTCCTCAAGCCCGCGCTGCAATAGTGATGCACAAATCTTTTCTACTATTAGGCTATTGCCCTTAAAAAAAATTGCCAAAATTAAGCCCAAGACCGATACCACGCAAAAAGACAGGCCTATTTTCAATAAAATAGGGGGATAGCCATTATTGCGACGAAAAATATAGAGGGGGTAAAGAAAAAAAGGCAGACAAAAAGACGCGATTTCATGGGATAAAACCGCAATGCTGTAAATTGTGAGAGCTGCAAATAAATATGGGGTTTTAATGGTCTTTCCCAATAGGCCGTTTACGAGAATGGCCAACGCCAAAAAAACTAAATTTTCTTTTCGCAGTGCAGAATGGGCGTCATAAAGAAAGTAAGAGATAAAAAACGCTGGCGACAATAAAAATAGGAGCCATGGGGTGGTCTTTTCTGTAGAAAAAAATACCCTTAAGATAAGGAA
>CANJLU010000139.1 GCA_947475085.1 Coxiellaceae bacterium
GCAACTACAGCTGGACTCTAGTTTTCCAGAACTGAAAATCACTCAGTCTATTATTGATGTTAATTCCCAAGAATATCAAATAGCTACGGGAATTTATAACGCGGTTTTAACTCAGTATAGTCAAAACCTTGCTGATCCATTAGTGGTGACCAGTTTAGAACATGCGGTTGAATTATATAAACAAGCTGCGCCTAATTCTAATGAACTTGTTAATACCTATACGCTATTAAAATTTTCTTACCAAAATACTAATCAAGAGACGAAAATTCCGGAAATTTTAGAGAAAATTATTGAAATCGCTTATCAGCAAAAAGATTATTGGTTACTTGAAAGCACGGCACAAGAATTAGTTAAGATTTACATAGAAAACCAACAAGCTTCAGTGTATGAATCAAAAAATATCAATACCTTAATAAATAGTCTCGTCACCCAAAAAGAACGCTTAGTGGCGCATTTGATCTTAGCGAGCTTATATCAAGAACTTAATCAACTTTCCGACTCTGAACTGCATGGTGCTAATCGAGAAGATTTAAAATTTAAAGCATCCTACCATTACAGTGAAGTTTACCAGCTCGGGCAAGGTCCTACGGATGCATCAGCTCGGCTTATATTACAGCGGGAAGTGGGGATAGCGCGGAATGAAAATATAGGTACTTACAATATTCAACAATGTGTTGTAGTTGTCGCTCACGATCCGCTTGCTGAAATTACGTGCTTATATCATGTGGATAGATTCAGTAGTCCATTAATATTTAGAGACCAACTTTTAGCGCAGTTTCTTGGAAATAATCCTGTGCATATTTGGTTATCGGGCGGTAGAGACCGTAGTATGCAGAACCAGGAAATATCGGATAATAATATTGATTTTGTTCTCAAACAATTTTATGCCTTAGAAAATAATCCAACAACCGCCCATAAGTTCCAAATTATGGCTACGGATCTGGGTGATAAAATATCTCCTCAAGCAGTCGTTTTTGATAGATTGACTAAAAAATTGGTTCATGCAATGCCGACCAAACCAGATATCGGACAAAACTATCGTACGGTAAAACGCAGGCTGCAAAATCATAAAGACTATGCAAGGCCCTTAAGCATAGAAGTTTTTTTACCTGAATTTAAAGTTGATGAGCAAGCAAAAAAATTAATATTTCATCCTGATGAGATTAATCAGCTGAAGCAGTTGCTAAAAAGTGATACTAAATCTACTGCGAGTTGCGAAGCTTGGTTTCACGATCAGATCTATTATCCACTGAGTAGTGTTCTTAGAGACATAGAAAATCGGCCATCTATTATTAATGATAGATTGTTACAAAATTTCCCAGTGCCGATGGTTAATCAAAATACACCTGTAATAGCACATGATACGCAAGATTCGCCGGTAAATTCCGCAGAAAATGCTGATTTAATGGATATTCTTAGTCCAGGATTAGCCTCACAAGAGTCAACGTTCGACTTCGATTTATCTTTATTCTCTCAGGATCCAGCATTGCCTCCCCCACAAATCCCTGCTACACAAAATCTTGAATTAGCAGAGTATTTGAACCAGGAAAATCTTAAAAGTTTTGCTGACTTTATTACCAATATGGATATGCAAGAAATTCAAAAGCTTAATCTAGCGCCGAAGGTAACGGATAATAAAAGAAAAAATCCTGATGATAGTGATGAGGATGAAAGCTTTTCGGCTAAAAAACCTTGTTTTTCAGGTTCAGGAAATAGAAGAAAACGTTCTATAGGAGAAGCTTGTTTATATTCACAATCCGATATTGATGAATTTAATATTGCGGATAATAAAAATAAATTTGATGAAATGCATATCGATAGTACTGCATTTATAAAATACATTCATGGTATGGATGAAGCAAAAAAATCACAATTGCTATTAGAAGTGGTAGCAAAAGCCAAAATAATTTCTGGTAAGGATGAACGAACGTTACGTCGACTTATCTACATTGAACAAATAAGACCAAAATTAAACTTGGTTAGCAGTGTTTCTGCCAGCCTAATGCACGGTTTAATTGCTAAGGATACCTTGGTTGCTTTGCTGCGTGGTGATGCAGAAACTGTGGCCATTAATTTTGGTTTGTTAGGATTGGGATATGGCGCAGAAGTTGCTTCGACACTGTTACAAATCCATGCATTAGGTTTAATTAATAAAGGACAAAAATATTTAGGTAAGTTTTTGCTCGGGACTAGTAAGGCTTTTGTTAGACGAGGAACCTCTTTATTTATAGGTTGGGATTTGTACGAGCAAATTAAAGCTTTAAAGGGCGGTGATAAAGAAGCCCTAGCCAATATTATTGGTGATAGCCTGACTTTAGGTATAGAACTGGGACAAGCCGGTATCGAGGTGCTTGAACTCAGCGAAGTAATCGCCGGTATTTCTGATTTTACTGGACCCGCAGGGGAGCTAATCGGCGCTTTTACACTGTTAGGTGTACAAATCTATCATGCGGTACGATCCGTTGGTCGTTTAGATGAGATATTACATTTAACTAATTGGCAGAAACTTAGAGAAGGCGTCTATGCTTTTATTGGCATCCCTTTCTCAAAAGATCTCGTAGAGAAGGCTGACTTAGTTGAGCAATATAAGCATGTATTGCAGCAAAAATTTGAAATCTTAAAGAATCATACTGAAATTAGACGCTATTTTTTCCCCGATATCCAAGAAGTGGTTAAAAACTGCCATGATGTAGAAGTCTATCAAGAGGATCAGTGCCTGGAGGTTCCAGATATTGGGCAAATTTGTGGTTCTCCTAAATACCGTGAAGTCTGTGATGAAACGTTTCCTAATGTAAACAGAAGTCGAATTAATCTTTTAGAAAAGAAGCACAACATTAAATTAAGAAATGATGTGCCTATTAAACCGGACGACAGCGAATTTACTTGCTTACCCACTGGAAATAACAAGCCCGTGCCCGCAGCGGGCGCTTATCAATGTGAAGGTGCTATAGGCCTTGAACATGCAAATCGCAAGAGCGGAATTAACTATTTTGCTTTTGAAAATGGACATCATTCTATTTTTGGTTTTCCAAATGAGACCAATTTATTTTACGTGGGTGAAGGCCCCAAACAGTTTGTTGGTAGCAATATGCCAGATATTTTTCTTTTGAATGGGAATGCTACTGGTGAATTACGTGGCTTTGGAGGCTCAGA
>CANJLU010000140.1 GCA_947475085.1 Coxiellaceae bacterium
AGTTTAGGACCATCATCAGGATTACTCGGCGCAATAATATTTACTTGTATCCCTTCTTGGGTAAAAAACCCATGTTCTTTTGCTACAAAAATTGCCGCGTGATCGGGATTAACTAACCAATCTAGGATTAACGTTAATGGTTTAGCCGCGACAGTGCGAGTGAATAACAAAAAGATCATTAAAATAATAAATTTTTTTTGTATTTGCATAAATAAAAAGTTTCTTTTTTTGATTGATTTGTTTTTTTCAATGGGAGGGTAATAATGCCCATGGCAGAGCCAGCTTGATTAAAGTATCAACCAGGTAATAAAGTAAAATTCCTAGAAAAAATATAACCAGCAATACGGCAAACATGAGATCAATTTGCATCTGCGCGTTAGCATTTAACAATAAAAAACCTAAGCCTTGATTAGAACCAACCCATTCTCCAACAATGGCGCCTAAGGGGGCCATAGCTGTTGCAAGTCGGATGCCAGAGGCAAGATTAGGTAATGCGGCAGGGATACGGATTTGAAGGAGAATTTGCCAACGACTACTATTCATCATCTCAGCCATATTTAAATAATTTTTCGGCGTTTGCTTCAAGCCATCGAGAAAATTATTGGTAATAGGAAAAAATAACATAAAAGTGGTGGTGATAATCTTAGCCAGGACGCCATAACCAAACCAAAGTACCAATAGGGGAGCAATGGCAAATACAGGTAGAGCTTGGCTGGCCAATAATAATGGGAGTAAGAAATTATGTAATGGTCGAAATAAACACATACTAATTGCAATTGTTACGCCTAATATAATTCCAAAAGATAAACCTAAGAGAATTTCGACCAGCGTTGGTAAAGTCTCTGATGTAATTAATGCGGCGTGATCCATAAGACTTTTTAAAACTTCAAAAGGAGTGGGTAATATATAATTGGGAAGTTGTAAAATACGAATCAAACATTCCCAAATGATAATAAACCAAATGGGAATGCAAAATTTATGAAAAAATAAGGGATATATTCTGAAAAATAATTGTTTACTGGCAGTGATTTTTGCAGGCCATGAGGACGAGAGTAAATTTTGTAGCTGAGTAACACCATTGATGAACTGATTACGTAAAACAACAAATGGAACCATTATTTAAGCTCCTGCAGATAGATGATGCAAAAGCTTGGCTTGCCATTGTAATAATTTGGGATTATTAAGTGATCGGGGTGGCGAGTCATTCAGTTCGCAGTTTATATAGTTTATTTTTGCAGGTTCACCGGACATGATCGCAATATGATGTCCTAAACGTAGAGCTTCTAATGGATCATGCGTGACTAATAATACGGTATGATTTTTCAAAGCCTGCGCCGTGAGTTCTTGTAGTTGATATCGAGTGATCGTATCTAAGGCAGAAAAAGGTTCGTCCATTAATACTATAGGCCGCTTTTCTAAAAGTACGCGTGCTAAAGCAACGCGTTGTTGCATCCCACCGGATAATTGAGCTGGATATTTATTTAAGGTGTCACCTAATCCTAGTTGCTTTAATAATTCACCCGCTTGTGCGTAGGGCTTGCGGCTACACCTTAGACGATGGCCTAAGACAACATTATTTAAAATATTTAGCCAAGGTAATAAAGTATTCGTTTGTGGCATGTAAGTTAGCCGGCCGGACACGCCTTTTTGATCGCAAGTGCTGACATGTGCACGTGGGGTGTTTAATCCGGCAATTAGTTGTAGAAAACGACTTTTGCCAATACCGCTTTTACCCAATAGGCAAGTGGTTTGTCCTGCCGCCAAATGGAAATTTAACTGGTCAAATAGAATTTTATCTTGGTAGCGCAAACTTGCGTTACTTACCAACACAGCGGGTGATTTAAACATGCACTTTTCCTACGCGGGCATTATCCCGATCAGGTTAGAAGGGTATTTCTCAGCTAGATCCCTAAAAACATTCGCCTTTTAATTGATTTCGTTGTTGAATTGTCTTTTCGAATACTCATTTACTTATGTAAACTCCGTTTCTCAAAGCCAATTCGCCTAGAACTCAATTAAAATGCTTTTGTTTTGTCCGGGAGGCAAGCACCCCTAAGTAAGCGCGCATGGTAGCAAGCTTGTGAGAAAAATAAAAGAACTATAAGAACTTAAATTCTTAATTCCACGAGATGAACCATGTTTAATTCGAGGTTTTATTCGTTTGCATGAATTTTGAACGAGAGGCTAAGCACTTGAGTTATTGCAAAAATTAAAGTTTAATGGATTGATCATACAATTTGAAATCCAATAAACTTATTAGGTGTTAAGCCACAAAATTGATCGATTTGAATTCTTTTAAGAGGGATAGTTATGCGTAAAATTTTTCAATTAGTGCTATTTACTAGCATTTTATTGAGTGTATCTACCCTAGCATGGGGAGCTAGCATAGTAAGGGATCTTAATCTTTCTAATTATAATGGTAAATGGGTAGTGGTGAGTTATTGGGCAACGTGGTGTGGATATTGCATGGGCGAAATACCTGAGTTAAATGCATTTTATCGAGCACATGCTGACCAGGTTGCCATGTTTGGGTTTAATTATGATGATCCAGGTAACTTGCAACAACATATACAACGAAGTGGCGTTATATTCCCTACTTTAGTGAATGATCCCAAAGCAAATTTTGGAATACGTGGTATATCGGGTTTACCTACGACGTTTGTCATTGGGCCGGATGGTCGATTGAAACATGTATTAGAGGGGCCGCAAACCAAGCGCAGTTTAGAAAGAGCTGTCGGTTTATAAGCTTAAAAAACCGGTTCACTGCTTATCGCATTATTATCTGGTTTTTCCGATGCTGGAGATTCAGTTTGTGCCTGAGTTTCAGCATTATTGTTATCTACAGCAACCTCACCAGGATTATCAATCGCATTGAATGGTGTTGTATCTTCTTGGGTTGATATTCTAGTTAAATCATCTTTGCGAAAATATTCTAAGATAGAGCCGGGTGTTCCGTTAGGTAATAGATTGCCGGTAACGGGATCGATACTTGCCGTTACAATATCAGCGGGTTGCGGCATAGTTTTTTCAGCTTGGCCTTTTAATGCGACGCGCATGAAATCAATCCACATCGGTAAAGCTGCCTTCGCACCATATTC
>CANJLU010000141.1 GCA_947475085.1 Coxiellaceae bacterium
ACAACCTTTGTTAAAGCTCACGCCGCCTATTTCTGGGAAATTAAGCTGATGCGGCGTAAATTGGCCACTGGTTTCCGGGTAAATAATCGGGATTCCAGCCATAATATCCAATAAATGCCAATGATTGACACTTTGCTGCTCAAATTTGGTTTCGATTGAGCCGATAGCATCAGAAACAGGAGCCAACAAGATAATACGAGGCACAGGGCCTGGAATAGATAAACTTAGTTTATGCTTGGATTCTGCAACACCATTTTCTTTGGTTATATATAATACCTGTTCTTTGAGTAAATCTTTAATAGTAGGGCCATAAAGGCCGATTTTTCGCCAATTTTCACTGACTTCCGTTAACACAACGTTGGAAAAGACTGCATATTTTTGTAATGAAGCTAATAAAAGTGGCAAGGTACTTTGTTGTAATAAAAAATAATAGTCATGTTGATAAAAAAATAACCGAAAAATTGCAATGATTCGTCCCTTAACATCACAGTGTGCGCCTAATCGGCTTTGTTCTGTATTGATTTCTTCCAAATCGCACGTTAATTGGCCTTGTAAAAATCGCTTAGCGTCTTTACCGCTGATTCGAATCAGACCAACATCGATGAGATTAGCATAGTTATTTTTCAGTGTTATTTTTTCGAGCATAAAACCCAGCCTTATTCGTTAAATCGGCAAATATTAACTAGAATTATACTCACAGCAATGGGATTTTTGGCAAGGCGCAGCGAGAATGAAGCAACCGGAGTGTATTCAAGATACATGAGGATTGCGAATTGAGCGGCAACGCAGACAAAAATTCAAGTGCGAAGAGTATATTAATGATTATAAATTATTACGCATACTTATATAAGCGACCTAAAGCGTATTCAATAAAAACTCATCATTAAACAAAATTATAAAAGCTTTAAGGTCACAATGGGGGGGTTATGCTTTCTTCTTTGATCAAGGTTTCAATGAGTATTTTACTCTGTTTAATTTTTCAAGACGCCAAATGTTTAACTATTACCAATACCTTAGCAGTTATGGCAACCGTAGGTGGCGGGGCGAACTGTACTTTTGGTTCAACAACAAATATGCAATTTCCTAATTATTACCCACTCAATTCTAATCCAGATTATACTACAGGCACGGTGACAGTTTCCTGTATACCGAATTTAGCCTATGATATAGGTATCGATAAAGGACAAGGCGCAGGCGCAACAGAAAATCATCGACTGTTAACCAAACAAGCAGGAAATCAACAATTAAATTACGGTCTTTTCCAAGATGCCGGTCATCAACGCATGTACGGTACGGTGATAGGGCAAAATACCTTGCATCAGATAGCCACAGGGTCTACAGAGGTGATAACTATTTATGGGGAAATTCCTAGAAATCAAGCGGTTGGTGCAGGTACTTATTTAGATCGAGTGACTATTTTGGTCACTTTTTAATGATAATTTGTATAAATGGATAGAGGATGTTTTTAAATGCAATCGATAAAACGATTTTTTACTTGATCAGTTGTTTAAAGCAATATATTCTCCCCTTGTGCTCAGGATTTTTATTTGATAAGGACGTCGATTATGTTCAAAGCACAGAATCTTTTATTTGTAGTATTAGTTTTACTATTTAGTCAACCAGCACTCGCTGCGACAACTACTGGGAATTTACCGGTCAATGCCACAGTAGCAGCGGCTTGTATTTTCGGTAATATCACGTCAGTAAACTTTGGTAATTATACTGGGGTCTTAAATAATGCGACAGGTGGTATTGAAGTAAATTGTACAAATGGCACGGCTTATACCATTTCATTGGGACCGGGAACATTTGCAGGTGCAACAACGACTACTCGAAGAATGACTGGAACACCTTCCGGAAATCTTGCATATGCTCTTTTTAGGGATGCAGGACGTACACTAAATTGGGGAAATGTGATAGGAACGGACACAGTAGCAGGGACAGGTACAGGAGGGATTCAAGCTAACATAGTATATGGTCAAATAGCAGCTGGGTTAACACCCGTAGCTGGAAGCTATAATGATACAGTATTAATCACTATCACTTATTGATGCTTTTCTAAGACGCCATCAGCTTTAATTATGAATGATTCAATTTCTAAAAAATATACATATTTGTATATTTTGAGAGTTGACAAAAATATAATGGATTGAAAAAGGGTAGTTAAAAATGAAAATAATCTACACGGCTTGGCTTTGTATTTTAGCGCTCCTATTCATTTCAGATGTTTGCGCCAATGTCATAGAAGTTACTCCAGTACAACTATCTTTATCCTTAAATCAAAGAATAGGCGTGCTTAAAGTTACCAACCGAAGCGATGAACGTAGTTTATTGCAATTAAGCTTATTTGATTGGCAACAGAGTCCTAAAGGTATAGATATTTATAAAACATCTCATGATATCTTACTGACGCCACCTTTATTTGTATTGCCCGCGCATAAAACTCAGGTTATACGTTTTGCTTTAAGACACCCTATCTATAATACAGTGCAAAAAGCCTATCGAGTGCATTTAAAAGAGGTGCAACAGCCAAGACAAAAAAAATTAGGTCAAACATTGTATTTTTTAATGGATATCTCACTTCCCTTATTCGTGCAACCGCAACATATCGTTGAAAATGCAGTTTGGTCATTAAAAGCTTTAGATGCCCATCACATCAAATTAAATTTATATAATGACGGAAACGTTGCTTTATTTGTAAATCAATGGCAATTATTGTCTAACGAGTCGCAAGGACCCATAATGAAAAAACATTCGACTTTCACCTATATTTTCCCGCGTGGTTCTTATTCTTGGATAGTAAAAGGCGATTCTAATATTAATTATACGGATATTAAATCAAATATTAATGGACAGAGTAAAAAATCGACTTTGCATAGGCTTTAAATTTGTATTAATTGTATGTTTTATAATTTTTTCTTTAATAAGCACACAGAGTAACGCGAAGTTAGGAAAAGAGTTTTTAACAAAACAAGCATCCAAAGTAAAAGCTAAAAAACGTATGATTCCTCTCTTGCTGGAAATCAAGCTGAATGGATCTTTATTGCCTGGTGTTACGCAATGTTATAAAGATGTGTCTGGTCAGATCTGGG